>NZ_JBHYNC010000020.1:0-87094 GCF_042743165.1 Gordonia sp. NPDC058843
ACACATTCAGGGGCGGTCAACACAAAACCCGATCTCCACTCCCCAACCAGACCCTTCCAGGCCCTCCGGGGCGGCGCCGTGGCGCGCTGACTCGACATAAGTTACGCACCGTGCCACCCGACGTCAAATCGCCTGGTCAGAAGGCCGGCGCGGCTGCCGCGTCGGCCATCGGGGACGCGGACTCCACCTGCCGGCCACCCCGTCGAACACCTTCCCGGCGGATGGCGGCCGACCGACCGCCAGAAGTTTGCGCGCCCAGCTCGACGCTCGTCTGCGCCGGCTCCGACATCACAGCCCGGCGCGGCCGGTTCCACGGAGCCGGCCGCGCCGGCGCGCACACGGGTTCCCGACATCGGCGCGCATCGACACCCGGGTTCTTACCGACTGCCCGGTCTGCACATAGCAAGAACCCCCGCCCGGGATATCCCGGGCGGGGGTTCTTGGTGTTGGTAGCGGGGACAGGATTTGAACCTGCGACCTCTGGGTTATGAGCCCAGCGAGCTACCGAGCTGCTCCACCCCGCGTTGGTGAACACAACGTTACACACCGGTTCGTCAGCGATGCAAATCGATACCCCTACCTACCCCGACCTGCGGAAACGGCAGTGATGCCGGTCACTACCAGCCGCGTATTCGCAGGTCGTGCGACGCCTGCCGAAGGCACTCGGGCGGACTCGACGGATGTGATGCCGATCACATCAGGCGTAGACTCGGCACACGCGAAGCCCCCGCCGAGGAGGAACCATGAACACTCACCACTTCCAACACGAGAGCCACGGCAATCATCCGATGAGCTTCGTCGGTTTCGTCCTGGCACTGGGCGGGTTCGCCATGGCAGCGCTCTGGCTCGTTCACATGGCCGTCGGCAATGTCGGAACCGCGATCCTCTGTGGACTGCTCATGGTTGCCGCGTTCGCCACAGCGGTGTCGATCTTCTTCTCGCTGGGCCACCGGCATCACCACAGTCCGGTGCTCCCCGACAACACCCCCAACGAAACCGAGCGCTACCTGCGGAAGTACCGCGGATAGCGGTACCTCACGCACGTAGCGCTCGGTGTAGAGCCCGGGCCTGGACTAGTTGGGCGTCGCCAGCGACTCGTACCGGGCAACCGCCTGACTCAACTGGTCGAGCGCCTGGCCGTACGCGGCGAAGTCGCCACCCTGCTGGGCCTGACGCAACGCCGTGATCGCATCACCGATGGCCTTGGCCGCGGCGTCACGCTCCGGTGAATCACCCTGCTGCGGAGGCTCATTCGGCGTCGAATCGTCCGGTTCGGGCGTCCCGGCCTGGTCCGGCTCGGTCGGCTGCTGATCGTCGGGGACCACCCCGGCAGCGGGTGTGATACCCACCTGCCGCAGGGCCTCGGCGGTCGTCGGCGCATAACCGATCCGTGCCTCCCGCTCGGCGGGCTCGTACCGGGTGATCACACGGAACAGGCGGGGGAACGCTTCTTCACCCTGTGCCTGCGCGTACATCGGGACGACGTAGAGGATCCCGTTGTCCCCCACCGGAAGTGTCAGCAGGTTGCCGAAGGTCACCGTCGCCGTGTTCTCCAGCGACTTCAGCGATTCGGCGACACGTCCGTCGGTCCGCATCGGGTTGAAGGCCTGCTTCGGTCCCGACCGCTGCGCGTTTCCGGGCAACTGCTTGACCGTCATCTGCCCGTAGTTCTCGGGATTGGACGAGACAGTCACATATGCGCCCAGGATCGGGCGGTTGAGTCGGGTCAGCACCGAGGTCAACTGGAACGTCGGCCGGCCGCTCTCCGGATCGGAGGCGACGAAGTAATACGGCGGCTGATCCAGTCCGCGCTGATCGGCGTCGGGGTCGGTCGGATCGGAGGGCACCGACCAGAAATCACTCGCCTGGAAGAACGTCTGGGGCGAATCGACGTGATAGCGCGTCAGCAGTGACCGCTGGATCTTGAAGATGTCCTCGGGATAGCGGACGTGATCCCGCAACGATGTCTGCGCGTCGAAGTCGGCGCGCGACTGCACCGTGCCCGGGAAGACCTCCATCCACGTCTTCAACACCGGGTCCTCGGTGTCGAATTGATACAGCTCGACCTCGCCGGTGTATGCGTCGACGGTCGCCTTCACGGAGTTGCGGACGTAGGACACGGTCTTGTTGATCTGCGTGCGTCCGGTCTGCCCCGGGTTGAGGTCCTGAGCGTCGGCGGTCGCGCTCTGCAGCGAGGTGGGCTGCGAGTACGGGTAGTTGTCGAGGGTCGTATATCCGTCGACGATCCACTTGATCGAGCCGTCCTCCATGACCGCGGGATACGTCTTCGAGTCCACGGTCAGCCACGGTGCCACCTGTTCGACACGGTCGCGGGGGTCGCGGTTGTAGATGATCTTCGACGCCGAGTTGATCTCACCCGACAGCAGGAAGTTGCGCTCGGCGTACTTGCCCGCATAGAGCACCCGGTTGAACCAGTTGCCCAGGGACACCCCGGCCGGCCCCTGATAGGTGTACTTGTCGTCACCGATGTCGTGCTCACGTGCCTGACCGTCGTCGGAGCCGACGATCGCGTAGTCGGGGTCGATCTTCGCGAGCAGCTCGCCGAAGTAGATGCGGGGCTGGCTCACCTGGATCGGTGCGTCGCGCTTGTACTCCTCGGACTGGTAGTTCGAGGTGTCGCTGACGTAGTAGAACGGGTCGCCACCGCCGTCGATGTCGTTGACGTCGCGCGACTCGTTGACCCGGTTGGCCGGAGCTGCGACGAACCCGTCGCCGTGGGTGTAGACGAGGTGCTTGTTCAGCCAGTTCTGCTGGTTCTCGAGGTAGCGGCTGGGGTCGAGTTCACGGACCGCGACCACGAAGTCGCGCAGTTCACCGTCGATGCGGTAGCGGTCGACCGCCAGCTGCGTGGGAAAGCCGTAGAAGTTCTGCCGCTGCTGCTGCTGGATGAACGTCGGCGACACGACGTTCGGGTCGAGGATGCGTACGTTCGACAGCGTCGGTACGTCGCTGTTGACCAGCGCAGGCGTTGCCGGCCGGGCGGTCCAGTCGTTCTGGGTGACGACCTTCTCCGGCCCGATCCCATACGCCTCACGTGTCGACGTGATGGCGCGGTCTATGTACTCGGCTTCCTTCTGCGCGGCATTCGGCTTGACCGAGAACTGCTCCATCGTGAGCGGCCAGCCGACACCGATGAGCAACGCGGAGAACAGCATCAAGACGGTGGCGAGTGCCGGCACCCGTAGGTCGCGCAGCACGATCCCGGCGAAGAACGCGACCGCACAGATGATCGCGATCGCCATCAGGATGAGCTTCGAGGGCAGCACCGCATTGATGTCGGTGTAACTCGCTCCCGGGAAGATCTCGGCTTTTCGTTGACTGGACAGCAAGGTGTACCGGTCGAGCCAGTAGGCGGCGGCCTTCAGCAGTAGGAAGGTGCCGGCCAGGACCGCGAGCTGGATGCGTGCCGCGGTGGTGACCGAACCGCCGCCCTGCCCGAGACGGATACCGCCGAAGAGGTAGTGCGTGACCAGGCTCGCCAGGAAGGCCACCACGACCACGACGAACAACAGGTTCAGCACGAAGCGGAAGAACGGCAGGTCGAAGGCGTAGAACCCGATGTCGAGATTGAACTGCGGGTCTGTGCGTCCGAACGACTGCCCGTGCAGGAACATCTGGACCGTCGCCCAGGAACCCTGTGCAACCAGGCCCGCCAGCGCGCCGATGATCACCGCCGGGACGATGGCGAACCACCGCACCTTGCCCATGATCGCCGTGCGGTAGCGCGCGAGCGGATCGTTCGGTCCCGCGGTCGGGACGAACACCGGACGGCTGCGGTACGCGAGCGACACCGCGCCGAAGATGATCACGCTGACGACGACCGTCGTGATCAGGAAAAGGATCACGCGGGTCCAGATCACCTTGGTGAAGACGCCCGCGTACCCGACGTCGGAGAACCAGAGCCAGTCGGTCGCGAGACCGATCAGGCGTGGTCCGACGAGCAGCAGCACCAGGACGGCCACGCCGAGTCCGATGATGATCTTGCTCCTGCGTGACAGTGTCGGCATTCCCGCCGGCCCTCGGACGCCCACCAGACCCACTCTCCAAAGCTCTCAATACGGACACCACCCACACACGATTGCCTGCTGGGCGTGGTGCCCACTGTACTGGCACCACCTGAGTGACCTACTCACTCGGGGCGCCCGCTCAACGATCGCGACACCTCGGCGGTTCCCGCCCCACGCCACGGGCTCGATGTCGCGCCGCCCTCCGAGGCAAGATGAGCACGTGCCCGACCACCCGAACACCCCGCGTACCTTTTCCACCGACGACCTCGGCAGCGCCTTGAGCGAGATCATGGAACATGTCGACACGCGCGGCTGGGGACAACCACCGGCGGTGTTCGCGTTGGCGCCGACGGCTCTGCTCGCCGAGCAGCTCCCCGACGTGATCTCCGCGGACGGCCCGGTGTTCACACCGGTGGAGGAGGAGTTCGACGACCTCGATGAGTTCCTGGCCACCGCGATCTGGCCCCGGGCGGTCGCAGGCGCAGCCGTCGCGATCGAGATCATCGTCGCGCCGCCCGGCGCGGACGACGACGGCACTCCTCGCTACGAAGTCACCCAGACCGGCGACGAGCATCCGGACGAAGAGGTCGCACGCCTGGTCGTCGGGGTGCTGCGAACCGGGGCCGATCTCGCCCTGCTGCGGCTGCGTCCGGTTCCCGACGAGGAACCCGAGTTGCTGACCCATCCCCAACTGGCCCTCGAACTGCGGGCCGCGCTGCACGACACCTTCGTCCCCGACGAGCCGGAGGCATCCGGGCGGAACTGACGCCACCCGATCGCGGTGGCTCGCCTCGTCAGCAGGTCGGTGCCGGACGACCCGCACCGATCGCGCCGAGCGCGTCGACGGCACCGTCGAGGGTCTCCACCTTGACCAGTTCGAGGCCGTCCGGTCGCTCGGAAGCCGCTTCCGCGCAGTTGCGAGCCGGGACGAGGAACACCGTCGCACCCGCGTCGCGGGCGGCGCGGGTCTTGTGGGTGATGCCGCCGATGGGTCCGACCGTCCCCTCGTCGGTGATCGTGCCGGTACCGGCGATGAACTTGCCGGAGGTCAGTTCCCCGGGACTCAGTTGGTCGATGACCGCCAGCGCCAGCATCATCCCGGCCGAGGGTCCACCGATGTCCCCCACGGTGTACGTCACCTCGAGCCGCGGATCGGCGTTGACGACCTCGGGGACGACGCCGAGATAACCGGCTCCGGCCTCGGCGGGGTGCTCGCCGAGCGTGACCGAGACGGTCTGCCGGGTGCCGGCACGGATGATCTCGAGCGGCAACTCGGTGCCGGGCGGATTGTCGCCGACGACCTTCCTCAGTTGCTCGCCCGTCTCCACCGGGACGCCGCCCGCCGCGACGACATCGTCACCGGCACGCAGCACGCCGACCGCGGGGCCCTCGGGTCCGACGCTCGCGATGCGCAGGGCCGTCGGACGGTCCAGGTGGCGAAGGGCGGCGACCGTCGCATTCTCCTCCGAGCCCGTCATCTGCTGGGCGTTCTCCTGCTGCACCTCCTCGGTGGTGCGGTCGGGCGGATAGACCTGGTCACGGGGGGTGAGGGAATACGTGCCAGACAACCACATACCGAGAGCGTCGAAGAGCGAGATCCCGTCCCGGACCGAGACGGTGGTGAGGTTCAGGTGACCGGTCGTGGGATCGATTGCCGCCCCGTCGATCTGAACCACCTTGCGCTCGACGACCGCGCCGTCGTCCTCCACCTTCGTCGTGCCGAGGGTGTTCAGCGTGGGGCCGGGTCCGAGCGCGGCGTAGGGCACCTGCACCTGTGTGCCCAGCACCAGCAACGCCAGCAGGACCACGGTGGAGACCGCGGCCGCGGCGATTCTCCGGAAGCGGGGGCTCGAACTCATTCCGCACACGATAGTGCCCCGCGGACACGAGAAGCAGGCCGCGCCGGGGACGACGAACCCGACCATGAGCCGACTACGCGCAGGGCGAACAGTCGACGCCGTAACCGCGCCTCACCGGGCGGTACGGTGGAACCCATGAGTGATCTGCCCTTCGGCTTCTCGTCTTCCGACGACGACGACCGCGACAAGAACAGCGGCGACAGGAACAATCCCGGCGGCAACCCGTTCGGCGGGTCCAACCCGTTCGGATTCGGCGGGGGTCAGGGATTCGGAGGCGGACCGGGCGGCGACTTCGACCCGTCGAAGTTCGATCCCAACATGATCGGTCAGATGTTCTCGCAACTGGGCAGCATGTTCAGCGGCATGGGTGCGGGGATGGCCGGTGGCGGGGACGGCCCGGTCAACTATCAGGTGGCGACGAATCTCGCACGGCAGCAGATCGGTTCGTTCACCCCGATCCTCGAGAAGGAGAACACCGCATCCGCGGACGCGGTCCGGCTCGCCGACGTCTGGCTCGACGATGCGACGGATTTCCCCAGCGGGGTCACCCAGACGGTGGCGTGGACTCCGGTCCAGTGGCTCGAGGAGTCGATGGACACCTGGAAGGGTCTGTGCGATCCGGTTGCCGAGCAGCTGGCCCGGACCTGGCAGAACAACCTCCCCGCGGAGGCCGCGCAGTTCGCCGGCCCGATGATCGGGATGCTGACCCAGATGAGCGGCATGGCGTTCGGCACGCAGCTCGGCCAGGGCCTCGGACAGCTCGCCAAAGAAGTGCTGACCTCGACCGACGTCGGACTGCCGCTGGCCCCCGAGGGCATCGCAGTCCTGCTCCCGGAAGCGATCGCGAAATTCGCCGAGGGCCTCGAACAGCCGGCACAGGAGATCATCGTCTTCCTCGCCGCGCGTGAGGCCGCGCACGTGCGCCTGTTCACCCACGTCGGCTGGTTGCGTCAGCGACTGCTCACCACCGTGGAGGAGTACGCGCGCGGGATCAGTATCGACTTCAGCGGGATCACGGACGCCACCGCTGGAATCGATCCGGCCCAATTGCTCTCCGACCCTTCGAAACTCGAGGAGATCATCAATTCCTCGACGTCGTTCGAGCCGACGACGACGCCCGAGCAGAAGGCCGCGCTCGGGCGTCTCGAGACACTCCTCGCGCTCATCGAGGGCTGGGTGGAGCAGGTCGTGACCCGGGCACTCGGCGATCGGATCCCGAGCACCGGGGCACTCACCGAGACCATGCGGCGGCGCCGCGCCTCGGGCGGGCCGGCCGAGCAGACCTTCGCGACCCTCGTCGGTCTCGAGCTACGACCCCGCAAGGTCCGCGAGGCGTCGGAGTTGTGGCGCCGTGCGCTGGAGGCCACCGATGTCGCGACCCGGGATGGCGTGTGGGCCCACCCGGATCTGCTGCCGGATTCCGACGACCTCGACAATCCCGCCGGTTTCATCGACCGACTCCTGGGCGGCGACGACCTCGACGACCCGATGGCGCAGCTGGAGAAGACGATCGCCGAGGAACGCGCGCGCGGCACCGGCCCAGACCCCCAGACTTCAGATCCCCAGAACTCCGACCGGCGGACCGACGAGGGCGACGGTGACGACTCCCCGCGAGGCGGATCGTAGAACTCCGGGATACCCGGAGGATCCGGTCATGCTGTGGATAACCTGCTCGCCGACCGTCCGCGACGGTCGCCGGCTGGCAGAGTTGCCGCATGTCGCCAGCCCGGACGAGTTCCAGCGCCCTCTCGGCTTCCACCCGCGCGACTCCGGTCGGGGGTCGGCCCCAGGTGCCCCGGCTGCGTCCGGGTACACCGGTTCTCGTCCACGGCAACTCGGTCCGCGTCGGGATAGATCCCGCCGACAGCGTGCTCCTCGACTTCGACGCGTCGGTGTCGGCGCACTCCGTCGCCGTCCTGCTGCGCTCGCTGGAGGATCCGTGCACGGCGGACACCCTCTCGCGCCGCGCCCGCCGGGTCGGTCTGCACGACGACGACCTCGACCTCGTCTTGAGCAGTCTGGTCGCCGCCGGTCGCACGGTCGTCGATGCCGATCGCCGCACCGACCCGTTCCGCATCCTGATCCACGGACAGGGACCGATCAGCGAGCAGTTGACGAGTTCGCTGTGTGGTTCCGGATTGTCGGCTCACCGGACCATGCGCCGGTTGCCCGATGGGACGCTCGACGCCATCGACACCGACCTGGTGATCCTGACCGACTTCGTCGTCCACGACCCCCGCGTCGTGTTCGCGCTGACCCGAGCCCGTATCCCCCACCTTCTGGTCCGGGTGCGCGACGGAGTGGGGATCGTCGGGCCGCTGGTTCTGCCCGGACTGACGAGTTGCCTGATGTGCGCCGACCGTCACCGTTCCGACGCGGACCCGGGGTGGCCCGCGCTGGCCGTCCAGCTGATCCGCACGTCGGGACAGGCGAGTCCGACCGTTCTGGCGATGACCACCGCGATCGCCCACGCACAGACCGAGCGTCTGGTGGCAGCGGTGCACAACCGGGCATCGCACTCGGGTGCCCCGCCCGATCCGCAGCTGCTGGATCGCGTGCTGGAGTTTCACGATGACCCGACTCGACTGGACATCAAGCGGTGGTTGCCGCACCCGGACTGCGATTGTCGTCCCGCACGGGATTCACGAGACAGTTCGTCTATTGTGTGACGCGGAAAGGATGCTATGACCGACATCACCAAAGGACAGGGTCGCCGCAACGCGAAACTGGCTTCTCTTCCGATCGGTATGGCCGGCCGGGCTGCTGCCGGTTTCGGCAAGCGCATGGTCGGCCGGGACAAGGACGAGGTCAACCAGGAGCTTCTGGAGAAGTCCGCCGAACAGCTGTTCGCCGTTCTCGGCGAGCTCAAGGGCGGAGCCATGAAGGTCGGCCAGGCGCTCTCGATCATGGAAGCCGCCATCCCGGACGAGTTCGGCGAGCCCTTCCGCGAAGCACTCACCAAGCTGCAGGCCGACGCTCCGCCGATGCCGGCCGACAAGGTTCACAAAGTGCTCGATCAGCAGCTCGGTACCCGCTGGCGTGAGCGCTTCCAGGAATTCTCCGACGAGCCGGCGGCCTCGGCATCGATCGGACAGGTCCACAAGGGAGTCTGGTCCGACGGGCGCGAGGTCGCGGTCAAGGTGCAGTATCCCGGCGCCGATCACGCCCTGAAAGCCGATCTGAAGACCCTGTCCCGCATGTCCGGACTCCTGCAGCGCCTGTCCCCCGGGACCGATGTCAAGGCGATGATGGACGAGCTCATCGACCGCACCGAGGCCGAACTCGACTATCTCGGCGAGGCCGACAACCAGCGTGCCTTCGCCAAGGCCTACGACGGACACCCCGACTTCCTCATCCCCAAGGTCGTCGCGAGCGCGCCCAAGGTCGTCGTCTCGGAGTGGGTGGACGGCGTCCCGCTGTCGAAGATCATCACCACCGGCGACCAGAAGACCCGCGACGCCGCCGCCGCGAAGATGGCCGAGTTCGAGGTCAGCTCCCCGTATCGGGTCGGGCTCCTCCACGGCGACCCGCACCCAGGCAATTTCTTCGTGGCCACCGACGGACGCTTCGGCGTGCTCGACTTCGGCGCGGTGGGTCATTACCCGGATGGTCTCCCGCCCGAGACCGGCCCGATCCTGCGGCTCGCACGGGACAAGAAGTACGACGAACTCAAAGAGCTCATGATCGAGGCGGAGTTCATCCGCCCGTCCCACGCGAACAAGGTGACGGGCGCCGACATCGAGGCCTATCTCCGTCCGTACGTCGACCCGCTGTACTCCGAGTCGTTCCACTTCACGCGCAAGTGGATGCAGCGGGCCGCGGGCAAGGCCACCGACGTCCGGGGTGAGGTGTACAAGACCTCACGAAACCTGAACGTGCCCAAGCGTTTCGTGATGGTTTTCCGCGTCCTCGGCGGCTGTGTCGGCATCGCCTCCCAGCTCGAGGCGCACGCCCCCTACCGCGCCATCATGGAGGAGTGGGTCCCCGGTCTGGGCGACTGACCCCTCTCCGCAGACACGACACCGACGCCGCGAGCAGTTCTGCTCGCGGCGTCGGTCTTTGTCACGCAACGTTCTTGCGCGGCCGGCCACGGGGACGCTTGCGCGCGATGACGGCGCCGCGTTCGAAGATCTCACCGCCCCAGACCCCCCAGGGCTCGGACCGGTCGAGTGCTGCTTGCAGGCACTGGCTCCGCAGCGGGCACTCGGCACACATGGCCTTGGCACGCTCGAGATCACGGGGGTCTTCGGCGAACCACAGATCTGCGTCGGCGACCTGGCAGGGCAGGTCGAGCCGGGCGGTCGCTGCGCGGTCCGCCGACAGACAGGACTCGAGTACGCATTCGACAGTCATTGGATTCTCCACATCTGCTCGTTTGGGGTGTTGAACCCGAGTCCTCGATGTGGCTCTGTATCCGAAACGCCTCGACGGGGCGGCTATCGGGATGACAGAAAAAAGAGGGCCACGGGTGTCGCCTCTGCGATTCGCCCGTGGCCCGGATTGTCTCGGAGATCTAACTCCGGGAACTTCGGAACAGAACGGGGAACCGACGCGGCGCGGGTGCTACTGCTGCTGCGGGCGGGGCGATTCGCGCTACGCGCGCCTCGGCTGCCAGATGCAGAGCCGCCGGCGGGTGGGCGACCGGGCGTGCGAAGCTCGTGCACGCTCGGGCGACCGGCATCCAGGAGCGGGTGCGACCGGTACGCGCGATGGTCGACTGGTTCGGCTTCGCCGCATGCGATGACGTCGCATACGTGGTCGCCGCACTCAGGTTCGCCGCAGACTGGCAGGTGCCGGCCTGGCGCACGATGATTCCGTTCACTGATCCACTCCCTTCTGGTCTCGTGGCTTTCCGCGTTGTCGTCGGTCGTCGGTGACTGTGCAGGGGCCGCGTGACGGACGCACTCGACCCATCCCCGTACTGACGGGAATCAGATTAGACGTTGGGCCGAAACCCGCACAACCTATTTTTGACCTGCAGTTTTGACGAGGTCGAGGACGTCCTCGCCGTACTCGTCGACCTTCTTCGCCCCGATCCCCGAGATGGCCACCAGCGCAGCGGTATCGGTGGGTCGCTGTTCGGCGATGGCGGTCAGGGTCTTGTCGGAGAAGACGACGAAAGCCGGCACTTTTTTCTCGAGGGCCCGCTCGCGACGCCACTCCTTGAGGGCGACCAGCAGCCCCTCGTCGAGATCCGAGGGACACCCGGCGCAGCGGCCGAGCAGTGTCGCGGTCGAATCCATCAGCCGGGAACCGCAGACGCGGCACGTCGGTCCGCGGCGCGGTGTCCGCTCCTTCGCGATCGGCGAGGCCGGCGAGTCGTCGGGAACGAGGTCGGCGAGAAATCGCGAGCGCCTACGGGCACGCCCGCCCTCGTTGCGGGCCAGCGCCCAGGACAGGTGCAAGTGCTCGCGGGCGCGGGTGACGCCGACGTAGAACAGTCGGCGCTCCTCCTCGACCTCTTCCCAGGACCCCTTGATCGCCTGGCTGATCGGCAGTGACCCGTCGGTGAGTCCGACGAGGAACACCGCATCCCATTCGAGTCCCTTGGCCGCGTGCAGCGACGACAGCGTCACGCCCTGCACGGTCGGGGGGTGACGCGACTCGGCGCGGGACGCGAGTTCGGCGGACAGCTGCGGCAGCGTCAGTTCGGGGTTCTCGGCCACCATGTCCTCGGTCAGTTGGACGAGTGCCTTCAACGACTCCCAGCGGCTACGCGCCTGGGCACCCGACGGCTCCTCCTCGGAGAGCCCGAGTTCGCCGAGAACGGCCCGCACGACGTCGAGGATCTCCACGTCGGGTCGGACCTCGCGGCCGGCGACCGTGGCGAGTTGCCGCATGGCCTGGCGGACCTCTGTGCGCGAGAAGAACGCCTCACCCCCACGGACCTGGTACGGGATGCCCGCCTCGGTCAGCGCCTGCTCGTAGTTCTCCGACTGTGCGTTGACGCGATACAGGATCGCGATCTCCGCGGGCGCAACCCCGGCTCTGATGAGGTGTTTGATCTCGATGGCGACAGCGGTCGCGCCGGCGGGTTCGTCGTCGTACTCGGCGAACTGGGGCGCCGGACCGGCCGGTCGCTGCCCGATGAGCCGCAACCGGGTGCCGGCGATCCGTCCGCGGGCGGCACCGATCACCCGGTTGGCGAGGTCGACGACCTGCGGGGTGGAGCGGTAGTCGCGTTCCAGCCGGACGACTGTCGCCTCCGGGAATCGGCGGCTGAAATCGAGCAGGTGGTTCGGGGAGGCGCCGGTGAAGGTGTAGATCGTCTGGTTGGCGTCACCGACGACCGTCAGATCATCGCGTTCGCCGAGCCAGGCGTCGAGCAGACCCTGCTGCACCGGGGTGACGTCCTGATACTCGTCGACGACGAAACACCGGTATCGCGAACGGAATTCATCCGCCGCGCCGGGTTCGGCGGTGAGGATCTGGGTCATGTAGATGAGCATGTCGTCGAAGTCGAGCAGCCGATCGCCGTCGGGCGAGACCTTGGCGTCCTCGTAGTGCCCGTACACCGCCGCGACCTTCGACGGTGGTGCCGGGGACTCACGGCCGAGCCGACCGACGGCCTCGACGTAGTTCTCCGGCGAGATCAACGAGGCCTTGGCCCACTCGATCTCCGACGACAGATCCCGAAGAGTGTCGGTCGCGGTGTCGAGACCGGAGCGGCGGGCCGCCCGCGAGATGAGGGGGAACTTGTTGTCGAGGAGTTCCCACCGCGCGTCACCGAAGGCACGCGGCCAGAAGTAGCGCAGCTGGCGCATCGCGGCGGCATGGAAGGTCTGCGCCGCGACGCTGCCACCCGCACCGCCACCGACACCGAGGCTGCGCAACCGGGTGCGCATCTCCCCGGCCGCCCGGGCGGTGAACGTGACCGCGAGGACCTGACCGGGGTTCACCTGACCGGTGTCGATGAGGTGGGCGATGCGCCTGGTGATGGTCCGGGTCTTGCCCGTACCCGCCCCGGCCAGCACACATACCGGTCCGCGCGGGGCGAGTACGGCGGCGCTCTGCTCGGGGTCCAGTCCCTCGACCGCGCCACGACTCACCGGCACCGAGGCACGCGGCGAGGACTCGGGGTTCACGGCAGAAGTCGGGCGAGGCACGGCGTCCACTATGTCACCAACCACCGACGCCGCCCGCAGAGGAGAACGACGCAGCCGGGAACAGCGCGCCCGGACATGGTGTTATGGGACCCATGAGCAACGTGATCGACGACGAGGCCGGCGCCCGCACCTCCGACTCCGGTGAACTGACCATGTACACGACGTCGTGGTGCGGATTCTGCGCCCGCCTCAAGCGCGGACTCAAGACCAGCGGCATCAGCTGGCAGGAGATCGACATCGAGCTGAACCCGGACGCCGCCGAGTTCGTGGGCAGCGTCAACGGCGGCAATCACGTCGTCCCCACCGTTCTCTACGCCGACGGCACGACCGCCACCAATCCGTCGATCGCCGACGTCAAGGCCAAGCTGGGCGTCTGAGTCCGGCCGGCTTCGTCTGAGTCCATCGGGCCGTCTGAGTCCATCGGGCCGTCTGAGTCCATCGGGCCGTCTGAGTCCATCGGGCCGTCTGAGTCCATCGGCCAGGCGGGCCGGCCTATCCGGCCGCCCAGGCCTCGATCATCGAACGCGCGATGGAGATCGACCCGGGAAGACGCAAGCGGTCGGCATCGGCGGAACCCGGCGCCTCGGCGCGCGACCAGCCGTCGCCACGGGCGAGCGCCTCGCGGACCTCGTCGCGATGGAACCACTGCGCGTCACCGATCTCGCCGTCGAGGAATGCCAGTTCGTCGGCCGGGTCGCCGATCGCCGCGAAACCCAGCATCAACGACCGCGGGAACGGCCACGGCTGACTGCCCAGGTAGCGCGGCTCGCGCACCACGATCCCGACCTCCTCGTGCACCTCCCGCAGCACGCACTGTTCGAGCGACTCGCCCGGCTCGACGAAACCGGCCAGCGTCGAATACCAGCCGTCCGGCCACACCGCCTGACGACCGAGCAGGATGCGGTCGGCGCCGTCGTGGACGACGGTGATGATCGCCGGGTCGGTACGCGGGAACTCGTCTCGTCCGGAGTCGACACTGCGCCGGACCCAGCCGCCACGTGCAGGTTGCGTGACCGATCCGTCGACCGGTGAATGACGCGCGGTCTCGTGCCAGTTCAGTATTCCCAACGCGGTGGCTAGCAGGCCCGCCTCGTCGGCGGACAGCCGCGTCGCACCGCGTCGGGCGTCATCGGTCGGTCCGTCGATGTGGTGCACCCGCCGCGTCCACAGGTCTGCTCCCCCGTCGCCGTCCGCCCCGTCGAAACCGAGGATGACCGCGTCCGCAGGCGGCGCCTGGTCGACGGTCGTCGCCGGGACCCAGTGCAACGCACCGGCATCGGTGACCGGGTACCGACCGGCCGCGTCGATAAGCAACACCTTCGCCGTCGGCCAACCGGCGGCCATCCGGTCGGTGTCGTCGCGGATCGCATCCGCGCGGTCGAACACCGCACGCGACAGCAGCGGCGGTTGAGGCAACTCGAAATGCACTGTCGCACTGGCCTTTCTCGGATACGGCGGATGGGTCAGTCGTCGTTGGGGCTCTTGCGGACGTACAGCAGGCGGTCACCGACCTCGATCTGCTCGACCTTGCTGTCGTCGACGCGGTGCAGTACGCCGTTGCGGACCACGCCGAGAACGATGTCGCGGGTGTGCGAGGGCGAACCGCCCGTCTCGGTCGGGTCGACCTCGCGTTCGGCGATGGCGTAACCGGCATCCGGGGTGAGGAGGTCCTCGATCACCTCGACCACCGACGGGGTCATCGTCGCGATCCCGAGCAGGCGGCCGGCTGTCTCCGACGAGACCACCACCGAGTTGGCGCCGGACTGGCGCATCAGGTGGGTGTTCTCCGACTCACGGATCGACGCGACGATCTTCGCCCGCGGGTTGAGTTCGCGGGCGGTGAGCGTGGCGAGGACCGCCGTGTCGTCGCGGCTGGTGGCCACGACGATGCTCGCGGCGTGGGCGACGCCGGCGAGTCGGAGCACGTCCGACTTGGTGGCGTCACCGCGCACGGTCACCAGTCCGTCGGAGGCGGCTGCCTCGAGCACCGTGGCGTCGGCGTCGACGACGACGATCTCGGAGGGCTTGATGCCGTCACCCCGCATCGCGTCCACCGCGGTCCGGCCCTTGGTGCCATAGCCGATGACCACGGTGTGATTGCGCACGGTATTCCTCCAACGCTGGATCTTGAGCGCCTGCCGGGACCGCTCGGTGAGCACCTCGAGGGTGGTACCGATCAGCACGATCAGGAACAGCACACGCAACGGCGTGATGATGACGAGGTTGATGAAACGAGCGAACGGGGTGATCGGCGTGATGTCGCCGTAGCCGGTCGTGGAGAGGGTCACCGCCGAGTAGTACAGCGCATCCAGATACGACAGCTCGTTGTCCTGGGCGTCGCGGTATCCGGCACGATCCAGCCAGACCACGACCGAGGTGAACAGCAGCGCGAGCGTCGCCCAGAACACGCGTCGGCCGATCGCTCGGCTCGGACTCTGCTGGAGTTCGGGGATGCGGACGACGCCGACCAGTGCATGGTCGGGCCGGTTGGCCAGCTCGGTACCGGCGAAACGTCGGCGCAGGCGGTTAGCCACCGGCGCGCTCGCGCTCGTGGAGTTCGCTCACACGCTGCAATGTAGCCCACCGCGGGGCATCGCAACGCATCTGGCGGGACTCCGCCCCCGTCGCGGGACTGCTCATCTGGCGAGCTTGGCGGCGAGGGTCGCCTCGTCGGGCAGGTCGTCGGCCTCCAGGGTGTGCCCGTCGCGCACGTAGTGGAACGCGGCTCGCACCTCGGTCGGCTCCACCCCGGCCAGTTGCGCCCACGCCAAGCGGTAGGCGGCCAGCTGGATGAACAGCGATTCCCGGCGGGCGGGTTCGGGCACGACACCGGTCTTCCAGTCCACGACCGTCCACGAACCGTCTTTCTCGGCGAAGACCGCGTCGATCCGTCCCCGCACCACGATCCCGCCGATGACGGTCTCGAAGGGCACCTCCACCTCGGTGGGACTGCGATTGGCCCAGGGCGAGGCGAGGAACGCCGCGCGCAGGGCCTCGAGATCGGCGTCCGGACTCGCGGTCGCGTCGGCGGCACCGGGCAACTCGTCGATGTCGAGCAGACGTGTCGCCCCGAACCAGCGTTCCACCCAGGCGTGAAAGGCGGTGCCGCGCCGGGCCATCGGGTTCGGACGAAACGGTGTCGGACGACGGAGCCTGCGGGCGAACTCGGCCTCGTCGGCGTCGAGTTCGACCAGTTGGCTGACAGACAGGTGCGTCGGCAGGGACACCTCGACGAGCGCCTGATTGGCCTGGTGATGTTCGGCGAGCAGGGCCGACACCTCTGCCTCCCACGCGCCGATCTCGTCCGCCGGATCAGCCGGCGGCGCTGTGGCGGAACCGGACGGGTCGGCCGGGGCATCGAACAGCGCGGGCGCCGCGCGGGCGGTGATCGCGCCGGTGACCAGGTCGGCCGCCCGCTGCACCGGGTCGCGGCGTCCGGCGAGCGGATCGCGCGGCCAGGGCGCCGCGATCGCACGCTCGGCCAACGGGTTCGGGCTGTCCGGCTCGGGCGGCGGGGTACGCACCGCGATCGACAGACCGGTCGAGTCGACGCTCGGATCGGTGATCGCCTCGTCGATTCCGACCATCAGCTCGTCGAAGAAATCCGAACCGCCGCGCGGCTTGTCACCGGTCTCCGACCAGTGGTGCGCCGAGATCAGCAGATCGTGCCGAGCGCGGGTGAGGGCCACGTACAGCAGCCGTCGGTCCTCTTCGAGGCGACGCTCGCCGATCGCGGCCTTGTGATCGGTCAACGCGTCCTCGAGTTGTTTCCGGTCGGCGACCGTGTCGATCTTCAGCAGCGGAAAACCCTCGGGCGCAGCGTCGGCCGCCTCGGCCGGGATGGCCAGATCGCCGCGCAGGTCGGCCGGGAGCTCGCGCGCGCTGCCCAGCCACGTGGTGTCGGCCTTCGCGCTGGGGAAGATCCCCCTCGCCAGGTGTGGGATCGCCACGACATCCCATTCGAGTCCCTTGGCCGCGTGCACGGTGAGGATCTGCACGCGCTGTTCGGCCACCTCGATGCGTCCCGGTTCGAGACCTTTCTCGATGGTCTCGGCGGCGTCCAGAAAGGCCAGCAGGCCCGGCAGATTCGCACCCTGGCGATCGGCATAGTGACTGACGTAGTCGGCGAAGGCGTCGAGGTGCTCGCGGCCGGTGATCGCGCCACGCATCCGGCGCGCCCGGATCTGTGCCTCGACGCCGACGCCGATCGTGTTCTCCACGTCGGCGACGAGTTCGGGCAGCGGCTGCCCGATGCGGCGACGTAGTGACTCCAGCTGCGCACCGAACGCCCGGATGCGGGCGTAACCCTCCGGGCTGTAGTCCGTCGGGTCGCCGGGGTCGACGACGGCGTCGGCGATACCCGCCCGGTCGACGATCTCGGTGGGCAGCACCGCGTCGAGTGCTGCGTCGAGCGCTTCTCTGCTGGTGACCACACCGCCCGCCTCGGCGAAACTCTCCGCGGCCAGGTTGGTGGCCCGGCGCCACAGCGCGGCGAGATCCTTGGCACCCAGACGCCAGCGGGCCCCGGTGAGAAGGCGCATGACCGCGGTCCCGGCCATCGGGTCGGCCATCACACGCAGGGTCGCGACGATGTCCTCGATCTCGGGGACGTGCAGGAGCCCGCCGATGCCGACCACCTCGGTGGGGATGCCCCGACTCTCCAGTTCGGCGGCCAGCGGCGCCGAATCCTCGTTGCGCCGCACGAGGATCGCGGTCGTCGGCGGCGCCTCGTCCGCGGTCTCGGCCGCCCGGTACCGTTCCTCGATCGCGTCGGCGATGAAGTTCCGTTCGTCGACGACCGTCTCGGTCAGGGCGATCGTCGCCGTTCCGTGCGGGGCGTCGGGACGGGGTCGGAGCACGCTGACCGGGATACCGCGGCGGCGGAGCTCTTCGGACATCTGGTTGGCCAACCGAAGGCCCTGCGCCGCATTACGCCAGCTGGTCAGGAGTTCCAGGCGCTGGGCCGGCGTCCCATCGGGTCGTGGGAAGTCGCGTGCGAACCGCGGCAGGTTGGCCGCCGAGGCGCCGCGCCACCCGTAGATGGACTGGATGGGATCGCCGACGGAGGTGACCGCGACCGGCACGCGCCCGTGTCCGCCGAACAGCGTCGACAGCAACACCCGCTGCGAGTGACCGGTGTCCTGGTACTCGTCCAGCAGAACCGCCCGGAAGGCGGTGCGTTCGGCCGCCACGACTTCGGGATTGGACGCCACCAACCGGGCCGCGAGCGACATCTGGCTGCCGAAGTCGAGCGCGGACTGCGAGCGCATCGTCTCCCCCAGCGCGATCACCATCGGGATCAGCTCCCGGCGTTCGTCGATGACCTCTTGGACCTTCAGCAGCGCCTGAGTCGGTTTGTCGCGCTGCTTGGGACCTTTCGGAAGTGTGTCGACGAGGTCGTACAGCGTCGATCCCGCCCGCGCGAGGTCGGCGATGTCGACGAGGTGCTCCGACATCTCGCCGTACAGCTTGAGCACCGCCTCGGTGACACTGGCCGGGACCTTCTTGGTGTTCAGTTCGCCCGGCCATGCGGAGACCAGCGAGAAGGCGAGCTGCCAGAGCTCGGTCTCGGTGAGCAGTGTCGACGACGGTTCCACCGGGAGGAGCAGCCCGTAGTCCGCGATCAACCGGCCGGCGTAGGCGTGGTAGGTGCTCACCTCCGGGTCGGCGCCGCGCAGCCGGGCGGCCAACGCGCCGTCGGGATCCCAGTTCCGCAGCGCCGGGGACCCGGCGAGCATCGAGAGCCGACGACGGATTCGGGCGCCGAGTTCGCTCGCGGCCTTGCGCGTGAACGTCAGTCCGAGGATCTCGTCGGGGCCCACGAGCTGGTTGGCCACCAGCCACACCACACGCGAGGCCATCGTCTCGGTCTTGCCGGCACCGGCACCGGCAACGACGAGCATCGGTTCCATCGGCGCCTCGATCACCGCGACCTGTTCGGGCGTGGGATCAGGCAGTCCCAACGCGGCCGACAGCGACTTCGCCCCGACGATCGGCCGTCCGGCCGGGTTCGGGTCAGTCATCGGTCACCGCCTTCCCCGGGATCTGGGCGGGGCAACTCGTGGTGAGGTTGCAGTGCACACAGCCGGGGTTGGGTGTCGCGTGGTACGTCGGACCGATACTCGCCCGTGCCGCACGACGCACCACACCGATCCATTCGTCGAGCAACTCCGGTGTGAGCGGCGACTGAACCCGTTCGGCGGCACCGGAATTCCGGTTCGCAGCCGACACGTACACCAGTCGGGCACCACCGGGCGCGGCGTCGCCGAACTGCGGCACCCCACCGTGCGCCAGCGCCACCTGATACGCCGCCATCTGGGCGTGCTCGTCGGCGTCGGCCTTGGTGATGGGGTTCTTGGACGTCTTCACGTCGACGACGACGGGTCGGCCATCGGCATCGGTCTCGAGGCGGTCGACGCGCCCCCGTAGCCGGACCGCGGGCTCGTCGGACTCAGACCCGGACTCGGCCGGAATGGTCGCGTCGATCGGCAATTCGACCCCGACCTCCTCGAGTTCGGCGCGCGAGATGCGCAGCCACTCCCGGAAGTGCCCGAGCATGCCCTCGGCCCGTTCGAGCTCGCGGGCCGAGTACCAGCCCGCCCCGGTGTCGACACGCTCCCAGATGCCGCGCAGTGCCGCCGTCACCTCGGCCGGGTCGAGTTGCCCGGCGACCGCCTGGACCAGGGTGTGCACGAGGCTGCCGGTCAGTGCCGGCGTGCCGTCGCCATCGCGTCCACCGTTGCGTTCGAGCACCCATCGCAGCGAACAGCGGGTCAGCGCATCGACATTGGATGGCGAGAGCGTCAACGCGCCCGAGTCCGGCGTCCACAGCGGAGCGTCGGTGCTGGGTGCGGCGAGCCCGAACCAGTCGCGCGGATGCGCGCCCGGGATGTCGGAGTCGGCGAGCTCGGCCAGCAGGCGCGCCGCGGCTCTCGCGCGGGGGGCCTCGGGTTCGTCGGCACCGGCGATGACCGCCGATCGCAGGGTCGCGACCAGAGAGGGCAGGGACAGCACCCGGTCGACGCCGGGATCGAGCCGGACCTCGGCGCGGGCCGATTCGGCCGGATCATCGGGATCCTCCACCAGATCCGCGAGTTCGGTGATGAAGCGCGACGGCGAGGAGTCCCCGCTGCCGTCCTCGACGGCGGTCACGAGAAGCCGGCTGCGGGCCCGGGTGCAGGCGACGAGGAACAGCCGGCGCTCGTCGGCGAGGGCGGTCGCCCCGCGGGCGACGGTGTCCACGGCATCGGCGTCCATGCCGTCGAGGATGTCGACGAGTTGCCCGGTGGCGAGAACACCGCCGCGGCTGCGCAACGACGGCCACAACCCGTCCTGGACGCCGGCGACGGCCACGACGTCCCATTCTCGCCCCACCGCGGCGTGCGCAGAGAGTATCGACACCGATTCGGTTGCCGCGGCGGCTGTTCGGGTGTCACGCGGAATCTGCAACTGGGACAGGTAGTGCACGAACCCGGCGGGTCCGGCCGCGGGCAAGGTGTCGGCGAAGTCAGCGGCGGACTCGAACATCGCCATGACCGCGTCGAGGTCGCGGTCGGCCTGCTCGCCGGCCGGGCCTCCGCGAACCGCCGATGCCGCCCAGCGCCGTTCGAGCCCGGTGGCCTGCCACGCCGCCCACAAGGTCTCCTCGATCCCACGGCGCGCGTCGTGTACTCGCTGGGCTGCGGCGACGACGTCGAGCACGCGGGCCAGTGGCGTCGCCTCGGTCTCGGTGAGTCTGCGACGATATCGCGCGCCGACCTCCGGATCGAGAATGGCGCGGGTCAGCGACGTGAGTGAATCCGGTTGTCCCGCCGGATCATCGGCGTCGTCGAGGCGCCGTACACCACGCCGGAGTCGACGCATCGAACCCGGATCGGCGGCTCCGATCGGACCGGACAGCAATGTGAGCGTGTCCTCGGTCGTGAACAGGTCGGTCGTGAACAGGTCGGTGGTGAACAGGTCGGTGGCGAACCGCGCGGGGTCCGATGGTGCATCGGGGAGCGGGTCGGGGGTGGTCCCATCAGGGGTGGACGTGTCCGTGGGGCCCGCAGGAGCCGACGCGCGCGCAGCGACCGCGCGGAGCACCAGCATCAACCCGATGACCGCGCGTTGCCGATGCAGGGGCAGGTCGCTTGCCGGTGTCGTCAGGGGTACCCCCGCGGAACGGAAGGCTCGGCGCAACGGCGGCAACGCCAGGGACACCGACCGTACGACGACCGACATCTGCGACCACGGGACACCGTCGAAGAGATGAGCACGACGCAGGAGGTCGGCGATGGCGGTGGCCTCCTTGGCCGCCGACCCGTACACCCGCACCGCGGCCGCACCGCCTCCACCGTCCGATGGCCGGTCGGGCGCTCCCGGATCCGAGACGGGCTCGGGATAGGGGTGCGGGCGGGCGCCGGGCAACCGGGCGGCGATCGCACGCCCGAGCCGGGACAGTTCGGGACGGGCGCGGAAATCATGCTCCAAGCGGATGTCGAGCGGGCTGCCCGGTTCGGCCAACCCGTCGGCGAAGCGCGGACTCGCACCCCGGAAGCCGAACACGGACTGATCGGTGTCGGCCGCGACGATCGTGGATAGCGTGCCGGTGCCGACCAGCGTGATGAGTTGCGCAGCTTGGGGATCGAGATGTTGCGCGTCATCGACCAGTAGATGTCGGATGCGGCGGCGCTCCCCGCTCAACAGGTCGGGATCGGTGGCGAACGCCGACAGGGCCGAGCCGATCAGCTCCGCCGCATCGACCGCGGGCGCCGAGGCACCCGGGGTCTCGAGACCGACGGCCCCGCGCAGCAGCATGTTCTGCTCGTACTGCGCGTACGCCCGGGCAGCCGCGGTCCACTCCGGGCGCTTGTGTGTACGCCCCAGCGCAGCAAGCTCTTCGGGACCCACCCCGCGTTCGGCGGCGCGCATCATCAGGTCACGCAACGCCTGGGCGAAACCGTCGGTGCCCAGTGCGGGCCGCAGGTGCTTCGGCCAGTATTCGGCGCCGTCCTCGATGTCGCCGGCGAGGAGTTCGCGCAGGACGACGTCCTGTTCGGATCCGGTGATGAGGCGTGGCGGCGGATTGTTGTGGGCCTGGGCCTGCAGGCGCAGGATCGCGAACGCGTAGGAGTGCACGGTACGCACGAGAGGCTCGCGCAACGCTCCGCCGAGGACCCGGCGACCGCTCGACCCGGCAGACAGGACGCGCCGGGTGATCTCCTCGCGCAGCGCGACGGCTGCGCGTCGGCTCGACGCCAATACGAGGACGGATTCGGGATCGGTGGCCGGGTCGAGCAGGCGGGCGACCGCGGCGTCGACGATCAACGCCGTCTTCCCGCTGCCCGGACCGCCGTGCACCCGCACCGGACGCCACGCCTGCTCCTCGTCTGCCGGCCGGCTCGTCGGCGGGTCGATCACCTGCGCCACCGAGCGCGGCCAGTGCCGGGGCCGGTCGGCCGGGTCGGGGGCCGCGACCAGCCGCGCACGCAGCGCGCTGCGCGGGGTCTGGGCACCCGACTTCCGACTCATGCCCCCATCGAATCATGGTCCACCGACGGTCTTGTCGACCGCGCCCGCCACCTGCGTCGCTTCCCGTCGTCCGCCGTACGGCAGGATGGACGGGTGGCAGCTCTCAACACCCATGTCTTCGGCAGCGGTCCTGCGGTTCTCGCCGTTCACGGACTCACCGGCCACGGCCGTCGCTGGGCGGCACTGACCGATCACCTGCCCGGCGTCCGCCTCGTCGCACCGGATCTGATCGGTCACGGCCGTTCGCCGTGGCGCCCGCCGTGGAGCATCGAACACCAGGTCCGCGCGCTGTCCGCGGTGATCGACGACCACATCCCCGCCGACGAGCAGCCGGTGGTCGTCGTGGGTCACTCGTTCGGCGGCGCGCTGGCGTTGCACCTGGCCAACCGCCGCCCGGACGCGGTCCGGGGCCTGGTTCTGCTCGACCCCGCGCAGGGCCTCGACCCCGACTTCGCACTCCAGGTGGCGACCGACAGTCTCGACAACTGGGATTACGCCGACGCCGACGCCGCCCGCTCGGCGAAACGCGCCGAGGGCTGGGCTGCGGTTCCCGATGCGCTCATGGAGGCCGAACTCGCCGAGCACCTGACCCCCCGGCCTCGCGGCCGGGTCGGCTGGCGGGTCAGTGCCCCCGCCGCAGCGGCGTCGTGGAGCGAGATGGCAAGACCCGCAGTGCTTCCGCCACCCGGGGTGCCGACCCACGTGGTGGTCGCCGGTCAGGTGCAGCCGCCGTTCGTGCGGCCGGCCTTCCTGGATGCGTGCGCGAGCGAACGCGGAGCCGAGGTCAGCGTCCACCATGCCGACTGCGAACACATGGTGCCGTTCCTCGAACCCGAGCTCGCTGCCACGCTCATCCGATCACTGCTCTGACACAGCGCTTCTCGAGACGACCTCGCGAGACGAAGGGGTTTACGCCGATGGCCGCCATCACCGAGGAACAGGTCGAACGGGTCCGCGGACTCGTGGCGGCGATCCCCGCCGGCCAGGTGAGCACTTACGGCGACCTGGCCACGGCGGCCGGATTGTCCAGCCCTCGGATCGTCGGCTGGATCATGCGGACCGACACCGCGGATCTGCCCTGGCACCGGGTGGTGCCCGCCAGTGGCCGGCCGGCACCACATCTCGCCACCCGACAACTGGAACGCCTACGCGCGGAGGGTGTTCCGATCACCGACGGACGGGTTCAGCTGCGTGGATGCCGCTGGGACACTTCCGCCTGACACCACTAAGCCCGTCGGGATGCGGCGGTCCGCCGATACGGACTGATGGCCGCACGCATCCGGGTGACGATCAGGTCGACGATCCGCGGGTCCGGTCCCAGCGGTGCGGCGACCGCGTCCGCGCCGTAGGTGCTCAGACGCTGATGGAACAGCCCCGGGGCGAGAAGGTGGCTGGCGATGACCACGCGCCGACCCGATCGTCGGGCCCGCTCGAGCGCCTCGGGCACCGTGGGCGTCGCGGTGGTGATGAACCCGACCTCGACCCGTCCACCGATGAGCGATTCCAGCTGCCGCGCAGCCAGATGCACTTGGCCACAGGCACTCTCATCCGACGATCCGGCGGCGGCGAGAACCACCGCGTCGCCCGGTTCCCAGCCCGCTTCGGCCAGGCGGAGTCGCGCGACCGAGGCGATGGCCGGATCGGGCCCCAGCGCCCGGGTGACCACGGTGTCCTCTCGGCCGGCGGCCGCGACGTGTTCGGGTAGGTCCTTGCGGACGTGGTATCCCGAAGCGAGGAACGCCGGCACCAGCACGGCCGGACGGTCCAGGTCGGCAATGACCTCGCTCGGCGTCGGCCCGAGAACGTCGACGAATGCGGTGCGGGTGAGCCCGATCCGATCGCTGACCGCCTCCGCGATCTGGGCGATCACGTTGACCCCGTGCGGGTTGCGGGTCCCATGTGCGACCAGGACGGGGCTGTACCCCTGTAACCGGTCACCGTGCGGAAGCCGTACATGGTTGTCGTTCATGTGTTCTCGCTTCCTTCTCACTCGACTTCGGCGTCGTACTCGAGGTCGACGGCCAGCCGGTACCCTCGTTTGACCACCGTCTGCACCATCTTCGAATCCCCCAGTGCGGCACGCAGTCGCGCGACGGCGACCTCGACCGCATGGGTGTCCGAGCTGTCACCGGGCAATCCCGCGAGCAGCTCCTGCCGCGAGACCACCCGCCCGGGATTGCGGGCCAGCAGTTTGAGCAGGAGCAGACTCGTCGCCGACATCTCGCGCAGCTCACCGTCGACCACGACGGCCTGCCCGCGGATCGCGGTGTCGTGACCGGCGACCCGCAGCAGATGGCTGCGCCGCGGCAGTTCGTCGGTGATCAGTCGCGCGAGCGCACCGAGCCGGAACCGGCGCGGGTAGATCGTGGGGATCTGCAACGCCTCCAGCGGACTCGCGGTGACCGAACCCACGCACATGACCGGCACGGCGGTCCGTAACGCGTGGATGAACTGTTGCAGCTTGCCGAGTTCTTTGGCACGCGTGAGGATCGACGCCGCGGCGGGGGCGCTGGTGAAGGTGATCGCGTCCAGGTCCCCGCGGACCACCGCGGCGATCATCTTGTCGATACGCGCCACGTCGGGGTGCATGTTCCAGCGGTACACCGGGATCGGCACCACCTGCGCGCCGGCGGCGCGCAGCACGGTGCAGAAGTCCGGCAGCGGTTCCCATTCGCTCGTTGCACCGTGCAGCTGGACCGCGATCCGCACACCCTCGACACCCTCCTCGAGCAACTTGTCCAGGACCTCCGAGGAGGACTCGCTCTCGGGGGACCACTCCTCACGCAGACCGGCGGCGCGGATGGCACCCTTCGCCTTGGGCCCGCGCGCGATCAGTCGGCTCTTCGACAAAGCCTGGATGACGTCCTCGGCATTACCCCACCCGTCGGCCGCTTCGACCCAGCCGCGGAAGCCGATCCCGGTCGTGGCGACCATGACCTCCGGGGGCGAGGCGATGAGCTCCTCGGTCACCCGCTCGAGTTCGGTGTCGTCGACGAGCGGCAGGATGCGGATCGTCGGCGCCTGCATGACCTGCGCTCCACGCCGTTCCAGGAGCACGGCGAACTCCTCGGCACGACGTGCCGCGGTGATCCCGATGGTGAACCCGGCCAACGGCAGGGCATCGGGCTCTGTGGATGACGCACCGGCTGTTTCTGCACCGGTGGGGTCTGTGGTGTTCACGCGGGAAAGAACACCTCGACCATCCGGTTCACGACGCGCACCCCGAAGCTCGGCACCGACACGGACTCGTCGTCGAGGCACACCCCGGTGCGCAGCGCGAAGACCTGCTTGCCGAGCGGCGACGCCACGGTGGGCTCGCCCCCGCGGTCGCCGGTGAGTCCGCGCGACATCACCGCCGCGCGCCCGAAGGGGTCGATGTTGCCGATGGCGTACAGGCGCGAACGCCCGGGAGCGGCCTCGCGGTCGGTCTCGGCGGCGGGCAGCCGGAACAGCGCCGCCTGGACGCCGACGGGGCCGAGCACGGCCACGCCACGGCCGATGATCAGGTCGTCGAGCGGGCAGGCACGGACCCAGGAACCGTCCCGGGCCTCGGCCACGAGACCGGCCTCTTCTGGTGCGATGGTCATGTCGGCACTCCTTCTTTCACCGGTTCGGAGATCGGATCGTCCTGACCGGACCGCACCGTGGGCAGATCGAGCAGCACCGGCGCCTTCCGTTCGTAGTCGGAGAACCGGATGGTCGGGTCGACGACGTCCGGCGCGTTCACGAACGAGACGAACCGCTTCAGCTTGTCCTCGTCCGCGAGCACCGCCGCCCACTCGTCCTGGTAGCCGCCGACGTGGCGGGCCATCGCGCCCTCGAGTTCGGCGGCGAGTCCCAGACTGTCCTCGCAGACGACGTCCTTCAGATGGTCGAGACCACCTTCGAGCGACTCCAGCCACGGCGCTGTGCGCTGCAGTCGATCGGCGGTTCGGATGTAGAACATGAGGTACCGATCAATGTAGGCGACGAGGGTCTCGTCATCCACTCCGCTGGCGAGCAGCACCGCGTGCTTCGGGCTCTGGCCGCCGTTGCCGCCGACGTAGAGGTTCCAGCCGTGCTCGGTGGCGATCACGCCGACGTCCTTGCCCCTGGCCTCGGCGCACTCGCGGGCACACCCCGACACGCCGAACTTGATCTTGTGGGGTGAGCGCAGCCCGCGGTAGCGCTTCTCCAGCAGGACGGCCATCCCAACCGAGTCCTGCACGCCATAGCGGCACCACGTCGAACCGACGCAACTCTTCACCGTCCGCAGACTCTTGCCGTACGCCTGCCCCGACTCCATGCCCGCGTCGACCAGACGCCGCCAGATCTCGGGCAGCTGGTCGACGCGCGCACCGAACAGATCTATGCGCTGGCCACCGGTGACCTTGGTGTACAGCCCGAAGTCGCGGGCGATCTCACCGATGACGATCAGCTGTTCGGGCGTGACCTCGCCGCCGGGCATCCGCGGTACGACGGAGTACGACCCGTTCTTCTGCATGTTGGCCAGGAAGTGATCGTTGGTGTCCTGCAGCGCGGCCTGCTCACCGTCGAGGATGTGCTCGCTGGAGGTCGAGGCCAGGATCGACGCGACCGTCGGCTTGCAGATCTCACATCCCTGACCGGTGCCATGCCGTTCGATGAGTTCGGAGAACGTCCGGATGCCCGTGACCGCGACGATCTCGAACAGTTCCGCACGGGACTGGGCGAAGTGATCGCAGAGCGACTTGCTCAGCTCCACCCCGGAGGCGGCGAGCAGCTGCTTGATGCTCGGCAGACATCCCCCGCAGGTGGTACCGGCGCAGGTCTCCTTCTTGATGTCGGCGATCTCGCACGCGCCCGCGGCGATCGCCGAACAGATCGTGCCCTTCGAGACTCCGTTGCACGAGCAGATCTCGGCGTCGTCGGGAAGCGCGTCCATACCCACCGCGGCGCCGCCCTCGGGCGCGATCAGCGCTGCCGGGTCACCCGGGATCTCCCGGCCGACCATCGGCTTGAGCATCGCGTAGGCCGACGCGTCGCCGACCAGGATTCCGCCGAGCAGCGTCTTCGCATCGTCGCTGACGACGATCTTGGCGTACCGGCCGGCGACGGCGTCGTGGTAGGTGATCTCTAGCGCGTTCTCGGTGGCGCCGAACGCGTCGCCGAAACTGGCGACGTCGACGCCGAGGAGCTTCAGCTTCGTGGACAGGTCGGCACCGGGGAACTCCGACGCGCCGCCGAGGAGACGATCCGCGACCACCTCGGCAGTCGAATATCCGGGGGCGACGAGCCCGTAGCAGCGGCCCTCGACGGCCGCGACCTCGCCGATGGCGTAGATGTTCTCGTCGTCGGTGACACAACCGGCGTCGACCAGCACGCCACCGCGCTCGCCGACCGCGAGTCCCGACTCCCGCGCCAGCTGATCGCGCGGCCGGACACCCGCGGAGAAGACGACCAGGGATGCCTCGATCGACGACTCGTCGGACAGCGTCACCCGCAGGCCGCCGTCCTCGGCGTCGGCGATCTCCGACGTCCCGACCCCGGTGTGGACCTCGAGTCCGAGATCGGTCACGAGGTTCTTCAGGATCGCGCCGCCGCCCTCGTCGACCTGCATCGGCATCAGGCGCGGTGCGAACTCCACCACGTGCGGGGTCACCCCCATCAGCTTGAGCGCGTTGGCGGCCTCGAGTCCGAGGAGACCGCCGCCGACCACGACGCCCGTCGCACCCGGACCGGCGGCCTGCGCCGCGGCCCGGATGTCGTCGAGGTCGTCGAGGGTGCGGTAGACGAAGCACCGATCGTTGTCATGGCCGGGAACCGGCGGGACGAAGGCATACGAGCCGGTGGCGAGAACCACCGCGTCGTAGTCGATCTCGCGACCACTCGAGGTGACGACGCGGCGGGCGTCGCGATCGATGCCGGTGACGATCTCGCCCAGATGCGTGACGACCCGATCGTCGCCGGCATACGTGTTGCCCTCCAATGCGAGCGAATCACGCTGCCAGGCACCGACATACGAGGACAGTCCGACTCGGTCATAGGCCGGGTCGATCTCCTCGCTGACGATCTCGATCCGCCACCGGTCGGTCACGTCGCGCTCGCGGAGCGCCTGAACGAAGCGATGGCCGACCATACCGTGGCCCACCACCACGACCGTTTTCGTGGTGCGCGTTGCGGTTTCGCTGTTCACTGCTCTTGACTCCCTTGCCTCGCCGGTGTCCTCACGTCGATCAGGCCAGCGCTTGTTTGATTGCCTGCTTGTCGGTGCCCTCGGGTTCGACACCACCCGGTGCCTCGGTGCCGGCCGCAGCGACACCCTGCGGGGTGCCTGCCACCGACAGATCCGTGGTCTCCGCGATGACGATCGGGCGGCGGGCATAGAACCACCAGGTCACGACCGCGGCCAGGATGTAGAAGAGCATGAACACCCAGAAGGCCATCGTCGCCGACTTGTTGGACTGATAGCTCGCGCGCAAGACCAGGTTGATGCCCACACCGCCGAGACCGCCTGCCGCACCGGCGATCCCGATGAGCGCACCGGACATGCTGCGTGACCACTTGGTCTTGCCGTGCGAGTTGAGTCCGCTCAAGGACTGCGCCTTGTGCTCCCAGATGGTCGGGATGATCTTGTACACCGACCCGTTGGCCAGGCCCGACAGCAGGAACAGCAGGATGAACCCGATGATGAAGGCCGTCAACGTGGCACCGGTGATCGTCTTGCCGTTGTTGTCGGCGATCGTGCCGGCGACGACGAGGATCGCCGCGGAGAACACCATCGCGATGAAGGTGTACAGCGTCACCTTGCCGCCGCCGACGCGATCCGCCAGTTTGCCGCCGTAGGGACGGATGACCGATCCCAGCAACGGACCGATCCAGACGATCTGTGCTGCCGCCAGCGCCGGTTTGGCGACCCCCGCCTCGGTGAAGCTGATGTTGAGGACCTGACCGAACGCGAACCCGAAGCCGATGAAGGAACCGAACGTACCGATGTAGAGCAGGCAGATCAGCCAGGTGTCACGGTGTTTGAGGCAGTCGATCATGGCCCGCCCGCTCGCCGTCTGGTGGTCCAGGTTGTCCATGTAGACGGCGGCGCCGATCCCGGCCACCGCGAGAGCCACGAGATAGATGGCGCAGACGATTTCCGGGTTGTCCGCCGCCAGCCAGATGACCACCAGACCGATGACCTGCACGACCGGCACGCCGATGTTGCCGCCGCCGGCGTTGAGTCCGAGCGCCCAGCCCTTCAGGCGCTGGGGGTAGAAGGCGTTGATGTTGGTCATCGACGACGCGAAGTTGCCGCCACCGAAACCGGTGATCGCCGCGACCGCGAGGAACCAGCCAAACCCGAACTCACCCGGGTTCATCATCAGCATCATCGTCAGCCCGGTCGGGATGAGCAGCACGACGGCGGAGAAGATCGCCCAGTTGCGGCCGCCGAAGCGGGCGGTGGCCTGGGTGTAGGGAATGCGCAGGCACGAGCCGACCAGGGTCGCGGTCGCGGCGATGATGAACTTCTGGTCCATGCTGATGCCGTATTCGGGACCCATGAACAGGGCCATCACCGAGAACAGCGACCAGATCGAGAAGCCGACGTGTTCGCAGATCACCGACCAGATCAGGTTGCGTTTGGCGATCGCGGCGTTGCCGTTGTCCCAGGCCTCCCGATCCTCGGGATCCCAGTCGGTGATGGTGTGGTCTCGTTTCAGGTTCGCGGTGAGGTCTGCGAATGCCAAGGCTCCGCCTCCGATGCTCGGTGGTCTACGTGGTGTCACTGCCATGCACTGTGGGGCTGTATGTGCAGTGGTGGCTGTCGTGTGGGACGCCGACACCGATGTCGTGCGACTCGAGACCAAGTGTGGAGGGGGCGTGTTGCGCGGATTTTCCGCGAGGTGACCGCATGGTCACGTTGTCCTCACTCCGTCACACAGGCGTTGTGAGAACCCTGTCGGAGGTCAATCAGGGCTGTGAACTGCGGTTATACGAGTAAACGTACATGTTCGACGACTCGCTGCAACCCGGGCAGTGCGCCCGAGGTCGACCGCGGGTGCAGGGCGTGGACGGCCAGCCGGAACATCGTCGCCCGCAGCATCATCTGCGGCCACTCCGGCTGATCGGACCACCGCTGGATGAGTTCGGTGTCCGCGCCGCCCCACGCGAGGGCGTCGACCACCGCCACTGCCGCCGCCCACGGAGCCGGACGCCAGTACGGGACGATGTCGGTGATGCCGGGCGCGGCAGCCCCCGCGAACAGGACGGTGCCGAAGAGGTCGCCGTGCACGACCTGAGACGGCAGATTCACCGGTTTGCGAAGTTTCGCAAGGGTTCTCAACATCTCGACGCTCTGCACGGCGTCCGGCGCGGTCGGCTCGGCCATCCCCGCGGCGCGGGCCGAGCGCAGCGGTACGTCCTCCCAGGCCGCGCGATCGGCAGCGGTGAAGACATCGACGTCGGTGTGCGGCGGGGCCGGTGGCTGCAGTAGGAACCGGGGACGTTCGAGCGAGGCGGTCGCCTCGTGCAGACGGTCGGCGACGAGGACGACCTCGTCGTGCCGCGGTTCGGGAGTCCCCGCGATATAGGTGTCCGCCCGCCAGCCGGACACCACGTAACGGCCGTCGGTGGCGCGGAACGGGCGCGCGATGCGCATTCCCTCGACGAACAGCGACTCCCGCACCGACGCCGACCATGCGGCACGCGCGTGATCGGGCACCAGAGACAGCACGACTTCGCCGACCCGCCACCCGCCGACCCACGATTCCCCCATCGCGATGGGCGGGTGGGCGGTGAGCCCGAATGTGTTCAACACATGTTCGGGCGGCTCGACGGTGTTCACGTCGGCCAGATTACCGAGCGCGGTTGTCCGCTTCGGGAAGGCACGCGGCAGTCACGGCGTGCAGTGGCCCCGAACGATGGCCGAGATCAGTAGACCGGGAGCGTCTTGTCGACCTGGTTGGCCCACGCGGTCACGCCGCCCTGCAGGTGGGTCGCATCGGCGAAGCCGGCTCGCTTGAGCGCGGCGAGGGCCTCCGCGGACCGGATACCGGTCTTGCAGTACAGGACGGTGGGACGGTCGTGCGGAACCTGCGCGAGACCCTCGCCGGAGAGGATGTCGCCCTTGGGGACGAGCGTGGCACCGTCGATGCGGACGATGTCCCATTCGACCGGCTCCCGGACATCGATGATCGCCAGTTTCTCCCCCGCGTCGATCTTCTGCTTGAGTTCGACGGCCGTCAGCGTCGAGCCCGCCGCGGCATCGGACGCCTCCGAGGAGACGACCCCGCAGAAGTCGTCGTAGTCGATGAGGCCGGCGATGCGCTCACCCTCCGGGTCCTTGCGGATCTTGATCGTCCGGTAGGTCATGTCCAGCGCGTCGTACACCATGAGACGGCCGAGCAGTGGTTCGCCGATGCCGCAGATCAGTTTGATCGCCTCGGTACCCATGATGGAACCGATCGAGGCGCAGAGGATGCCGAGAACCCCGCCCTCAGCGCACGACGGCACCATTCCCGGCGGCGGCGCCTGCGGATACAGGTCGCGATAGTTCAGTCCGCGACCGTCGGGGGCGTCCTCCCAGAAGACCGACGCCTGACCCTCGAATCGGTAGATCGAACCCCACACGTAGGGCTTGTGCGCGAGCACAGCGGCGTCGTTCACCAGGTACCGGGTCGCGAAGTTGTCGGTGCCGTCGAGGATGAGGTCGTACTGCGCGAACAGTTCGATCGCGCCCTCGGGCTCCAGTCGCTGGTCGTGCAGGTTGACGGTGACGAACGGGTTGATCTCCAGGATGGAGTCCCGCGCGCTCTCGGCCTTGGGCCGTCCGATGTCGGACTGGCCGTGGATGACCTGGCGCTGCAGGTTGGATTCGTCGACGATGTCGAACTCGACGATGCCGATCGTGCCGACCCCCGCCGCAGCGAGGTACAGCAAGGTGGGCGAGCCGAGGCCACCGGCACCGATCACCAGCACCCTGGCGTTCTTCAGCCGCTTCTGACCGTCCATTCCCACGTCGGGGATGATCAGGTGACGGCTGTAGCGGGCCACCTCTTCGTTGCTCAGTTCCGCGGCCGGTTCCACCAGCGGCGGCAGCGACCCTGTGGCCAACCCTTGCGACACGAACGCCTCCATTGTTCAGGCTTATCACTGACTCAAGGCACAACGGATCGGCTCGTGGCGACATTCCCCGGTCAGCGAGTGGGGAACGGCCACGGGTTGGGGCGGCACACGAAGGTGCGGTTGGCCTTCATCTGTGGATCGAGAGCCATGATCTCGGAGTTCGCGACGCCGAAGGACTGCTGCATCATGATCGGCGCGAGCGCACCGTCTTCGCGGCATGCCTCGTGGGACTCGTAGCCGATGCCGTGGCCGACCTCGTGGTTGATCAGATACTGCCGGTAGGCCACGTCATCACCCTGGTACGACAGGGCGCCGCGCACCCAGCGGGCCTCGTTGAGTGTCACGCGAGCCTGCGGCGGGTAATAGCAGGAGGTCTCCAGTCGGATCTGATAACCGCACAGTTCGCGGGTGGTGCCGGTGGAGGTGAGGGTGATGCGTAGATCGGGTTCCCCGCGGTCGACCCGCCGGAAGGACACGCGGCCGTCGCCGATCCAGCTGCGTGGGTTGGCCAGCGTCGTGTCGACCATCTTGGCGAAGGTCGGGTCGCCACCGTAGTCCTGCGGGTCGAGCCCGTTCTCGACCTCGACCGTGTAGGTGTACACCTGACCGCCGGTGCCGACCGGGGGACCGCCGCCGCGCAGCACCCGGAACGTCTTACGGGCCCGCTCGGTGAACGGGCCGCCCTGCGGCAGCGTCCCGGCGGGCAACGCCGCCGCCTGGATGTCGCCGGTGGGCGCACCGATCGGACGAGTCTCCTTGCTGATGTCGGTGTTGCGGGCCGCGGAGTCGGGGCTGGCGGCCGCGGTCGGCTCGAGCGCATCGGTGCGGCCGTCCCGGATGGTGACGACGATCAGCGCAATGGTCAGGATCGTGAGGACCGGGATGGCATAGGCACGCCAACCGTAGGTCGAGACGAACCGGCCGAGCGCCGACTGTTTCTTGTACTCCGGCTGCGCATCGCGGTCGACGCGAGGCCGTCCGCTGTCGTCGGTCGGGTCCCAGCGCGCTCGAAGCGGCTGGTCCGGTCTGGGGCGTCCCGACGATCTCGGGCCGACATCCTTGGCACGCACCCGGCCGCGTTCGGGTCCGGGGCCACCGTCCTCTGTGCGGCTCACCGGTCAACTTTCTCACAGCAGACCACCGATACTGCGCAGGAAGCTCCCCCGAGTACTCTCTTGGGCATGTCGACCGCAACCAACGCATCCGCCGTGCCTGGACGCAGCACCCGCCTGCCGCGCAGCGCACGACGTATGCAGTTGCTCGACGCGGCCAGTGAGATCTTCGTCGAACGCGGCTATCACGCTGCGGGCATGGATGAGATCGCCGTGCACGCGGGAGTGAGCAAACCCGTTCTCTACCAACACTTCCCATCTAAACTGGATCTGTACATCGCGGTCGTGGAATCGCACGCCGAGAAGCTCGTCAGCGACGTCAACACAGCCCTGCGGACCACCACCGACAACCGTCGTCGCGTACGTGCAGCGGTGCAGGCCTTCTTCGATTTCATCGACCAGGACAACTCCGGATACCGGCTGATCTTCTCCTCCGACGCCTCCGACCCCGCCGTCATCCGGCGCGTGGAGGGCGCCACCGAGGCGTGTGTCGACGCGGTGTACGGGCTGGTCATGCACGACTCCGGACTCGACCCGTACCGCTCGCGCATGCTCGCCTCGGGTCTCGTGGGCGCCAGCCAGGTCAACGCCCGCTACTGGCTGGAGGCCAAGCGGCCCGTCGACAAGCAGACCGCGGTCGACACCACGGTCGCCCTGTTGTGGGGCGGCCTGTCGCATGTCCCGCGCCAGACCACGCCGACCGACGCGCAGCCCACGATCGCCGACCCCGAGGCCGGCGGTGCCGGGAGCGGAGCGAGCGGGCCGAATGTAAACGCCGCCACCTGAACGGGCACGGCGCTCGACAGACGACGAGGGGCCTGCACACCATCCGGCGTGCAGGCCCCTCGTCGTAGATCTACCGTCGATCTACGTCCGGCCCCGGCGGGTCAGGAGCCGAACCCGACCCGGCGATTCTCCGACGCCCCGACCTCGACATAGGCGATCTTGGTGACCGGGATGAGGTAGCGGGCACCCTTGTCATCCACGAGCGACAGCAATTGCTGCTTGCCACCCAGAGCCGCCTCGACCTCGGCGAAGGCCTTGTCGCTGGTCAGGGTCGACGCGATGGTCAGCTCCCGCGGGCTGTCGGTGATGCCGATCTTCACTTCCACGGCCATGTGCCGCCCTCCTCGGTGTCTGACAAACGCTTGCCGCACAAGGCTAGTGCAGCCGGGGTACAGCCGAACAGGCACTCCGCTGAGAGCGAAACACACCGGCGGTAACCACGGAGGTCAGGCGTGACTCAGGCGAGCCCCAGGTCGGCCATCCGCTCGGCGTGTTTGGCCGCGACGACATCGAAGAATCCCGCGACACCCGTGAGCGAGCTCGCTCCGGCGAAGAGCAGGTCGGTGACCTCCTCCTCGGCGGCGAGGACCCACTGCGCGTGTGTGATGGCCTCGCCCAGCAGCCGGCGGCCCCACAGGACGAGAGCCGACTTGATCGACGGATCGGCCTCCACCGCCGCACGGACCTGGTCTCGCGCGAACTGCGAGTTGGCGGTCTCCGACATCACGTCGGCCATGACCGACTGAGAGTCCGTCGGCAGCATGTCGGAAAGCTCCGCGTAGAAGTCGGCGGCGAGTCCGTCGCCGACATACGCCTTCACCAGCGCCTCGTACCAGGTCTTCGGTGTGGTCGCGCGGTGGTACTGATCGAACACCGATCGGTAGCGCTCGACGGCCTCGGCAGCCCCGAGTCCGGTCATCGACTCCACCCGTTCGGCGAGCCGATCGAAGTGTCCGACCTCGGAGGCCGCCATCCGGGCGATCGCGATCCGACTGGCCACATCCGGCGCCATCGCCGATTCCTCGATCAGGCGGTGGAATGCGGCGAACTCACCGGCGAGCAGCACGGCGAACAACTTCCCTATCGCCGAATCGCGCATCTCGACCGACACCACCGAGGTGGACGTCGAGGGTGACGGAATCGACTCGGAGGGGTCGGATGGAGGCGCCATGAGGTGATGGTAGCGGGCCGCCCACGAGCACCAAGTACACTCGACGTCGGTGCACTCCGACGGGACCCCCCGTCGCTTGCCCGCTGAGCTGCGCGCCCGCGCGTGCTCGCCGGCGCGAGCGTGTGGATGTGGCGACGGCGTTGCTCGCGAGTTGCCTCGCGGGACCTGCGAGTTCCTCGCGATACCCGGTCACATCCCCGGTGCCACTACGACATTTGCGCGTGCACTTTCGAGCCTTCTTCGTGCGCGCACCGAAACACATCGCGCGCAGAACCGGCCAGAAAGGCACACAACCGCACATGAGCGATTCCGCCGTGCAGACGACCATCGTCGACGAGACCCACACCGCGCCCACGTTCGCCGAACTCGGCGTCGACGAGCGTATCGTCTCGGCTCTCGCCGCAGACGGCAAGACCCACACCTTCGCAATCCAGGAACTCACCCTGCCGCTCGCGCTGGAAGGCCACGACCTCATCGGTCAGGCCCGGACCGGCATGGGCAAGACCTTCGGCTTCGGCATTCCGCTGGTACACCGCCTCGCCCACGCCGACACCTCCGGCGTGCGTCCCCTGGACAACACCCCACGTGCGCTGATCATCGTGCCGACTCGGGAGCTGTGCGTGCAGGTGACCGGTGACCTCCAGGTCATCGCGCCCTCGCTCGAGGTCACCCTGGCCGATGACGCCGGCACCACCCGCCCGCTCAAGATCACCTCGATCTACGGCGGCCGCCCCTACGAGGCGCAGATCGCCGAACTGCAGTCCGGCGTCGACGTCGTCGTCGGCACCCCCGGTCGGCTCCTCGATCTGGCCCAGCAGGGCCACCTCGTCCTCGGCAAGGTGTCGATCCTGGTCCTCGACGAGGCCGACGAGATGCTCGACCTGGGCTTCCTGCCCGACATCGAGCGCATCATGGCCGCGCTGCCCACCCCCCGCCAGACCATGCTCTTCTCGGCGACCATGCCCGGGCCGATCGTCACCCTGGCCCGCACCTTCCTGAACCGCCCGACGCACATCCGGGCGGAGAACGCCAACGACTCCGCGGTCCACGACCGCACCAAGCAGTACGCCTACCGCGCGCACGCACTCGACAAGGCCGAACTCGTCGCCCGCATCCTGCAGGCCGACGGTCGCGGCGCGACGATGATCTTCACCCGCACCAAGCGCACCGCGCAGAAGGTCGCCGACGACCTCGCCGAACGCGGATTCAAGGTGGGCGCGGTCCACGGCGACCTGGGCCAGGTCGCCCGTGAGAAGGCCCTCAACAAGTTCCGCGAGGGCACCATCGACGTACTCGTCGCGACCGATGTCGCCGCGCGCGGCATCGACATCGACGACGTCACCCATGTCATCAACTACCAGTGCCCGGACGACGACAAGACCTACGTGCATCGCATCGGCCGGACGGGCCGCGCCGGACGCACCGGCATCGCGGTGACCCTGGTCGACTGGGATGAGCTGCATCGCTGGGAGCTCATCAACAACGCACTCGGCCTGAACATCCCCGAGCCCCCGGAGACCTACTCGACCTCGGAGAACCTCCGCGAGGACATGTCGATCCCGGAGTCGAAGACGGGACGCATCGCCGCGCCGAAGCCGGCGCGCGACCCGGACGAGAAGCGCGAGACCCGCGCGGACCGTGAGCCCCGCAAGCGCTCGACCCGCACCCGCCGTCGCACCCGGGGTGGTTCCACGGACGGCAACACGACGACCGCGGAGTCCGCTTCCGAGTCCTCCTCGGCCGCCGCCGAGACCACCGCCGACGAGACCGCCGCCGGCGGCGACACACCGGCCGGTGATGGTACCGGGAAGCCGCGTCGCCGTCGTCGCCGTCGTGGTGGCGCCAACCGCAAGCCCGCCGGCGATCAGACCACCGCGTCCGACGCGGGCGCGTCGGATTCCACGGCAGCCGTCGCCGACTGACCATCGGCTGACCCGCGTGGCACGAGTCAGGCCCGAGCGGCGCCGCCCGATCGATCTCGCGGTGACCGCGGCCATCGTGGTCGTCGTCGCAGCATTGTGCGTCACCGCCTGGGCCCTCAGCCCGGTCCGCAACACGACGAGCGTCCAGGCCGACGACGAGCCCGCCGTGGTCGAACAGGCACAGGTCGTCCCGGAGCGCTTCGTCGCCCGGTGGCAGGCCGACTCCGATGCCACCAGCACCCCGGCCGTCGGCACCTCTGTCGTCGTCACCGGCGACGGCGGGCGGGTCGTCGGGCACGATCCGGCGACCGGCCGTGAACTCTGGTCCTACGAGCGCGATCTCGACCTGTGCACCGTCGGCACCGCGTGGACCGCGAGTTCGGACCTGGCGCTGGCCGTGTACCGCAACAGCCGGGGATGCTCGGAGGTGACGGCCCTCGACGCGGGTACCGGTGGTCGCAAGGGTGCCCGCACCAGCGACGCCGATCCGGAGATCCGACTCGCGACGGACTCGGGCTATGTCGTCGCGCAGGGGTCGCGACGGATGGAGACCTGGGGTTCCAATCTCGTCCGCGGCATCGAGTACGGGCGGGTAGAGGCGGCGGTCCGCCCGGAGGACGCGCCCGACCGTGCCGACTGCGAATTGTTCTCGTCGGCGGTGTCCGGGGATCGCGTCGCCGTTGTCGAACGCTGCGCAGACGATCCCGGGTACCGGCTCACCGTTCTCGGGGCGGTGCTCGGGAGTGACGAGAACGTCGAGCAGTACGGGTCGAGCCTCATCACCGGCGACGTGAGCGGACCTCCGCCGGTGCTGATCGCGATGTCGTCGTCGGGAATCGCCGTCTACGACGGTGGCGCCGCACCGGCCGAACCCCCGACGATCGGCGCCGAGAGTGGGCCGGCGATCCGCCGCTTCGACACCGACGGCATCGCGGCCGGGACCAACACGGTCGCCGGCGATGCGACACCGCCGGCGGGTAGCGTCCCGATCTCCTCGGACGGGATCGTGACCTACTGGACCGGCAAGGCGACGGTCGTCCTCAACGCACAGACGCTCAACCCGATCTATCAGGTCCCCGGCACGCTGGGACCCGGCCAGGTGATGGCGGGACAACTCCTGTTACCGAGTACGACCGGGATCAGTGTCCGGGACGTCGCGACCGGACGAGAGATCCGGTCCGTACCGCTGACCCGGAGTGCGACACCCGCCCCGATGGTGAGCCTGCGCGTCCTCGGTGACGTCGTGATCGAACAGCACGGACCGCGGATCGAGGCGTTCGGTCCGGGCTGACCGGCGACGTCAGACCTCGAAGGTGCCCACCTTCTCGCCCGCCTCCCAGTGCTTCCACAGATTCTCGGCGAGGGCGCGATAAGCTGTGGCGCCCTTGTTCTTTCGACCCCGCATGACCGATGTCCCGGAAGCTGAGGCCTCCGCGAAACGCACGGTGCGCGGGATCGGCGGGTCGAGCACCGGCAGGTCGTAGCGATCGGACACGTCTGCGAGTACGTCTCGACTGTGGGTGGTCCGGGCGTCGAACAGGGTGGCCACCGTGCCCAGCATCGTGAGATTCGGGTTGGTGATCTGCTGGACCTCTCGGACGGTGCGCAGCAGTTGTCCGACGCCGCGATGGGCGAGGGTCTCACACTGCAGCGGCACGATCACCTCGTCGGCCGCGGTCAGCCCGTTCAGAGTGAGCACACCGAGTGACGGCGGGCAGTCGACGATGACGACATCGAAATCCTCGCTCACCTCCGCGAGCGCCCGCTTGAGCGCGTACTCCCGCCCCGGACGCATCAGCAGCAGCGCCTCGGCGCCGGCCAGGTCGATGGTCGCCGGCAGCAGGGTGACCTTGTCCTCGGTGTCGAGCAGCACGTCGGCGATCTCCTCGTCGCCGAGCAGCACGTCGTGGACCGAGGAAGTGAGCTGGTCGGGATCGTGCCCGAGCGAGAAGGTGAGACAGCCTTGCGGGTCGAGATCGACGACGAGCACCGAGACGTCGAGGTCTGCGAGGGCGGCCCCCAGGGACTCCACCGTGGTGGTCTTGGCGACCCCACCCTTCTGGTTGGCAATCGCCAGGATGCGCGTCATGCGCCCCACTGTACGACCGCCCGGGCGGGGACGCCTCGGATGAGAGTCCACCTCGGTGGCGCGGCGAACTCTCGCAGGGTACGGCCGGTCGAGAACCACCGACCGCGGCCCGGGAGAGTCCGTCAGCGCTCGGGCTCGAGCTCGTCGACGAGCCACCGCATGGACGCCGGACTGAACAGCATCACCAGTACCGCGAGCGCCGCGAGCCCCAGCGGCACCCCGAACACCGGCCACCCGCTCGTGAACAGGTAATACGCGACCGGCAGCAACAGGATCTGCGCCACCATGGCGATCGACCGGCCCCAACGCCGTCCTGAGAGCAGGGCGAGTCCGCCGACGAGCACTCCGCCGCCGATGATGCCGAACCAGGCCGCGGTGCCGTAACCACTGATCGTGGTCTCCTCGTGCCCGGCCAGGCCGCGCACCACCAGGATCACCGCGACCGCAACACCGGCCAGACCCTGGAGCGTGGTCACCACACCCGCGATCTTGATCTGGCGCGGGGTCACCGGCGGATCGGTGTCGGACTCCGGACGGCCGTTCTCGGTGCTCACCGCCCCAGGATATTTGGTGCCACCGCGAACCTCCCCGCGGGTGGGCACACGGCCACGGCCACGGTGCCCGCGCCGCTGGAATCCCGGTCCCCGCACCGGCGCGATTACGCGCGGGCGGGGCCGACCCCATATCCTCGGGTGTCGTGCGCGTCATGCTCATCGTCAACCCGTTCGCCACCGCGACCAGTCCTGCTGGGCGCGACGCGCTGGCGCACACCCTCAGCGCGCACTTCCACCTCGACGTCGAGCTCACCACCCACCGTGGTCACGCGTTCGAACTGGCCGCTCGCGCCGCCGCCGAGGGCTTCGACACCGTCATCGTGCACGGTGGGGACGGATCGGTGAACGAGGCCGCCAACGGACTCCTCGGCCCCCCGTCGAGCAGCGACCCCGGCCAGGGGCGCCCCGCCCTCGCCGTGATCCCCGGCGGCAGCGCGAACGTGTTCGCCCGCACACTGGGGATCGACCCGGACCCCCTGCTGGCGACCCAGCAGATCATCAGCCTCCTCGACGCGGGACAGAGCCGCCGGATCGGGCTCGGCCACACCGACGACCGGTGGTTCCTGTTCAACACGGGCATGGGCATGGACGCGGTCGTGATCCATGCGATGGAGGACAAACGCCACGCGGGCAAGACCGCGACACCGGCGCGGTACCTGTGGACCACGATCAGCAGCTTTCTGAAGCAGTCCGGTTCGTCGGCGACCTTCGACGTCGACATCCCCGGTCGCGACCGGATCACCGGCGCCCGTTTCGGTTTCGTGTCGAACACGAGCCCCTGGACCTATCTCGGACCACGCGAGATCCGCACCAACCCCGACACCGGATTCCACACCGGCCTCGGCGTGTTCGTGGCGACCTCCACCGGCGTGCTCCGCAACCTCCCGCTGGCGACCCGGCTCCTGTCCCAGGCAGATCCCAAGGCCCGTCACCTCTTTCGCGACGACGACGTCGACGAGGTGCGCTTCCACGCCGAGGCGCCGATCGATGTGCAGATGGACGGCGACTACATCGGGGCGTTCCGCGACCTGCGGTTCCGTCATCGCCGCGAGGCCCTGACCGTGATCGCACCGCCGATCAGCAGCGCCGACACACCAACATAGGGCAGCGCGGCGACGGCGAACAGTCCGGCCGGCCCGAACCACGCCGATCCCAACGCCCAGCCCGCGAAGGCCAGGATCGCGACCAGTTCCTCCCCCATCCCGGCCAGCGACGTGACGGTGGCCCGCGACGCTGAACTCAGGTGGTCCTGCAGCGCGGCGTCGGCGATGACCCGCGCCCAGCCCAGGATCCCGAACGCGACCGCAACGCCCAACGCGCCTGCCGGATGTCCCCACAACGCCGCCCCGATGAGCACGATCGCGCCGAGCCCCACGGCCGGCCCGATCGCGGCGACCGACCGGAACCGTCCGGCCGCGAGTGCGCCGCCGATGTCGCCCATCGACACCACGATCATCAGCAGCGCGATCGCCCGTGGATCGGCGCCGGAGGTGCCACCCGAGCCGGTGGACGCGGCCTCGCCCACGAACGACCCGATCAGCAACGGGAGGTACTCGTCGAGTGCCGCGACCCAGGTCAGGGCCACGCCCAACAGCAGCAGCCGCCGCGCAACCGGTTGGGTCCGCAGCGAGATCCAGCCGCTCCGGACGATTCCGAGCCAGCCCGGCGCCGAGTCGGCGTCAGCAGACCCGAGGTCGTCGGGGTCTGCCCGGCCCCGATCGTCGGTGCCCCGGCCCACGCGCGTCTCGGGCAGCATTGCCGACACCAGCGAGCACAGCGCACACACGATGACGCTGGCGAGGCCCACCGCGTCGTAACCGCCCCAGGAGAACAAGGGCGCGGCCAGGGCGGTGCCACCGATCACCCCGACGGCCGCGGCCGCCCTCATGGCACCGGACAGACGTGCGTAGTCCTGCGAACGCCCGAGATGGACCAGTTCGTCGTAGACCAGCGCCTGGGTCGTACCCGACCGCAGGGAACCGCCGAGTGCCCACAGCACGAATCCGACGGCGAAGGAGACGAACGAGGGCGCCGCCGTCCAGAGAGCGAAACCGGACGCGGTGAGCAGCGGACCGGCGATCAGCAACTTCCGCCGGGACAGGCGGTCGGCCAGCACACCGGTGGGGACCTCGACGATCACCGCCGACACCGACCAGATGACGAACAGCGCCGAGATCTCGGCGGGCCCGAGGCCGGCGCCCGGGATTCCGGGGTCGGCGAAGAGGACGGCGTACAACGGATAGAGCGGAATGAGGTCTTCGAGGAGAGCCGCACCCACCGCCGCGGCTGTCAGCCTTCGGTGGGACCGCTCAGGCGGTGTGGATCAACATCGTCGGCGCATGTGGTGAAGAATACCCCGGAGCATCCGTCCACGTCACGAGCAATTTTGCTCTACCGCGGCGTCGCGACCTGCGGAAAGTCATCGACAGCACCGCGGCGGAACGAGTAGGGTACTACACGGGCATGAAACACTGTGCCCGCACCCCCATCGGGGGGATCGGTACCGAAGTGCTAGGCGGGCGACGTGATGTTGCCCACGTGTGAAGCAAACCCATTGACTTCGGCTCGATTCGTGAAAGTATTCACAAGCAACAACGCGGAAACATTTGGTGCCCCGCGTGAACTGAGAGTTACAGCCAACAATCACCAGCAAGACGATCGAGTGGTGCAAACGCGCCCGAAGGAGTAGAGGAATGGACTGGCGTCACAAGGCCATCTGTCGCGACGAGGATCCGGAACTGTTCTTCCCCGTGGGGACCAGCGGCCCGGCCATCGCACAGGTCGCCGATGCGAAGCTCGTCTGCGCCCGGTGCCCCGTCACCGCCGACTGCCTGTCGTGGGCGCTCGAGTCCGGCCAGGATGCCGGCGTCTGGGGCGGCATGAGCGAGGACGAGCGACGCGCACTCAAGCGCCGTACCGCCCGTACGCGTACCCGGAGCAGCGTCTAGGCCCTCGCCGGCCGGCACTGTTCCGGATTCGAAGAAACCCGGCCACGGCCGGGTTTTTTCGTGCCCGCGGTCACGCCGGCAGTCGGAAGCCACTGCCGCTCAACCTGGTTGGCGTCCGTCACTCACGAGCGCAGCGGAATGTAAACACCCACTTCGGTTCCCACTCCCCCCGGATTGGCACGGACCTCGAGTTCGCCGCCGAGCTCGATCGACACCAGGGTCTTCACGATCTGCAGACCGAGGTGATCCGAGGTGGACAGGTCGAACTGCTCCGGAAGCCCGGAACCGTTGTCGCGGACAGCTATTCGTAGACCACGGACATCGCGTTCGGCGACGACCGCGATCTCGGCGTCGTCGTGCGGCGCCCCGTCGAAGCCGTGTTCGATCGCGTTCTGGATGAGTTCGGTGAGGACCATCACCAGCGGCATCGCGAGTTCGGCGGTCAACACCCCCAGTCGATCACGGTGGCGCACAGCCACCCTCGCCTCCCCGGACGCGACATCGACCAGGATGGGGACGAGCCGGTCGACCACCTCGTCGAGGTCGACCTCTTCGTCGACACTGCCCGACAGCAGTTCGTGGACGAGCGCGATGGAGGCCACGCGTCGCACGGCCTCGTTGAGCGCCTCGCGTGCGTCGGAATTGGACGTGCGTCGCGCCTGCAACCGCAGCAGTGCCGACACCGACTGCAGATTGTTCTTGACCCGGTGGTGGATCTCGCGGATCGTGGCGTCCTTGCTGATCAGTGCGCGATCGCGCCGCTTGACCTCGGTGACGTCCCGGATGAGGACCACGGTCCCGGTCGTCTCGCCCCGCGGCCGAAGCGGCACCGCGCGGATCAGGGCAGTCGCGCGGCGGGCGTCGGCCTCCACGCGCATCCCGATATCGCGATAGGGACCGGTCGGGACCTCGGTCACGCCGGCCGCGATGTCGAGCATCAGGGCCACGTCGTCGGCTTCGAACGGCTCGGTGATGAGCTGCTTGACGACGTCGGACAGGCGCGTGTGGTTGAGCTCGGCGGTCCACCCCATCCGGTGGAATGCCGAGAGCGCGTTCGGGCTGGTGTAGATCACCATGCCCTCACCGTCGAGACGGACGAAGCCGTCGCCCGCCCGCGGTGTCGACAACCCGCGCGGATTGCCCTCCTCATGCGGAAAGCTCCCGTCGGCGACCATCTGGCACAGGTCGTCGGCGGAGTCCTGGTACGCGAGTTCGAGCGGCGACGGCAGGCGCGGGTGGGTGAGATCGACAGCGCGGGTCGCGACCGCGATCACCTCGCCGTCGTATCCGACCGGGACCGCCTCCTGGCGCATGGCCGTCGCGCCGAACCAGGTCGGGTCCTCGTCGCGCAGGATGCGGGTGGAGGTGAAGGCGCGCAGCACCTGCGGATGTGCCTCGGTGTCGATGACGCGGCCGACCTCGTCGGTCGGGAAGACCGTCGAGGCCGTATTGGGACGGCACTGAGCGACTGTGACCACCGCCCCGGACTCCGTCCGCACCGACAGCAGGAGGTCGGCGAACGAGAGATCGGCGAGGAGCTGCCATTCGGCGACGAGTCGTTGCAGGTGCGCCGCGGCCGAGTCGGACAGGGTGGTGTGTTCGGCGAGAAGGTCGGAGAGGGTCGACATCTCAGGACACGGAGGCGTCGACGGACCGGCGTGGGCGGATCACTCTTCGAAGACGGCGATCACGTCGCCGGCCTGGATGACATCGCCGACCTCGACCTTGACCTCGGCGATCGTGCCCGGCTCCTCGGCCAGCACGGGGATCTCCATCTTCATCGACTCGAGCAGGACAAGGGTGTCGCCGACCTCGATCTGCTCGCCCGAGGCGACGCGCACCTCGAGGACACTCGCGACGATCTCTGCCACCACGTCTTCTGCCATGCACCTAAATTAGCCCACGCGGTCGTACGCAGAAGGCCGGGTGCCGGGGCGTGCGGCAGACCGTTTTTGGCGCGTGGGAGAATCCCTGAGACACTGTGATGTCCCGATCACCAGGGATGTCTTCCCCGGGTGACACCAGGGTTGTCTCAGCACACGGCTGAAACCAGTACACGGCGGGCCGGTCTCACCGCGCCCGCCCCGCAATGAAGGAGATGCGTCATGGGAAAGCGCGGACGCAAGAAGCGTGCTCGTAAGAAGAGTGCTGCCAACCACGGCAAGCGCCCCAACGCCTGATCACCGCACAACGCGGTCTCGGCGAGCGAGCAGCCGAAAAAAGCCCGGGTACGGCCATCAGGCCGCCCGGGCTTTCTCGTGTGTTCTCGACGACGCGGTCAGCGATCGGACTCGGAGACCTCGTGCACGATGACGGTCTTGCGGATCTCGATGCGCAACCGGTCGCGCAGGCTCTGCGGCGCCTGATCGCCGCCGCACTTGCGGTTGACGAGCGCTTTGAGCTGCTGCTCGATGCCGTAGTGCGCCAGGCAGGACGGGCAGGAGTCAAGATGACCCTGGAGGCGTTCGCGGGCGTTCTGGTCGCACTCGTTGTCCAGCAGGAGCCAGACGTCGGCGATGACGGCGGAGCAGTCGAGCTGGGTGAGCTCCGGATCGACGTCGCTCATCGGGCCACCTCCGCATCGGTCACGCGTGCAGAACGATTGAACCCGCGCTCACGCGCGACATCGGCCAGCAGCTCACGCAGCTGTCGGCGTCCGCGGTGCAGGCGGGACATGACGGTACCGATCGGGGTGTCCATGATCTCGGCGATCTCCTTGTACGGCAGGCCTTCCACATCGGCGTAGTAGACGGCCATCCGGAAGTCTTCCGGCAGTTCCTGCAGCGCAGCCTTGATCTCGTCGTCGGGAAGGGCGTCGAGCGCCTCGATCTCCGCCGATCGCAACCCCTGTGAGGTGTGTTCGGCGGTCGCGGCGATCTGCCAGTCGGTGATCTCGTCGGTCGGATACTGCGCCGGCTGACGCTGCTTCTTGCGATAGCCGTTGATGTAGGTGTTGGTGAGAATCCGGTAGAGCCAGGCCTTGAGGTTGGTGCCCTCCCGGAACGAGGCGAATGCGGTGAACGCTTTGATGTAGGTCTCCTGGACCAGGTCCTCGGCATCGGCGGGGTTGCGGGTCATCCGCAGTGCGGCGCCGTACATCTGGTCGAGCAGCGGCAGCGCGTCGCGCTCGAATCGCTCGGTCAGCTGCTCCGGCGACTCGTTCGGGTCGGCCCGGCGAGGCGCCTTGGCGGACCCGGACCGTCCGGCCCCCGACTGCGCTGCGTCGGATGACTCTGCGTCGGATGCTTCTGTGTCGGACACTACGATCCCTTCGATGGGAGGCATCACGGAGATGTTGTCGATCAAGCTTACCGACCCGTCCCCCACCGAGAGAGGCCTCGGTTCGATGCGCTGCGGGAACTCCATCACGGCCGCTGTGCTCATATGCCTCCCGACCTCCTTCGTGTCCGTTTCCTACGTCCGTTGTCCGAACAGTCCCAACAGAGCACGACGGGCGGTTTGTTCCCGGGTCGGCATTGCGATCGTGGCGGGCCGATACCGTCCTGCGTCCCACGTCACCCGTACGAGCCTGCTCACCACCAGGAGGTAATCGATCATGGCGTCCACCCCGGCGATCGCCGCGCTCGAACGCGCACGGATCCCCCACTCCGTCCACCGCTACGCGCACGACCCGCGTTCGGAGGCCTATGGCGCCGGGGCCGTCGCCGCCCTGGCCGAGACCCTCGGTGTACGCGCCGAGCAGATCTTCAAGACCCTGGTCATCGAACTCATCGGCGGGGATCGGTCCGGTCTGGCGGTAGCGGTGGTCCCGGTGCCGGGCAAACTGTCGCTGAAGTCGGCTGCGGCTGCTCTCGGTGCGTCGAAGGCGAGGATGGCCGAGGCCAAGGCGGTCACCCGGACCACCGGCTACGTTCTCGGCGGCGTCTCGCCCATCGGCCAGCGGACTCTGCTGCCGACGGTGATCGACACCTCGGCAATGGACTTCGAGCGGGTGCTCTGCAGCGCGGGCAAGCGCGGGCTCGAGATCGAACTGGCCCCGGCCGATCTGGTGTCTGTCACCGAGGCCGTGGTCGCCGACATCGCCGTCGGCTAGCCCATCGCCGCGGTCTGGCAGCCCCTGTCGGACCACTAGGGCAGCATGGACACCATGTGCGGACGCTATGCGGTGACCACCGACCCGGCGAAGCTGGCAGCCGAGATCGAAGCCGTCAACGAGGTTCCCGAGCCGGCGGGTGAGGACTCCACCGATCTCGACGCCGCCCCGCGCTCGCCGGGGGTGAACTACAACGTCGCGCCGACGACGACCGTGATGACCGTCGTGAAGCGACACTCGCCCGACGACCCCGACGACGACCCGTTGCTGCGCATCCGGGCGATGCGCTGGGGACTGGTCCCGCCATGGGCCAAGGAGGTCGGCAAGGGTCCACTGCTGTTCAACGCACGCGCCGAGAGTGCCGCGGAGAAGAGTTCGTTCCGTTCGTCGGTCAAGTCCCGGCGGTGCCTCGTGCCGATGGACGGTTGGTACGAGTGGAAGAAGGGTCCGGCCGACAGCAAGGGCAAACCCACCAAGATCCCGTTCTTCATGTCCCCGCAGGACGGAACCCGACTCTTCATGGCCGGCCTGTGGTCGGTGTGGCACCCCAGGGCCGACCGCGACACGCCAGACCAGGCCCCGCCGTTGCTGAGCTGCTCCATACTCACCACCGATGCGGTCGGTGACCTGCAAGGCGTCCACGACCGGATGCCGCTGATCATGCCGTACGACAGCTGGGATGCCTGGCTCGATCCGGATGGCCGTGCCCCCGACGAACTGTTCGCCCCGCCCGCTCGGTCACTGGTCGACGCCATCGCGATCCGTGAGGTCGCGCCACTGGTCAACCGCGTGGCCAACAACGGTCCGGAATTGCTGAACCCGTTGTGAGACAAGCAGTCTCCCCGGCGTACCCGATGGGCTCAGCTGAACTCGTAATCGCGCAACGGGAACGAGTTCATCTCGCGCAGGGTCCGCAACGTCGAGGCCGGCCGCAGGAGCGTCGCCTCGCCGTGCTGGTTGAAGTAGTAGCTGCGTGAGGTCGCGCAGTCTCCGTTGTAGAACACCGAGGACTGCAGGCGATCGGTGACCTCGTCGAGGAAGGCCTCGTTCGCCGCCTCGGTCACCTCGAAGGTGTGTTGCCCGCGGCGTCGCATCTCGCCGAAAAGCCGGGCGATGTGCTTCATCTGTCCCTCGATGGTCGTGAAGTACGACAACCCGCTGTAGGAGTAGGGACTGTTGAGGGACAGCAGATTCGGGAACTTGGGGACCGTCACGCCCTCGTACGCCTGGAAGCGGTTCTCGCGCCAGAACTTTCCGAGGTTGCGGCCATCCCGGCCGACGATGTCGAAGGCCGGGAAGTTGACGTCCCAGAGGTTGAACCCGGTGGCGAGGACGAGGGTGTCGATCTCGGTCCGGGTGCCGTCGGCCGCAAGGATCGCATCGGCTTCGAGGCGGGCGATGCCGCTGGTCTGCAGGGTCACATTCGGCTTGGTGAAGCTCGCGAAGTAGGTGTTGGAGAAGGTCGGGCGTTTGCACCCGAAGTCGTAGTCCGGCGTGAGCTCTCGCCGCAGTTCCGGATCGTCGATCTGCCGTCGGAGATGTGCCTTGGCCAGGCCCGCGGCCAGCCGGTTGCCCGGTTTGACCTGCTTGAAGTGCAGCACGCCGAACACCATCAGCAGCTCCAGCAGCGACGAATTGACCAGCCGGGCAGCCCGTTGCGTGAGCGGAATCCGTCGGAAGAGCTGTTGCACGGCGGACGGGATCGCGAAGTCCACCTTGGGGACCACCCAGATCGCGGTGCGCTGGAAGACGGTCAGGGCGTCGGCACGAGCGGCGATCTCCGGGATGAGCTGCACCGCGGTGGCGCCGGTACCGATCACGGCGACCTTCTTACCCGTGAAGTCGAATCCGTCTTCCCAGGCAGCGGTGTGCAGGATGGTGCCCGCGAAGTTCTTGATCCCGGGGAAATCGGGGACGTGCGGTTGTGAGAGGAATCCCGTCGCGGTCACCAGATAGCGGGCGGTGCGCTCGCCGCCGTCGCCGGTGCGGACACGCCACAGCTGGTCGTCGGGGTCCCACGAGGTGGACTCGACGACCGTGCCGAACTCCATGTGCCGCTTGAGGTCGTATTTGTCCGCGACGTGGTGGGCGTAACGCTTGAGCTCCGCACCGGGCGCGAACAGCCGGGACCAATACGGATTGGGTTCGAAGGAATAGCTGTAGGTGACCGAGGCGATGTCGACTGCCAGTCCGGGGTAGTGGTTCACGTGCCACGTCCCGCCCAGGTCGTCTTCCCGCTCGAGGATCGCGATGTTGTCCAAGCCCTGACGCTTGAGTTCGATCGCGGCACCCATTCCACCGAAGCCGGCACCCACGATCACGACGTCGAGTTCTGGTTGCATCCGCCACCCCACCTTGCTGTTCCCGAACTTTTACTGTTACCAACAGTTACTGTAACTCAGCACACAGGGCTGGACCAGGCCCGAGCCACCCGGACCGCGGCGGTAGCGTGTCAGCTGCCATGACCGACCGTGCGAACTCCCCCGTCACCCCCGCCCCGACCGGCGCGTCCTTCGCCGCGGCCGTCTACGCGTTCGCGGTGATCATGCTGGGCACCACGCTGCCCACCCCGCTCTACGCGATCTATGGCGAGGAGCTCGGGTTCGGCGTCACGACCACCACCGTGATCTTCGCCGTGTACGCGGCAGGTGTGATCGGCGCCCTGATCGGTTTCGGGCGCTGGTCCGACGTCATCGGCCGGCGCAAGATGCTCATCGCCGGCGCGATCCTGTCGGCGGTCAGCGCCGTCGTGTTCCTGACCGCCGGCCCGGTCTGGCAGCTGCTGCTGGGCCGCGTCCTGTCCGGCCTGTCCGCCGGCATCTACGCCGGCGCCGCCACCACCGCGGTCATCGAACTCGCGCCCGCCTCGTGGCGGGGGCGCGCGCCGGCGGTCGCGACCGCCGCCAACATCGGCGGACTGGGACTGGGCCCGTTGATCGCCGGAATCCTCGCCGAGTACGCACCGTCCCCGCTGCACACCCCGTTCATCCTCGACCTCGCGCTGCTGGTACTCGTCTTCATCGGCATCTGGCGATTGCCCGAGACGGTGGATGTCGTCCCGGGCGCCCGGCTGAGCGTGCAGAGACTCTCGGTCCCGGCCGACATCCGTGGCGTCTTCGTCCGCGCGTCGATCGCGGCGTTCGCCGGGTTCGCGGTGATGGGCACCTTCACCGGTGTGATGCCCTCGTTCGTCACGAACATCCTCGGCATCGACGACCATGCGTTCACCGGATTCCTGGTGTTCGTGCTGTTCGCCTCGTCGGCGGTCACCCAGATCGTCGTGCGCCGTATGGCCACCGAACCGGCCCTGATCGCCGGCTGCGCCACCCTCATCCTCGGTTCGGGCCTGTCGATCCTGGGACTGGTCGCCGCGTCGACCCCCGCGCTGCTCGGCGGTGCGGTGATCTGCGGTGTGGGGCAGGGCATGTCCTTCAGCAAGGGCCTGGCGTCGGTGGTCGCGGCGACTCCCGCGGGCCGCAAGGCCGAGGTCACCTCCACCTACTTCGTCGTCGCCTACGTCGCGATCTCGATCCCGATCGTCGGCCAGGGGATCACCGCACAGCACTGGGGCCTCCGGCCGGCCGGCATCGCCTTCAACTGCGGTGTCGCCGTGCTGGCCCTCATCGCACTCGTGCTGACCATCGTGTCCGTCAGGAACCTGGCCCGCCCGACCCGTTGAACCCGGATCCGTTGAGTACCGACACGAGCCGCCGGAACCGGACGCTGCTGACGAGATCCTCGACGAGCACGACGTCACCTTCGGAGTTGGCCAGCGGGACACACCAGTTCGGATACTGACTGCTGTCGGTGCCCGGCTGGTTCTGGATCCGCCGCTCCCCCACCGCGTCCACGAGTGCGACGCTCAACAGCACCGACGGGCTGCGCGCGATCACCGCGTAGAGGGCGTCGACGACCTTCGGGTCGCTCAGTGGGGTGTCCCGGGACAGCAGTCCGCGTTCGTAGGCGAGCTCGAGGACGGCGTCGCGTTCGCGCGCGTCGCGCGCACGTTCGGCGTCCTCACCGGAGGCGAGCAGACCGAGGCGCGACCGCAGCGTGATGTGGTCGCCCGCCAGATACCCCACGGTCGGGGGCAGATCGTGCGTGGTCACCGACGTCAGGCACAGCTCGCGGTAGTCCTCGGGCGGGATCGCCCCGTCGGGGCCCTGCTCGAACCAGAGGATCGAGGTGCCGAGGATCCCGCGCTCGCGCAGCGACTCCTGCACGGACGGTTCGAACACCCCGAGGTCCTCGCCGACGACCACTGCGTCGGCACGTTCCGCTTCGAGCGCCAGGATGCCGATCAACGCCTCGCTGTCGTAGTGCACATAGGTTCCGTGCGCCGGGCTGCTCCCGTCGGGAATCCACCAGAGCCGGAACAGTCCCAGGATGTGGTCGACACGAACACCACCCGCATGGCGCAGAACGGTGCGGATCATGTCGCGGTACGGCTCGTACCCGGCCTCGGCGAGGTGTCGGGGATGCCACGGCGGCTGGTCCCAGTTCTGGCCCTGCTGGTTGAAGCCGTCCGGCGGCGCTCCCACGGTCGCACCGGAGGCGAGTACATCGCCGAGTGCCCACGCGTCGGCACTGTGGCGCGCGACCCCTACGGCGAGGTCGGCCATCACGCCGACCTCCATCCCGGCGGATCGCGCCGCGTGTGCGGCAGTGGCGAGTTGCTCGTCGCAGATCCACTGCAGCCACATGTAGAAGTCGATGCGACGGGCCAACTTCCGGCGCTTCTTCTTCATGTACGCCGGGTCCAGGAACTTGCCACCCCAGCGCGGGTCGTCGGCGTCGTAGCGCTCGGCAAGCGCGCACCACGTCGCAAATCGTTTGAGGCCCTTACCCTCCCGACGCCGGAACGCTCGGTAGGCACCAGCACGCGCCGGGGCGAGCGGGGCCTCGAAGATCAGGTCGAGCGCTTCCATCTTGGCGCGAAAGGCCTTGTTGCGCCGGATCTTGTCGGTGGAGGTGTTCTCGGTGAGGAAGCTGCGTCCCGTGGCCTTGACCCACTTGCGCTGCGACTTCGGCAGCGCGTCCAGTTCGGGGATGTCGGTGATCCGGATGTAGAGCGGATTGACGAAACGTCTCGTCACGGGCAGATACGGCGACGCCTCGATCGGTGCCTGCGGCTGGGCTGCATGCAAGGGGTTGACCTGGACGAAGTCGGCGCCGTACGCGCTCGCGGCCACCTCACAGATCCCCGCGAGATCGGCGAAGTCGCCCACGCCCCACGAGTCCGCCGACCGGATCGAGTACAGCTGCGCGGCGAGTCCCCACCGCTTGCGTCCGATCAGCCGGTCCGCGGTGTGCAGGCGACGGGGCGTCACGATCAGGGGTGCACTGGACGCCGACGAATCGTCGAGGTCGAGCGCCTTGATCTGGTGGTACCCGGGCGGCAGGTCGGCGGGCACGGCGAACGTCGCGCGTCCGACGAGCACGTCGTCGACCTCGCGCGGTTCGACCCAGACGTCGAGTTGCGGGGCCGCCACGTCGTCGCCGGTCTCACTGACGATCCACACCTTGACGAGATGACCGTGCGGGACGTGGACGGCGAACGTGTCGCCCGAGCCCTCGGTCACGACCGTCACCGCGGGAACGAATTCGCGCCACGGCTGTTCGTCGATCTCGCGGATGGACTCCTCGATCTCGTCGGACGACCCCGCCGGCACCTCGAGCGCCCGCAGGACCGCGACCAGGGTCTCGGGAGCAACGTCGTGACGCTTCTCGCCCCAGCCGACATAGCTGGTGGCGACGCCGTAGCGATGCGCCAGTGCGGACAACCGGTCGGGGTTCACATCAGCCACCCGTGCATGATCGCAGCATTTCGGTGCCTTTGCCGTGCGCGCCACCGGCAGTCAAGACTCATCAGACTCGACGGCGGACGGAGCATTGTGTCCGACAGCCGTTGGGACCTCGTCGTCGACACCTCGTCGACGCCGCTGGTGAGTGTTGCGCTCCCGTCCTACGACCAACCTCGCCGACTCGCATTGGTCCTCGAGGCATTGACGGCCCAGGCCTACCCAGTGCATGGACATCTCGGTTGGACATCACCGTGGTGACGCGGGGCGAGACCGCCGGGAAGAGCAGTACGGCCTGGTACGCGTGAGCCGCGCAGGGCCGGCGTCGCGCCGGCTCGCAGTGAGGGGTGCAGATGTCGAGGAGAAGAACCCTGGACGGAGGCCGTTCGGAGGAACCCGACCGTTGCGCCCATCACATTTTTAAACTAACGTAGAAAAGGTCGCCGGTCTGGCGCGTGTGGCGCTCGCACCGGCGAGCAACCTTGGACCCCCTTGGCCGCTGTTCGTGTCGGCCCCGGGTCCCCGAGACGACGGAGTTTCTGATGACTCAGCAAGAGGAACTTGTGAAGACGGTCGTCGGCATGTGGGCGGGTGGTCTCGAGCAGACCATCGCTTCATGGCGCGACCACGCCGCCCCCGATCTCGTGTGGTGGAACAGCGCGCGTGGAGCAGTCGAGGGTCTGGATGCCTGCCTCGAGGCGATTCGGGGGTTCTACCAGGCTCTTAACGTGGATCACGTTCTGGTGCCCATCAAGTCGATCGTCTCAGACGGCAATGATCTCGTGGTGATCGAACGGTCTGACGACAGCTATCTCGGCGACGGCTCGCTGCTCGCTGCGGTTCCAGTCGTGGGCGTCGTTGTCCTCCGCGACGGCAAGATCGCCGAGTGGCGCGACTACTGCGATGACTGGGTAGCGAAGCTTGGCTTCGAGGCAACCGCGCAGTTCGACTGATCAGCGCAGGTCCGTTGACGGCCAGGTTGACCCGGCCGTCATCGAGAACAGCAGTGCCGGGGCGACGACACGCTGCCGGCGCCGGAGGAAATCGCCGGCATTCTTCGCGGCGGCTGTGGCGTCAGCCGGGCGGACTCACATCTCGCGCTTCCAGCGCTTTGTCCGTGCGCCACCGCTCACCCCAACAATCCCAGGAGCGTTCAATGACAGAACAGGCAGTAGTCGACTTCACCCCCGCTGAGGCCCCGGAAATGGCGCCGACCGTCTGCGCGGCGTTCCAGCGGACCGTCGAGCTTCATGCCGACCGGACCGCCTTCCGGACACGAGGCGACGGTCGCGTCGTCACATGGCACGAGTACGGCCAACGGGTCGAACAGCTTGCCGCAGGACTCGCCGGCCTTGGTGTCAAGCCGGGAGACACGATCGCCACGCAGTTGCACAATTGCATCGAGTTCTTTGAGTACGACATGGCGGCGGTGCACATCGGGGCAGTACCGTTCGGCATCTACAACACGTCGAGCCCGGCCCAGATCGTGGACCGCCTCACAAACGCCGACTGTGCCGTGTTGATCACCGAGCAGCAGTTCTTGCCCGCCGTGCGCGACGCGTTGAACCACTATGACGGTATCCGCCACCTGATCGTGATCGACAGTCATGAGGAGGGAGTCCTCTCCACCGAGGACGTCATCGCTGCCGCGTCCGAGGACTTCTCGTTCGATGCCGCCTGGCGGTCGGTGATGCCAGACGACCTCGTCACCGTGATCTACACGTCCGGCACCACCGGTCCGCCCAAGGGCGCCCAGTGGTCGCACAACGGCGTCATGTCCATGCTTCGGAGCTGGGCTCAAGTGATTCCGTTGCCGACTCGGGCGGTGTCGTATCTGCCGATGGCGCACGCCGGTGAGCGCATGCTGACCCACTACATGCCGCTGGGACGCGGAGCAACGGTGACAACATGTCCCAGCTATCAGGAAGTTCTGGCTCACGTCCAGGAGTCCCACCCAGACTTTCTGGCAACGGTGCCGCGAACCTGGGTCAAGCTGCGGAGCGCGATCCAGGCGCAGATCGACGGTATCGAGGACGCCGGAGAACGCGAGGCCGTGCAGAACGCGCTGGCTGTCGGCTTGGAACGTGTCGGACTCGATCAGCGAGGCGAGGCGCCGAGTGGTGAGCTGGTCGAGCGCCATGAGGCCGCCAAGCGACTACTGAACGAAAAGATCCTTGCGCCCTGGGGCCTCGACAACCTGAAGGCGGCGTTCATCGGCAGCGCTCCGCCGCCGCAGGACGTGATCGTCTTCTTCCTGGCGATGGGTGTTCCCCTGCTCGAGGCCTACGGCCTGACCGAGGCGACAGCCTTCGGAGCCTGCTGGCCACGTTTGAACGACTTCAAGATCGGAACGGTCGGAAAGCCCTTGCCGGGAGTGGAAGTGCGCATCGCCGAGGACGGCGAGGTCCTACTGCGCAGCCCGATGAACATGGTCGGCTACCGCAAAGAACCGGATGCTTCGGCGACGACTCTCGACGAGGACAACTGGCTCCACACCGGAGATGTCGGTTGGCTTGACGAGGACGGGTTCCTCAAGGTCATCGACCGGAAGAAGGAACTCTTGATCACCGCGACGGGCAAGAACATGTCGCCCTCGAACATCGAGGCGGAGGTCAAGAAGGCCAATACTCACATCGCCCAGGTCGTGGCCGTCGGCGACGGCCGGCCTTACCTCGTTGCGCTACTGACCATCGACACGGAGGGCGCGGCTGCTCTCGCTGCCAAGCATGGCATCGAGGACGTGACGGTCGCCGCCGTGTCCCAGCACCCTGCGGTTCGGTCCGAGTTCCAGGCGGCAGTCGACGAGGCGAACCGCAACCTTTCGCGCGTCGAGAACATCAAGAAGTTCACGATCCTGCCCGATGAGTGGACTCCCGACAGTCACACGATGACACCGACGATGAAGCTCAAGCGCAAGCCCATCGCCGAGCGATATGCGGAAGCCATCGAAGCACTCTACGCAGGCTGAGGGTCGACATGAGCGCCTCCGGCACTTCCGCGGGCGGTCTTGTCGGCGGTGCGACCTCGCTGAGATATCTGAACAGCGAATAAAAATGCGGGAGCGCACTGTGGTTGAAATGGGTCAGCGCGCGGTTCGAACCGGGCCGCTGCGCACTGTCAAGGTCGTGGAGATCGGAGGAATCGGTCCGGGACCGTTTGCGACGATGACGTTGGCCGACATGGGAGCGGATGTCATCCGTATCGATCGGCGTAACCATCGAGGTGAGTTCCCCGGTGATCCGCGTGACGACCTCCTCAACCGGGGCAAGCGGTCGATCGAGCTGGACCTCAAGTCTCCGGACGATGTCGAAGTTGCGCTACGACTCATCGACCGCGCGGACGTGGTGGTCGAGGGGTTCCGGCCGGGTGTCGTCGAGAGACTGGGCATTGGGCCCGAGACGTGCTTGGAGCGCAATCCTCGACTGGTGTACGGGCGTATGACGGGTTGGGGTCAGGAGGGCCCGTGGGCGCAGCAGGTTGGCCACGACATCAATTACATCGCTGTGACCGGTGCGCTCGACGCCATCGGTCACGCCGGTGAGGGGCCGACCATTCCGCTGAACCTGGTGGGGGATTACGGCGGTGGCGGCATGTACCTGGTGGCCGGTGTCCTGGCCGCACTCGTGGAGGTGGCCTCAACCGGAGCGGGTCAGGTCGTGGATGCGGCCATCGTCGACGGTGCTGCGCATCTGCTCACTGGTACCCACGCAATGATTGCTGCAGGAGCATGGGTCCACGAGCGGGGTCAGAACATCCTGGATGGCGCCGCGCCTCATTACAACGTCTATGAGACCGCGGACGGCAAGTACATGGCCGTCGGTGCGGGCGAGCCACAGTTCTATCGAGAGCTGCTCGATCGGTTGGGACTGGACGCTGACCCGGAAGAGCGGAATGACCGAGAGGGTTGGCCGGCGCTTCGCGACAGCATGGCGGCGATTTTCGCAACTCGGACCCGCAGAGAGTGGGAGGACGTGTTCGGGAACTCCATGGCCTGCACCTCCCCGGTTCTGAGCCTGCTCGACGCCCAGCACCACCCACACGTGGCGGCTCGCAGGACGCTCGTCGAGAGGGACGGTCGCCTTCAGGCGGCACCAGCCCCCAGGTTCTCTCGGACGCCGACGGCGCTGGGTTCCCCACCACCCGCGCCGGGACAGCATTCTGAGGAGATCCTCGCCGAGCTCGGTGACTAGCCGGTGTCGCCACGCGCGGACCCGTCGCGTACCGCGGTGACGGCGGCCGGCTTGGACTTCGTGTCCGACGGCCGCTTCAACCTCGGCCTCGGCGCGTCGGGCCCTCAGGTCATCGAGGGCTTTCGCGGCGTCATCGAAGGCTTCGCCACCCGAAGATCACCCCTGGATTCAGCAGACCTCGCGGGTCGAGAGCCGATTTGATCGCGCGCATGGTCGCGAGGTCGGCGGGATCGCGGCCGAGATGCATCCAGGCGACTTTCGCGCGCCCGATCCCGTGCTCGGCACTGATGCTGCCTCCGTTGGCAGCCACGATCCCGAAGACGTGATCGGTCACCGTGCTCGAGTGCTCCGTGGGGACGTCGAGCAGGTTGACGTGGATGTTGCCGTCCCCGACGTGACCGAAAAGAATCGGCCGGCAGGGGAAGTCGCATTCCGAACCCACTCGGGACAACTCCGCGAACGCCTCGGGCAGGGCCCGGATGGGCACGGAGATGTCGAGTTTGACGACGGGTGTCGAACTCGAGCGGGCGATGGCCTCGGTGTGGCCTTCACGCCCGGCCCAGAGCGCGCGTGCCGGCGCCGGTTCGAGTACCGCGTCGACGATCCCGGGCGCGGAGCCGAGGAGCTCGGCCGCCGCGGACTCGATGTCGCCGGTCCCCGACACTTCGAGGAGAACGTAGAACGGGCCCGGCGTCGCGGTCGGTCGGCGGTGCCCGTGGTCGGCCACGAGCGCGACCCCGGCCTCGGTCATCAACTCGGCGGCCTCGATGGTCAGTCCGGCCGACGGCGCGGCGCCGATCAGGTCGATCGCGTTCTCGACACGCTCGACCGATGCGACAGCGACGGTGGCGGCCGACGGTGGGACGACGAGCCTGAACAGGACGCGGGTGATCACCGCCAGAGTCCCCTCGCTGCCGGCGAGGAGGGACGGGAGGTCGTATCCCACATTGTCTTTGACCAGCGAGGTCCACCGGCGGAGGACACTGCCGTCGGCGAGGACCGCCTCGATCCCCAGGATCTGCGACCTGGCGTTGCCCCGGCGGATCATCCGCGTCCCGCCGGCGTTGGTCGACACGACCCCGCCTGCCGTCGCGCTCTCCCGAGAGGCGAGGTCGATGCCGAGCGACAGACCGATTGCACCCGCGTGGCGGTCCATGGACTCGACGGTGGCGCCGGCCTGGGCTCCGACGCAACGACCGATCGTGTCCACCTCGTCGACGTCGGTCATGCGCACCGTCGACAACACGATCCGGGGGTCGGCCGCCTCGGCGCGCGCCGGTGGGACCGAGCCGCCGACGAGCCCGGTGTTACCGCCCTGCACACAGATCCGGATGTCCGAGCGGGCGCACTCGGCGACCACTCGCGAGACCTCGTCGGTGGTCCGGGGGCGCACCACCGCCTCGGCGTCACCGCGGTATCGGCCGGTCCAATCGGTGAGGAAACCGGCCATCGCATCCGGGTCGGTCAGGACATGCGCCTCGCCGACGATCCCGCGCAGCGAGGGCAGAAGGCCGTCGACGTCCGGGGAACGGTTCGGTCCCGGCTCGGCCGATGGACGATCGGAATCCTCAGGACGAGGGGAGCGCATCGGGGATCGGGGTGTCGCCGTCGTTGAACTCGACCACCTCGTGCACGGTCGCGGGCCGTTCGAGGACGGCTGCCGCCACCTGGGCGACGTTGTCCCGGCTGACCTCGTCACCCTCGACCCGATCGCCGCCCAGCACGATGCTGCCGCTTCCGGGACCGTCGGTCAGCTTGCTGGGTCCGAGGATCGTCCAGTCGAGATCGGTGGACTTCAGGTACGTGTCCGCCGCTGCCTTGGCCTCGGCATAGGCATGGAACGAGTTGTCCTCGGGCACACCGTGGTCGGGACCGGCGCCGAAGTAGGACACCATCACGTACCGACGGACTCCCGCGCGCACGGCGGCGTCCATGGACCGGATCGCGGCATCGCGATCGACGGCGTAGGTCCGTGCCGGCTCACCGCCGCCGGCGCCCGCGGTCCAGACCACCGCGTCGTGGCCCGAGATCGCGGTGGCGATACCGGTGGTGTCGAGGGTCTCGACGTCGGCGACCACGGGTACGGCGCCGGTGTCCGCGACGTCCTCAGCGTGTTCGGGGTTGCGGATGATCGAGGTCACCTCGTCCCCGCGGGCCGTCAATATGCGGGCCAGTCGCAACGCGATCTTGCCGTGTCCGCCGATGATCGCCACTCGAGTCACTGGATGCTCACTTTCGGTTGCTCACTTGTGCGGGCAGTCATGTCCTCGTACCCAATCCAACGTACGCACATGCACCGCACCCGGACACGACTCCGCCCCGGCGTCGACGTTCGATGCGAACGCGAGCCGGGGCGGAGTCGAGCGGTGCGGGTAGCGACCTCAGACGCGGGTACGGCCGCGTCCGGTCACCAGCTTGACGAGGAACAGCAGGATGCACGCACCCGCCACACAGGTGATGAAGCTGAAGATCCAGCCGGCGCCTTCGACGTCGACCCCGAACAGTGTCAGCAACCAGCCGCCGAGGAGGCCGCCGATGACACCGACCACGATGTTGAGGATGATGCCCTGCTGCGCGTCGGTCTTCATGAGCTTGCTGGCGATCCAGCCGGCCAGTCCGCCGATGATGATCCACGCGATGATGCCAAGTCCCAGCATGTCTGCCTCCTAGGGTCGTCGTTGATCCGGTGTGCGATCCGATCGGATAGCAATTTCCCGGATCGCTACAAAGCGCAACGTACCCAGCTCGGCACCCCGTCAAACAGTCCCCGCACAAAATGTGTACACATCGATACCGGTCCGGTCACCGGACCGAGACCAGGACAGACCGAGACCAGGGCGGAGAGGGACCGACTCAGGGACAGGTCACCTTGATCTCGTAGGACTTGGTCACCTGCTCGGTCGGGTTGGCCAGGTCGATTCCGGAGGCCTCGCCGCTCACCGTGTAGGTGTCGCCGTCCTTGGTGACGTCGGCACTACCCCCACCGGCACCCTTCTGATAACCCAAGGTCACGCCGTCCAGTGAGCCGAGACCCACCGACTCGACCTCGGGCGAATCGCCCGAGGTGAGCACGACGCCGATTCCCGAGGTGCCCGAACCCGATCCGATCCCGATGGTCACCTTGCCTGCGGTGTCCGTGCACCCGACCGTCTTGTCCGCCAGTTCCAGTTCCTGACCGTCGACGGTCACCGTGGCCTCCGCGTCGGTGCCACCCGACGCCGAGTCGTCGGAACCGCAGGCGGTGAGGGCGACGGCCAGTGCCGCGGCGCCGAGAACCGAGGTGATGTGCACTTTGCGCATGATGTGAGCTCCTGAGGAGTCGACGAGGTGCCACCGGTCGGCGGCTGAGATGAATTTAGACCCCTGAGCTGCGCTTCGGCGTCGGTTGATCGAATGGGGCGCGGGAACCCGGAAGGGTCGCGGGGAGTTTGGCATCGGCCTCGACCATGACCGAGCGGGTGAGATCGCGGAACTGCTCGTAATGCCCGTGGTACCCGTACTTCGCGTGCAGGCTCGGCCAGGATGCGTAGTCGGCGGCCGCTCCGATCGCGTTGGCCTCGTGGAGGTAGGTCGGCAGGACGTTCTGGATCGTGGCATCCCTCCGCAGCCGCCGCACCGTGTCCTGATGGAGTGCCGATGCCGCACGGTACTTGGTGATCACGACCCCCAATTCGACGATGTCGCGCCCCAATTCGGCACCGAAATCGGCGACCTGCCGCTGGATGTGCGGGATCGCGTAGGTGGACAGCACATCCGGGATGGTCGGGATCAGATACCCGGTGGCCATGGCCAGACCGTTGAGGCTGAACGGCCCGACATTGGGTGGGCAGTCGATGAGGATGTAGTCGTATCTCGCGGCGACCGGGGTCAGCGCGTTCGTCAGGACCTCGACGGCGGCCAGGTGGTCGTCGGCGGCGACCCGGTGTGCACTCAGCTCCTCGGCCAGCTCGATGAGGTCCAGCGACGACGGCAACAGGTCGATACCCGTGACCCCGTCCACGGTCGAGACGTCGCGCTGGATGCTGCCCTCGAGATCGAATGACCGCGTGCCGTCGAGCACGTCGGCGAACAGGGTGGCGACGGTGTGCCGTCTGGCATTGCACGCCAGCCAGTGCTCCTGTCCGATCATCATGGTCGTCAGGTTGGTCTGCGCGTCGAGGTCGACGAGCAACACCTTCTTGCCGAAGACACCGGCGAGGAAGTCGGCAAGACCTCCCGTGAGCGTGGTTTTCCCGACCCCGCCCTTGAGGCTGATGGTCGCGATCACCGTCGGCATGTGTCCCCGGTCTGTTCGGTCGTCTGCGTCGCGAGTCAGATTACCGAGCCGGCGCCGACGCCACCGGATGTTCAGGTCCTCGCGGCACCCGCGCACTTCGCCCTCGACGGCCGACCCGGCGAGAGCATCGATTTCCGACCTCATTCTGCAGCTATTCCTGGAATCTGTAACAATGGCCGAGTCGGGCATTGATCGGCGATTTCCGTGAATCCGACCAGCTGGTTCGAAGACCGGGCACAACGACTCAACAAAAGTCGGCGCGAATTCGCCGGAATGCGATATCCACGAATTCCGCCGACCATGCACCTCGATTACTCCCGCCCAGGGCCGTGCCGCGCTCCGGCCCGGCCCCGAGACAACCACGTGGAAGGACACCGTATGAGCACCCGAGTCCGGAAGGCCACCGCCGGCCTGGCGGTCTGCGCCGCGGCGGCATTCGGCGCCGCCCTCGCCCCCGTCGCCGACGCCGCACCCGCCGATGTCACCGCGACCCCGTCCGTGTCCGGGAGCACCGTCACCCTGACGGTCACGAACAAGGCAGCGAAGCGCATCGGTTGCGAGATCGTCGGCGTCCCGGCCGGAGGAGCCCCGACCAACGTCGTCTTCGGCTATCAGACACCCGAGGAGCTCGGCGCACTCATCGCTCCGGGTTCGTCGAAGTCGTTGCCGCTGAAGATCTCTCAAGGTACGCCGCCGGCCCCCACCGGAACGACGACGATCCCGGACGGCACCTACGACATCTACTGGGGCTGCACCACCATCACGCTGCCACCGGGCACCGGGGCGGCCGAGGAGTTCTGGGGCACCAATCCGCCGCTGAGGGGTACGACCCCCACGGTCGCCGAGCCGCTCCGGGTGACCGTGCCGGGTGGGGCGGCAACACCCCCCGCCCCGGGACCTGACGCCCCGGCGGCTCCCGGCCTGCCCAGCATCCCGGGACTGCCGAACATCCCCGGACTCCCGGCCATCGAATTGCCGGACGAGATCTGTACGACGTCGTCCTGCGTGCCCATCGGATGACCCGACGGGTGTGACCGCGCAGTATGCGGTCACACCGTCGGCGCGGTTCTCGACAATCACGGCCGACCGGGAGAAACGGGCCCGGTAGAGGCGACCGACAATCACACCGTGCCGACCCGCTGACCCGGAATACGAATTCCATGCACGACGACCGGGATCGATTCCGTCGACCTCGCCACGATGCCGGAAATCGTCATCGGGCCCTCGAACCGGCATTCCGTCGCCTACGACGCCACCGCCCGGCGAGACGCGAGATCGCCGGTTTGGGCAATGCCCTTACGAGACCCGGGTGCGGTTGTGCATACTTCGACCATGCCAACAACCGATGTCACGCCTCTTCATCTGGCCGCCGAAGGTGGCGGAGCGGCGCTCGACCAGGTCTTCCTGATGTCCGCGGTGGCCGCCGTCGTGTCGGTCGGCCTGCTCTGGATCGGCTACCTGCATCGCACGCGCAAGATCACCTGGCTGACCACCTTGTCCGAGTGGGCCGCGCGCCGCGTGAACCGCCCGCCGTGGGCGGCCCTGCCGATCTTCCTGTTCACCAGCACCATCATCTGCGCCCTCTTCGGCTTTCTCTGGGACGTGAGCCTGCACATCGGCGACGGCCGCGACGAAGGTCCGCTGGCGAATCCCGCCCACTACTTCATCCTGGTGGGCCTGTTCCTGCTGTTCATCTCCGGCATGCTGTCGGTGTTCCTGCCGTTCGACAAACCCGGCCGCTCGGCAGTCCGGATCACCCGCCACTGGTACGCACCGGTCGGTGGAATCCTGTTGGCCGGGTGTGGTTTCTACGCACTGCTGGGCTTCCCGCTGGATGACGTCTGGCATCGCATCTTCGGTCAGGACGTCACCCTGTGGGGACCGACGCACCTGATGTTGATCGGCGGCGCCGGCCTGTCGCTCATCGCAGTCGTGATCCTCGACCGCGAGGGCCGGGCCGCGATGGGTCCCGACGCCCCGCAGGACGGACGGAGTCAGTGGCTCGTGCGTTGCCTGGCCTTCGGTGGACTCGTGATCGGCATGTCGGTCTTCCAGATCGAATACGACTTCGGCGTCGAGCAGTTCCGACTCGTGCTGCAGCCCATGATGATCGCCGGCGCCGGGGCATTCGCCCTCGTCGCCGCCCGGATCAGCCTCGGGCCGGGCGCCGCACTCGTCGCGGCGGTGTTCGCGCTCCTGTTGCGCGGCGTCGTCGCCGTCGTCGTCGGGCCGGCACTGGGCGCACCGATCAACGTGTTCCCGCTCTACCTGGGCGCTGCGGTGGTCATCGAACTGCTGGCGCTGACCCCGCTCCTCAGACGCCGCGTTCTCTTCGGTGCGGTGGCCGGTCTGGGTGTGGCCACGCTCGGACTCTGGATCGAGTCCTGGTGGATCGCCGCGGCCTACCCCTTCCCGTGGGTCACCGGCATGTGGGTCGAGGCACTGACCATGGCCATCCCGGTGGGCGTCGTCGCCGGTGTGTGCGGCGGACTGCTCGGAATCGTCAGCGTCGGCGAACGACTCCCCAGCCGCTGGATCAGCGTCACCGCTGTCGTGCTCTCCGTCCTGGTGATCGGCGGCGCCGTCGCCAACGGTCTGCGTGTCTCCGTGCCCGCGGACACCACCGCACGCATCGTGCTGACGCCGGCGGGCCCGAACGAGGCCGCCGAGCAGAACGTCACGGCCGAGGTCTTCCTCGACCCCGCCGACACGCTCAGCGACGACCCCGAGTGGGTCACGTTGATGTCCTGGCAGGGCGGCATCGACAACGATCGCGGCATCGTCATCGACCGACTGGACCGGGTCGGACCGAACCACTTCCGATCCACCGCACCGATGCCGGTGTCGGGTTCGTGGAAGACCATCCTGCGCGTGCAGGACGGCACCACGATGGCGGGCGTGCCGGTGTACCTCCCGGCAGACCCCGCGATCGGTGCGGAGGGCGAACCTGCGCAACAGTCATCGACCAAGCCGTTCGTCGCCGAGATCTCGATCCTGCAGCGTGAGCGCAGCTTCGACCATCCGGCCTGGCTGTTCGGCGCCGCATCACTGGTGGTGCTCGTGTGTTCCCTGCTGCTGATCGCCGCGCTGTCGTGGGGAGCCGGCCGGGTGAACGCCCGCGAGGCGACCTCCGGCGCGCGGGAGCCCGAACTCCAGCCGCAGCAATGATCGGTCTCGCTGCGGCCCCCGCCGTCCAACACCTGGCGACGCACCCGCTCATCCTGGCGCTGCCCGCGGTGATCCCCGCGTTCCTCGTGGTGGGCGTGGTCGTGGCGATCGCCATCGCCGACCGCCGTCGCGGAGACGACGATTCCGACGGAGACAACGATTCCGACGGAGACAACGATTCCGACGGAGACGACGGCGACGACGGAGACGACGGCTCCGGCGAACTCGGCAACACCGCTCCCCCGACCCGAAACGAGGCCGATGACCCCGCCCGTGAGGCCGACTGACGCTCTGCTCGCCCACGGGCTCGGTGGTTCGGAGTATCTCCCCGTCCCGCTGACCGCGGTGTTGATCGGCGGCGCCTGGGCGTTGACGATCTCATTCGCGGTGATCGCCTTCGCTTGGCGCACACCGCGTTACGGGAGAGCCGACGCCGGTCGCCAGCTCCCCTCATGGGTGACGTCGACCGTGGACAACCGGTGGGTTCGCGGTGTGCTCAGCGGTATCGCAGTGGCCCTGACGGCGTGGCTGATCGCGGCCGCCTTCGGCCCCGACACCGACGAGAATCCCCTACCCGGCGCGTTCTATGTGCTGCTCTGGGTTGGCTTGCCCGTACTGTCGGCGCTTCTCGGACCGGTCTGGCGGCTGCTGTCGCCGGTCCGGACCGTCCTCCGGATGATTCGGCGGCTCACCGGCCCGCGGATCGTCGGCCGGCGGGATTACCCCCGCCGTCTGGGGTGGTGGCCGGCGGCGGTGGGACTGTTCGCCTTCGTCTGGCTCGAACTGGCATCGCCCGACCCGAGTTCGCTGTCGTCGGTGCGGGTCTGGTTGCTCTGCTACCTCGTGATCACCCTCGTCGGCGGCGTGGTCTACGGGCTGCGCTGGACCGAGGACGCCGACCCGTTCGCGGTCTACAGCACGGTGGCCTCGCGACTCTCCCCGTTCGCACGGAACACCGCGGGCCGGGTGATCGCCCGGAGTCCGATGAACTCGCTGACGACGCTACCGGTGCTGCCGGGCACCGTCACCGTCCTGGCGATCCTGCTCGGCTCCACCGCCTTCGACAGCTTCTCGGCGATTCCGTTGTGGCGGGACCTCGTCGCCGAGCACGCGGACGGCAGTGAAGCCATCGCCACGCTGGCCTCGACCGCGGGTCTACTCGTGTTCATCGGCGTTGTCGCCCTGACCTTCTGGACTGCCGCCCGCGCGGTCGGCGGCGTGCAACCGGACCTCCGGCGCCGCCTGCCGGGACTGATGGCGCACTCGCTCGTCCCGATCGTGATCGGCTACATAATGGCCCACTATCTGCAGTCGCTGGTCGAGCAGGGCCAGGAGACCGTGCTCGCGCTGGGCGATCCTCTGGGGCGGGGATGGAACGTGTTGTGGCTCAGCAATGCTCACCCGGTCTACGTGATGTCGGACCATCCGACGGTCACCGTGACCCTCAAGGTGGCGTTCGTGCTCGGCGGACACCTGCTGGGTGTCGCCGCCGCCCACGACGCGTCGCTGCGGCTCCTACCCCGAAGGCACCAGCTGACCGGACAGCTCACCATGATGGTGACGATGGTCTGCTACACGTTCCTCGGCCTGTACCTGCTGTTCGGCGGATAGCACCGCCGGATCGGTGGGCAGGGATCAGTAACTGGTCGGCGGTGTGCCCTTCTTGTTCGAACGGAACAGCATGTAGCCGCCGTAGAGGGCGAGTGCGATGAGAGCGATCCAGAAGAGTCCCTCGAGTAGCGGGCCGAGGACGGCCAGCGCGATCAGCGCGACCGCGATGACGCCCAGGACCTTCCAGAAGGTCATGCCGGTGGGGTTCGTCGATGTGCTCATGCGCCCAGTCTGCGCCCGACGAAGCCGAAAAGCGATGGTCGACGGCACTTCTGGGGCGAACTTCAGGGACTTCCCTGAGAGAGCCCCTACCGCCTGAACCAGGCCTCGGCGTTGCCGCTGAGCGCCTTCTCGATTCGCAACGCGGACGTGTCCGTCAGATCGGACGGCAGTGCGTCGGTGGCGAACCAACCCACGTCGGAGTTCTCGTCGTCGGCGGCCCGGGGATCGCCGTCGACGTACCGCGCGAGGAAGCAGACATCGAGGTAGCGGGTCTGGTCGCCGTTCGGGTAGGTGATCAGCGGTGTGACGTCGATACTGGTCAGGCGCACGATCTCCGCGCCCACCGCGGTCTCCTCGCGCACCTCGCGCAGGGCGGCCCGCGCCGGCTCCTCCCCGGGTTCGAGGACGCCGGACACGACGGCCCACTGTCCGTTGTCGACGCGCCGGGTCAGCAGCACCCGGCCGGAGTCATCGAGGACGACGACGCTGACGCCGGACAGCCAGAGTTCGCGGTGACCGACCTGGGCTCGCAGATCGCGGATGAATTCGGGGATGGGCACCCCCACATCCTGCCCGTAGGGGTCCGGGATCGTCGGGAGGTGCGGGTCGGGCGCGGAATCCCGCGCCGCGCACAATGTGACCCATGAGGATCTCCCGACGCGCCGAAGGGATCGCGCCGTTCCAGGCGATGGAGTTCGCGAAGCGGGCCGCCGAACTCGAGGCTGCGGGCCATTCCGTCGTGAAGCTGAACATCGGCGAACCCGACTTCGGCGCGCCGCCGGCGGTCCTCGCCGCCGCCCGCGAGGCGACCGGACGACCCCTCGCCTACACCGGCGCCCTCGGTCTCCCGGAACTGCGCGAGGCCATCGCCGACTTCTACGGCCACCATTTCGGGGCCTCGGTGGATCCGGCTCGGGTGGCGGTCACCGCCGGCGCATCGGCCGCGCTTCTGATGGCCTGCGCGGCATTGATCGACCCGGACGACGAGGTCCTCATCGGCGACCCCTCCTACCCGTGCAACCGCCAGTTCGCACACGCCTTCGGCGCGCGGGTCAGACTCCTGCCGACCACCCCGCACAACCGGTTCCAACTCACCACCGCCGAGGTCGCCGACGCGTGGACGGACTCCACGCGCGGGGTCATCGTGGCCACCCCGTCGAACCCGACCGGCACGTCGATGCGCTACGAGGAACTCGTGGCCATGTGTGACCTGGTGGCCGCGCGCGGCGGATGGTCGATCGTGGACGAGATCTACCTCGGACTGTCCGATCCCGGACCCGACGGTCGGCCGCCGCGTAGCGTCCTGGCCGCCGATTCGCCGGGCGTCGCCGAGACCGTGGTGATCAACAGCTTCTCCAAGTACTTCGGGATGACCGGCTGGCGGCTGGGATGGTGCATCGTCCCCGACGAACTGATCGGCGTGCTCGAACGGCTCGCGCAGAACTTCTACGTGTGCCCACCCACACCGTCGCAGTACGCGGCGCTGGCCTGCTTCACGCCGGACTCCCTCGCGGTCGCCGAACGCAACCGCCTCGAGTTCGCCCGGCGCCGGCAACTCGTCGTCGACGGGCTCGCCGGTATCGGACTCGACGTGCCGGTCATTCCCGACGGCGCGTTCTACGTCTACCTCGACGTCGGCTCCACCGGGCTGACGTCGGCCGAGTTCTGCGACCGGGTGCTCGCCGACGCCCACGTCGCCCTGACCCCGGGCAATGACTTCGGGGTCGCGGGCGCCGACCGATACGTCCGCCTGTCCTATGCCGCATCCACCGACGACCTCACCCTTGCCATCGAACGACTTCGCTCGTTCGTCGGCGCCGGTCGACCCCCACTTCGATGAGGAGAACGCTCTCATGAGCTCCCGTGCCGCCGGTACCGTCCGTTCCGACCGCCTCGCCGCCGGGCTGGGCCCGATCCTGACCGCACGCACCGAGGGCGATCCACGGGTGCCGGGCGTGGTCGCGGGTGTCACGACCGACGAGGAGACCGTGTTCCTGGGCGCCGCGGGGGTACGTGCCCTCGACGACCCGCAGCCGATGACCGTCGACTCGGTCTTCGCGCTGTTCTCCGCGACCAAGGCGGTCACCGCGACGGTAGCGCTGCAGCTCGTCGAGGACGGGGACCTCGACCTACACGCGCCGGCGCGGTCCTACGTACCTGCCCTCGGCGAGCTCCAGGTGATCGAGGGCTTCGACGACGACGGCCGGCCGCGCCTGCGGCCGCCCGCCTCCGATGTCACGACACATCAGTTGCTCACGCACACCGCTGGTTTCGGATATGACTTCTTCAACGAGACCTACCGGCGTCTGACCGCCGACCACGGCGTGCCTCCCGTCGCCACAGCGACCAGGGCGTCGTTGCGGACCCCGCTGCTCTTCGATCCCGGCACGGACTGGGAGTACGGTTCCGGACTCGACTGGGTAGGGCAGGTCATCGAGGCCGTCACCGGTCGTCGTCTCCGTCAGGTGATGGCCGATCGGGTGTTGGACCCCCTGGGCATGTGCGACACCGGATTCGCGCTGTCCGATGACGCCCGGAGCAGGCGCGCCGTCCTGCACATGCGCAAGCGTGGCGAGCTCGTACCCAATCACCGTTGGGAACAGCCCGTTGATCCCGAGATCGACATGGGCGGACAGGGACTCTGGTCCACGGTCCCCGACTACCTGACGTTCCTGCGAATGTGGTTGCGCGGCGGACGTTCCGATAGTGGCGAGCAGATCCTGCGGCCGGACACCGTTGACGCCGCGTTGCGCAACCAGATCGGGGGCCTCGTGGTGCGGCGGCTGCCCGGGGTGATCCCGCCGCTGAGTCACGACGTCGAATTCTTCCCGGGCACACCGAAGTCGTGGTCGTACCCGTTCATGGTCAACGACGCCGACGCGCCCACCGGCCGTCGGGCCGGATCGCAATCATGGGCAGGCCTGGCCAACCTCTACTTCTGGATCGACCCCCACACTCGCGTCGGCGGTTTCTGGGCGACCCAGATCTTCCCGTTCGTCGACCCCGCGTCGGTCGACGGCTACCTCGACTTCGAAACCGCCACGTACCGGGCCCTTCTGGCCTGAACCGCCCCCTCTGAAAACCACCCGTCAGAACGTCACCTCCGACAAATAGTCGACGGCACCCCTCCCAGGGGCGGTTTTCGGGGGCGGTTCTCAGCGGAGACCGTCGCGGCCCGACACACCCCCAGACTTCTGGGACGACAACACTCCAGAATTCTGGCGCGGGCATTTCCCGCGTTCGAGGGATGGCGGGAACAAAAGGGTCTCAGCCACTCTGAGTCACATGGAGCAGCCGGTTCCGGCGCACCACCACCCAGCACTCCCCCACCCCGAAGGAATCATCGTGTCCATCACCTCCGAACCCGTCGACTCCACCGACTTCGACGCCCTGCTGTCCGCGGTCACCGGCCCCGTCCTCACGCCGGCCGACGAGGGCTACACCGGCGAACTCTCCGGCTTCAACCTCGCGGCGATCCCGGCCGCCGACGTGGTCGTCGGCGCTACCAACGCCACCGACGTCGCTGCCGCGGTGCGGTACGCGCGCTCCAACGGACTGCGCGTCAGTGCGCGGGCCACCGGGCACGGAATGCCGATCGAGGGACGGGGCACGCTCGTCGTGACGACGTCACGCATGACCGCGGTCGAGGTGGACCCGGCGGGCAGGACGGCCCGGGTGGAAGCAGGCGCGCGCTGGCGCGACGTGGTCGCCGCGACCGCGCCGCATGGTCTCACCGGATTGGTCGGCTCCTCGTCCTCGGTGGGCGTGGTGGGTTACACCCTCGGCGGCGGCCTCAGCCCACTGGGTCGTCGATTCGGTTATGCCGCAGACCATGTGCGTTCCATCGAACTCGTCACCGCGGACGGCATCATCCGCACGGTCGACGCATCTGCCGGGTCCGACCTGTTCTGGGCACTCCTGGGCGGCCGCGACGGATTCGGCATCGTCACGGCCATCGAGTTCGATCTCGTCGACCTCCCCACCTTCTACGGGGGCGGCATCTTCTTCGCCGGCTCCGCCGCCTCAGACGTTCTGCACGCGTGGCGGGAATGGGCGCCGACCCTTCCCGAGGAGGCCGGGACATCCATCGCGATCCTGCGACTTCCCCCGGACCCCAACCTGCCCGCACCGCTCCAGGGCCAGATCGCGGTGCACCTCCGGTACACCCACACCGGTGACCCGTCGACAGCCGCCGCACTGCTGGCGCCGATGCGCTCGGCGGGCCCGATCCTGCTGGAGAACATCGACGTCCTGCCGACGGCTGCGCTCGACGCGGTGCACATGGATCCGCCCGGGCCGATGCCGAGTGCCGAACGCGGGTGTGCACTCGTCGACCTCCCGGCCGCCGCTGTCGACTCCCTGATCGCCGTCGCCGGGCCCCACGTGGCGAGCCCGCTCGCCATCGTCGAGATCCGACTGCTCGGAGGCCGGTTGCGCCAGCCCCAGCGCGTGCCCAACGCAGTCACCGGCCGGGACGCCGCGTTCGTCGCACTCGCGATCGGTGTACCCGCGGGGCCGCTCGGCGACCAGGTCGGCACGCACCTGGCCGCCGTCAACGACGCGCTCGCCGACCATGCGTGCGGGGCGCTGCTGAACTTCTCCGGACGATCCGCCACCGAACGCGCCGCGCTGTGGCCCGCCGATCAGCGGATGCGGCTGAAGACCATCCGGCGTCGCCACGACCCGAGCGGTGTCCTCCAACCGAGTGATCCCACGATTGTGGGATAGACATCACCGCAGCTCACGCCGACAATTGTCGAATGACATCGAGTCTGACCGCCGAGCGTGTGCGCCGCGACATCGAGGTCGTGGCCCACGCCGGCCTGACGCTCGACGATTTCTTCGCCGAGACCGTGGCCTCGCTCGGCCGCGCGGTGCCCGCCGATGCCTTCTGCATCGGCACCTTCGATCCCAACACCGTGCTCCTGACCAGCGCCCGCAAATACGGTGCGCTGCTCGGCCAGGACCACCGCGACCCCGACTGGGGTCTCCTCGAATACGGCCAGGTGGAGCCGACCGCGTTTCGCCAGATGGTCGCCGAGAGGCGCGACGCCGTGGGGATGAAGCTGCTGGAGCGAGGTGCGGCAGAGCAGTCGAACCGAATGTCGCAGTTGATGATCCCGGAGTACTGCTTCCACGACGAGGCGAGGCTCGTGTTGCGTGACGGGGACCGGGCGTGGGCCGGTATCTCGCTGTTCCGCAGCGGCTCCGGATGCCGACCGTTCGATTCCGACGAGGTGGAGTTCCTGGCCTCGCTGTCGCGCACACTCGCGCACGGCGTCCGGGTCGGTCTGCTGAGCAGCGTGGTCGCCGACATGCCGAACGCGCCTGCTCCCGTTCCGGCGGCGGTGCACGGTCCGGCGGTGCTGATCATCGACCGGGACAACGAAGTGGTCCAGATGAGCGCCGGCAGCCGCGAACGCATCGACGACCTGTCGTCCGGCCCGAACGGTGCGGCCGTGATGAACCCGATCTACGGCCTCATCGGCGCGGCGCGGCGTTACGGGACGGGCGAGTCCACGGTCCCGCCGCGACTCCGGGTGCGCGGCGCCTCGGGCATGTGGCTGGTCATCCACGCCTCGCCGCTGTCGTCGGCCGACGGCCGGGTGGGTGAGGTCGTGGTGACGATCGAGGAGGCCCGTCCGCCCGAGATCATCCCGCTCGTCGTCGAGGCCTTCGGGCTCACCGCCCGTGAACGTGACGTCACCCAGATGGTGTTGCAGAGTGTGGCCACCAAGGACATCGCGACGGCCCTGCATGTGTCGGCCTACACGGTGCAGGACCACCTGAAATCCATCTTCGACAAGGCCGGCGTCCGCAGCAGGCGCGAGCTGATCGCCCGCATCTACTTCGATCAGTACGCGCAGCGTCTCAACGATCCGGTGTTGCCGTCCGGGTCGTTCGCCGCCTCTGACAGCGCGCACTAGCAGCTCTCCTCTTTCGAACCCGCCCCGTGCGCGATGCACGCGGCGGGTTCGTCGCCGTCGTCTCACAGTGAGACGTTTGTTACCCACGTCACAGGGTTGTATCGAAGTCGCTCCAGTCCAAGCGGGCCGGCAGTCCGCCGGCTCTCCACCGAGGAGGCGCACTTTGAGCAGGCAGAGCTTGACAAAAGCCCATGCGAAAATCACCGAGTTGTCCTGGGAGCCCACCTTCGCTACCCCGGCCACCCGGTTCGGTACCGACTACACATTCGAGAAGGCCCCCAAGAAGGATCCGCTCAAGCAGATCATGCGGTCGTACTTCCCGATGGAGGAGGAGAAGGACAACCGCGTGTACGGCGCCATGGACGGCGCCATCCGCGGCAACATGTTCCGCCAGGTGCAGGAACGCTGGCTGGAATGGCAGAAGCTGTTCCTGTCGATCATCCCGTTCCCCGAGATCTCCGCGGCCCGCGCGATGCCGATGGCCATCGACGCCGTCCCCAACCCCGAGATCCACAACGGCCTGGCCGTGCAGATGATCGACGAGGTTCGTCATTCGACGATCCAGATGAACCTCAAGAAGCTCTACATGAACAACTACATCGACCCCGCCGGCTTCGACATCACCGAGAAGGCGTTCGCGAACAACTACGCGGGCACCATCGGCCGCCAGTTCGGCGAGGGGTTCATCACCGGCGATGCCATCACCGCAGCCAACATCTACCTGACGGTCGTCGCCGAAACAGCCTTCACCAACACGCTTTTCGTCGCCATGCCCGACGAGGCCGCCGCCAACGGCGACTACCTGCTGCCCACCGTGTTCCACTCCGTCCAGTCCGACGAGTCGCGACACATCTCCAACGGCTACTCGATCCTGCTCATGGCACTCGCCGACGAGCGCAATCGCCCGCTGCTGGAGCGCGACCTGCGCTACGCATGGTGGAACAACCACTGTGTCGTCGACGCCGCCATCGGGACCTTCATCGAATACGGCACCAAGGACCGTCGCAAGGACCGCGAGAGCTACGCCGAGATGTGGCGTCGCTGGATCTACGACGACTACTACCGCAGTTACCTTCTGCCGCTGGAGAAGTACGGGCTCACCATCCCGCACGATCTCGTCGAGGAGGCGTGGAACCGGATCACCAACAAGCACTATGTGCACGAGGTCGCCCGCTTCTTCGCCACCGGCTGGCCGGTCAACTACTGGCGCATCGACGCCATGACCGACAAGGACTTCGAGTGGTTCGAACACAAGTACCCCGGCTGGTACAACAAGTTCGGCAAGTGGTGGGAGAACTACAACCGGCTCGCCTACCCCGGCCGCAACAAGCCCATCGCCTTCGAAGAGGTGGGTTATGAGTACCCGCACCGGTGCTGGACCTGCATGGTGCCTGCCCTCATCCGCGAGGACATGGTCACCGAGAAGGTCGACAACCAGTGGCGCACCTACTGCTCGGAGACCTGCTACTGGACCGACGCGGTGGCGTTCCGAGGCGAGTACGAGGGCCGCGAGACCCCGAACATGGGTCGCCTCACCGGTTTCCGCGAATGGGAGACACTCCACCACGGCAAGGACCTCGCCGACATCATCACCGACCTCGGTTACGTCCGGGATGACGGCAAGACGCTGATCCCGCAGCCGCACCTCGATCTGGACCCGAAGAAGATGTGGACGCTCGACGATGTCCGCGGCAACGTCTTCAACAGTCCGAACGTGTTGCTCAACCAGATGTCCGACGAGGAGCGGGACGCCCACGTCGCGGCGTACCGCGCCAACACCAACGGGGCCGTGCCGGCCTGAGTCGCGTCGACCCTTCGTGACGCGCTCTCCGCAAGCTCCGAGCGCTCCTCAGGGAGCGGGTGGGGACGCGCTCTCCGCAAGCTCCGAGCGCTCCTCAGGGAGCGGGTGGGAACGCGCTCTCCGCAAGCTCCGAGCGCTCCTCAGGGAGCGGGTGATGTCCCGCAAGCCATTCCCTGCTCCTTGAGGAGCGACACCCCTGCTCCCCGAGGAACGAAGCGTCACCCCTGCTCCCTGAGGAACGAAGCGTCACCCCTGCTCCCTGAGGTGCGAGGAGCGCTGGCGACGAGCCACGAAGGGTCGGCAACGCGTCTCGACAACCCCGCACCCGAAGTCCGAACTGGAGAAACAGTGGCCGACACACATCGCATCAACTTCGCCCCCGTCGACATCGAGATGGAGGTCGGCGAGGACGAGACCATCCTCGACGCCGCATTCCGGCAGGGCATCCACCTCATGCACGGATGCCGGGAGGGCCGGTGCTCGGCGTGCAAGTCCTACATGCTCGACGGCGACGTCCAGATGGACGACTATTCGACCTTCGCCTGCAACGACGCCGAAGAGGCCGAGGGTTACGTCCTGCTCTGCCGCACCTACGCCTACAGCGACTGCGACATCGAATTGCTGAACTTCGATGAAGACGAATTGCTCGGCGGCGCACCGATTCAGGATGTCCGAACCCGCGTTGCCGCGGTCGAGTCGATGACCAAGGACATCGTCTCCCTGCGTCTCGATGTCGTGGAGCCGGCGACCTTCGAGTTCAAGCCCGGCCAGTACGTGGACCTCTCGATCCCCGGAACGCAGGAGAAGCGGTCGTTCTCGATCGCCACCACACAATCCACCCCCGACAAACTCGAGTTCCTCATCAAGAAGTACCCGGGCGGCGTGTTCGCCGGCATGCTCGAGAACGGACTCGAACCGGGCACCGAGATCATGGTCAACGGTCCGTACGGGTCATGCACCCTCCGCAACGGGCACGTGCTCCCGCTCGTCTGCATCGGCGGCGGCGCCGGGATGGCACCGCTGCTGTCCCTCCTCCGGCACATCAGCGAAGCCGGCATCCAACGTCCGGTGCGCTTCTACTACGGCGCCCGCACCGCGGCGGACCTCTTCTGCCTCGACGAGATCGCCTCTCTCGGTGAGAAGATCACCGACTTCGGCTTCACCGCATGCTTGTCCGAGTCCGCCGCCGACGCACCCGCAGGCGTCTCGGTGGCCGAGGGCAACGTCACCGACATCGTCAACGGATGCGAGTCCGATCTGTCCCGAACGGAGGTGTACTTCTGCGGACCCCCACCCATGGTCGACGCGGCGTTGGCTCTCGCCGAACAACATTCGGTGCCCCGTGACCAGATCTTCTACGACAGTTTCACCAGCCCGGCATTCGACTAGCCACCCAGACCCTGACAGCCGCCGAACCCCGAGGAGCGCGCAGTATGTCCGCACCCACCGCACCCAAACCCAATCAGCGGGAACGCAGTTTCCCGTCCATCGAGTTCACCGACGCCGAGGCCGGCGCCAAGGACTTCCCGAGTTCCAAGAGCCGCAAGTACAGCTACTACCAACCGGCCAAGAAGCGCGCGACGATGTACGAGGACGTCACCGTCGACGTGCAGCCCGATCCCGAACGGCACCTGAGCCAGGGCTGGATCTACGGGTTCGGCAACGGCCCGGGCGGTTACCCGCAGGAGTGGACGGCGGCGAAGTCGGGCAACTGGCACGCCTTCCTCGACCCGAACGAGGAGTGGGACCAGACGATCTACCGGAACAACTCCGCGGTCGTCCACCAAGTCGACCTGTGCCTGCAGAACGCCAAGCGGGCGCGCGCCTACGATTCGTGGAACTCGCCGTGGCTCAAGTTCATCGAGCGCAACCTCGGTGCCTGGATGCACGCCGAGAACGGCCTGGCGCTGCATGTGTTCACCTCCATCCAGCGGTCCGGGCCGACCAACATGATCAACACCGCCGTCGCGGTGAACGCCGCGCACAAGATGCGGTTCGCCCAGGATCTCGCTCTGTTCAACCTCGACCTCTCCGAGGCCGAGGAGGAATTCGACGGCGAGGCGCACAAGGAGGTGTGGCAGGCGGCGCCGGAATGGCAGCCGACCCGCGAGGTGGTCGAACGTCTGACGGCGGTCGGCGACTGGTGCGAGCTCCTCTTCGCCACCAACATCGTCTTCGAGCAGCTCGTCGGATCGCTGTTCCGCTCCGAGCTGGTCATGCAGGTCGCCGCCCGCAACGGCGATTACATCACCCCCACCATCGTCGGCACCGGTGAGTACGACTACGACCGCGACCTGGCCTACACGCGGAGCCTGTTCCGAATCCTCACGCGCGACGAGGAATTCGGCGACCAGAACAAGGAGCTGTTCGGGCAGTGGCTCGCCGTGTGGGTGCCCCGGTGCCTGGAGGCGGCCCGTGCGCTGCAGCCGATCTGGTCGCAGCCGGCGGACAAGTCGATCACGTTCGCCACCAGCCTGGACGCGGCAACCGCCAAGTTCACCGACCTGCTGACATCGATCGATGTCGCCATCCCCGAGGAGTTGAGCAAGTGACCATGCAATTCGGTGCGGAGACCGAGTTCTCCAACATGTGCGGCGTGACCCTGATGAACACCCCGATCGGCCGCGTCGTCGCCGACGTCATGGGAGCGAAGGACGGCGTGGAACTCACCGAGTACCCGTCGATGATCCGCGTGGACGGGGTCAACCGGCTCGAATTCGACTACGACGAACTGACCGACGCACTCGGCCAGGATTTCGACGGATCGATCTTCGAGGAGATCAGCTCGACCCACTACGGGCGGATGGTGCATCTCGACGACCGGACCTTCCTGTTCGCCAGCCCCGAGGACGCCGCCGAGTACATCGGGTTCGACCTCACCGCCCAGAGCTGAGAGCTCGCATCAGGCCCGCGTCGTGACCGCCGGCGGACCGCTCCCGGCGGTCACGACGTACACCACCCCATCACCCCGTCCCAGCCCACCGTTTCCCCGCCCACCGATTCCCCGCCCCGCCTGCCACATCCGAGACAGCCCCGTTCGACACAGCCCAGCCCAGCAGCCGAGACCACAGCCCACGATCGTCAGGAGCACACGATGTACGAGAAGAACGGCGACCAGTACTTCATCGTCGACGCCCACGTCCACCTCTGGGACGGACGCGAATCCAACCAGAAGAACATCCACGGCAAGCAGTTCATCGACTGCTTCTACGACTATCACCGCAACCTCAGCCCCGAGGACAAGGTGTGGGACTACGACACCTACACCTACTACGGCCCGGAGCGGCTGATGCGTGACCTCTTCGAGGAGGGCCCGGCCGACCACGCGATCTTCCAGGCCACCATGCTGAGCGACTTCTACGTCAACGGTTTCGCACAGGTCGACGACTCGCTGAAGCTGTGTGAGGACAATCCCGGTCTGCTGACCTACAACCACGCCTACGATCCCCGGCACGGCGAGGCGGGTCTCGAACAGTTGCGCCGCGACGCCGAGGTGATGAACCTCAAGGGGGTCAAGCTCTACACCGCCGAATGGTTCGGCGACTCACGCGGTTACAAGCTCGACGACGCCTGGTCGCGCCGCTACCTCGAGGAGTGCATCAAACTCGGCATCAAGAACGTCCACATCCACAAGGGCCCCACCATCCGGCCGCTGGACCGAGACGCCTTCGACGTCGCCGACGTCGACAAGGTGGCAACCGACTACCTGGACCTGAACTTCGTCGTCGAGCACGTCGGTCTCCCACGGCTCGAGGACTTCTGCTGGATCGCTACCCAGGAGTCGAATGTGTTCGGCGGCCTGGCCGTGGCCATCCCGTTCATCCACACCCGCCCGCGGTACTTCGCCCAGATCATCGGTGAGCTCCTCTACTGGATCGGCGAGGACAAGATCCTCTTCGCCAGTGACTACGCCCTGTGGACCCCGCAGTGGCTGGTCGAGAAGTTCGTCGACTTCCAGATCCCGGAGGACATGACCGAGTACGCGCCGATCACCGTCGAGCAGAAGAAGAAGATCCTCGGCCTCAACGCGGCCGCGCTCTACCCGCACATCGAGGTGCCCGAGGAACTCCGATTGCCCACCAGCGCAGCCGATCCGGATGCCGAGGTGGCAGCCGGCGCAAAGGATGCGGTGAACGCATGACCGCGCTCGACCATCGCCCGGCGCCCGGCATCGGGCGCGCGATCCGACTCGAGCACGACATACTCGCCGCGCTGGACACGGTCCTCGATCCCGAGCTCGACGAGCCGATCACCGATCTCAATTTCGTCCGGTCGATCCTGATCGACGATGCCGGGACGACGGTGCACCTGCGTCTGCCCACGTCGTTCTGCTCACCGAACTTCGCCTACCTGATGGGTTCGGATGCCCTCGACGCGCTCGAGGACATCGACGGGATCGGTCAGGTGCGGGTCCTGCTCGACGATCACCACGACAGCGACAAGATCAACTCCGGGCTCGACGCCCACGCCGGCTACAGGGGCACTTTCGGAGTGGAGGCGCTCGAGAGCCTCGACGAGTTGCGACTGACGTTCCGGCGCAAGGCCCACACCGCCGCGATGGAACGCTGTGTCGCTGCCGAGATCACCGCGGGACGCGTCCTGGTGTCCGAGGTCGATCGCCTCGCCCTGCGCGATCTCCCCCGCGGTCACCGTAAGTCGGCGCTGCTGCGCCGGCGGATGGAGCTAGGGCTCAGCGTCTGTCCCAACAGCTTGGTCGTCGTCGACGAAGAGGGCCGGGCGTTGCCGGCCGAACAGGTGCCGATGCGTTTGCGTTTCGCCCGCTCGGTACGGATCTCGATGGAGGGCAACAGCCACTTCTGCCGAGGCCTGCTCGCCACCCGCTACGCCGACGACACCGCCTGCGACGGCCGGAGCGGCCCCGTCATCACCGATATCCGGACCACCCGCGGCGGCACCACCCGAACGGAACAGGAGTAGACCATGCGTGCAGTCCAGGTCGTGGGGTACCACGACAAGTTGCAACTCAACGAGGTTCCCGCGCCGGTTGTGACCGGCCCACTCGACGTGATCGTGAAGATCGGTGGCGCCGGAGTGTGCCGCACGGACCTGCACATCCTCGAGGGCCAGTGGGAAGAGAAATCCGGTGTGGCACTGCCGTACACGATCGGTCACGAGAATGCCGGGTGGGTCGACACGATCGGTGACGCGGTCACGAATGTCGCCGTCGGCGACAAGGTGATCCTGCATCCGCTCATCACCTGCGGGCTCTGTCGAGCCTGTCGGTTCGGCGACGACGTGCACTGCGAGAACAGCCAGTTCCCGGGCATCGACACCAACGGCGGGTATGCCGAGTACCTGAAGACCACGGCCCGCAGCGTCGTACGGATCGACGACTCGCTGGAACCCGCCGACGTCGCCGCGCTCGCCGACGCAGGACTGACCGCCTATCACGCCGCCGCGAAGGGCGCGCGCATGACGCGACCCGGGGACACATGCGTGGTGATCGGCGCAGGAGGTCTGGGCCACATCGGAATCCAGGTCCTCGCCGCCATCTCCGCGGTCCGGATCGTCGTGGTGGATCGCAACCCCGATGCGGTCGAACTCGCCCAGCAGATCGGGGCCGACGTCGGGATCGTCGCCGACGGCTCGCACGTCGAGAAGGTCCTCGAACTGACAGGCGGGCACGGCGCCGAGGCCGTGCTCGACTTCGTGGGCGAGGGTGGCGCGACCGCCGAGGGCACCGCGATGCTGCGGCGCGCGGGCAGTTTCTTCGTCGTCGGTTACGGCGAGAACATCAACGTGCCGACCATCGACGTGATCTCCACCGAGATCAACTACATCGGCAACCTCGTCGGCTCCTACAACGACCTCGGGGAACTGATGGACCTCGCCGCGCGGGGAAAGGTCACGTTGCACACCAGCACCTACGCCCTCGACGACTTCCAGCAGGCCCTCGACGACCTCGACGCCGGCCGGGTCCGCGGGCGGGCGATCCTCGTCCCCTGACCCTTCGAGCTCGTCGCTATCGCTCCTCGCACCTCAGGGAGCAAAGAAGGAGCGTCGCTATCGCTCCTCGCACCTCAGGGAGCAAAGAAGGAGCGGCGCTATCGCACCTCAGTTTCTGCGGCCTGGCGGCCGTCGTGGACCACGAAAGAACACTCGTGAGTGTCCGAAATCCATGCTCCCTGAGGTGCGAGCGCAGCCACTCGCCCCTGCTCCCTGAGGTGCGAGCGCAGCGAGCCACGAAGGGCAACCAGCACAACCGTTTTCACGCAGTACACAGCCGAGAACCACGAACGAAAGGCAGGACGACCATGGCCAAGGAGTTGCGCTACAACGCCGAAGCGCGGCTGCGGCTCGAGCGAGGGGTCAATGCACTCGCCGACGCGGTCAAGGTGACGCTGGGACCGAAGGGACGCAACGCCGTCCTGGAGAAGCTCACCGGCCCTCCCACCATCACGAACGACGGGGTGACCATCGCCCGCGAGATCCAGTTGCGCGACCCGTTCGCCAACATGGGCGCCCAACTGGTCAAAGAAGTGGCGATGAAGACCAACGGGGTGGTCGGCGACGGCACCACCACCGCAACCGTGTTGGCGCAGGCGATGGTTCGCGAAGGTCTGCGCGCGGTCGAGCAGGGCGCCAACCCGATGCGGGTGCGCCGCGGCATCGAGCGTGCCATCGCCACCGTGATCGAGGCGCTGTCGGATCAGTCCGTCGCGCTCGGCGGCCGCAGCGACCTCGAGCGCATCGCCACCCTGGCAGCCAGCGACGACGAGGTGATCGGGTCGGCGATCGCGTCGGCCGTCGAATACGTGGGGCGCAACGGCGTCATCACGACCGAGGAGAGCGACACCCTCGGGCTGGGGGTCGACGTCGTCGACGGCATCGAGTTCGACCACGGATACATCTCGGGCTACATGGTCACCAATCACGAACGCATGGAAGCCGTCCTCGAGAACCCGGTCGTGCTGCTCACGAACAAAAAGATCACCACGGTCCAGGAGATCATGCCCAGCATCGAGGCGGCCAAGCGCGCCGACCGGCCGCTGCTGGTCCTCGCCGAGGACGTCGATGGTCCGGCACTGCAGCTTCTCGTCGGCGGCAACATGCACAAGACGATGCAGTCGGTGGTGGTCCGCGCCCCGGGCTTCGGTCACCGGCGCGTCGCCGAACTCGAGGACCTCGCCGTCGCCCTGGGTGGTCAGGTGATCGCCAAGGACACCGGACTGGAGCTGTCGGAGGTGTCTGTCGAACAGCTCGGCACGTGCGACCGGGTCACCATCACCGAGGACGCCACGACGATCGTCGGCGCCCGTGGCGACCAGGGTCTCGTCGATGCGCGCGTCGCTCAACTCGAGGCACAGCACGCCCGCGCCCGCATCGACGCCGACCGCGACAGCCTCGAACTCCGGATCGCACGGCTGACCGGACGGGTGGCGGTGATCCGGGTCGGCGGGGTCACCAGCGTCGAACTCAAAGAGCGCATGCTCCGCGTGGAGGACGCACTGGCCGCCACGCGCGCGGCCGTCGAGGACGGCATCGTCTCGGGCGGCGGCACGGCCCTGGCCCAGGCACACCGGGCCCTGGAATCGCTCGCCGACGTGACCGGCGACGAGGGCGTCGGTGTCGACGTGGTCCGGCGATCGATGGCCGAACCCCTCTTCTGGATCGCCACCAACGCCGGGTTCGACGGCGACGAGGTGGTCCGCGTCGTCAGCGGCCTTCCATTGGGGCACGGCTTCAACGCGATGACCGGTGACTACGGCGACATGTTCGACGAGGGTGTCATCGACCCGGCGAAGGTCACGAAGGCGGCACTGGAGAGCGCCGCGTCCATCGCAGCCCTGCTGATCACCACCGAGACCGCGGTCGTCGAGGAGGTCCTCACCCACCCGGGCGCCATCGAGGCACCCGGCTTCGGCGACCTCGCCGAGGGGATGGTCCGACCCTCGAACATCTACTAGCCGGCCACCACCCGCACACCGACCCCGCACACCGCCACCGGCCGGCCCGCACCGGCCGGTGGCCACCGACCCCGGCGGGGACGTCACCACACAACGGTGACGGGGGCCGGTCGCGATCGGAATTCGTTCTCGGCGTCGATCGCGGCCGGCCCACTGCCGAGTGGATCCCACCGGCCGGTTTCGACCGACTCGGTACCGGATTCACACCCGCCACCAGCACCTATTCTGTACACTGCGGGTGATGTGAGACGTACATCACAGTAGGGAGTTGTCCACCCCGGTGAACCATCAGCCCACAGCCCGGGCCCGGAACTCGATCACTTACGTCGCGCGAGCGCGCGAACGGTTCTTGAGCGAGGACGGGACGCCCGACGACCGTGTCGACGGCACCGTCCGAGACGCGATCTCCACCTCCTGGCGGCGGTCGCGCTCGTTCAAGGTGCAGGCGGATCGGCTCGAGCTCCCCTTCGTCCGTGAACCGAACACCGACAGCCCGTTGATGAGCGCGGCCCGCCCGGTGCTCGACCAGCTCGCCGTGGACCTGTCCACGGAACCGGTGAGCATCATCCTCACCTCCCCGGACGGCGTCGTGCTGTCCCGTGCGGCCGGCAGCAGGGAACTCCTCGGCCAACTCGATGCCGTATCCCTGGCTCCCGGGTACAGCTACAGCGAAGAGCATGCCGGCACCAACGGGATCGGCACCGCACTCGAGACCAGGCAGGCGACACTCGTCACCGGCGCCGAGCACTACGCCGGCTGCCTCGCCCAGCTGAGTTGTGCCGGGGTCCCGATCCGTAATCCGTTCTCCGGCGGCATCGTCGGCGCTCTCGACCTCACCGGCTGGGTGGAAGAGGGCGGTTCGCTGCTGCTCTCCCTGGCCAAATCGGCCACCGTCCAGATCGAGCAGCAGATGCTGGCAAATGCCAGTGAGCGCGAATCCCGGCTTCTCGCAGCCTATCTCGCCACCTGCCGACGGGCGCCCCAGATGATGGTCCTGGCGCTGGCCGCCGACGTCGTATTGATGAACCGGCGCCTGCGCCAGAGCATCGACCCGCAGGACCAGGTGTCGATGCTCGAGCACGCGGTCGACCAGACCCTCGACGCCACGGCCGCCCGCCGGGTCAACACGCTGCCCAGCGGCCGCACCCTCCGACTCGCACCGGTCGCCGAGTTCTCCGACACCGACGCGGGCATCGCGGTCTTCCACGTCCACCTGATGGATCCGGGGCCGTCTCCCGAGCCCCGACGCCGACCGGCGACGGCGGCGACGCTCCCCGGCATCGTCGGCCGCAGTTCGTCGTGGCGGGAGTGCTGCGATCGCATCGCCCAGCACGTCGGCGCTGGCCGGTGGATCGCGGTGTCGGGCGAGCGCGGAAGCGGTCGGGCCGCGGTGTTGCGCGCAGCCGCCGGACAGTACCTCCGCGGAACCATCCGGGTCTTCTCCGCCGAGGACTTCTCCGACGCCGACACGCTCGACAGTTTCACCGCCGAGATCGAGCGCGACGACTTCGCCATCATCCTGCGCGACATCGACGAGTTCGACGACGACATGCTCTTCGACGTCGCCGATGTACTGCAGGGTCGCGAGCACGCGGGGTGGCTGGGGATAACACTCAGCGCCGTCGACACGCTACCGGCCCTCGGCGCGACACTGCTGCCGTTCTTCTCTCACACCGTCGAGGTGCCGCCGCTCCGGCACCGCATCGAAGACCTGCAGGTCCTGGTGCCGACGATCCTGCGGCAGCTCACCCGCGGCAAAGAACTCCCGGTCGCCCCCGACGCGATGCGCCAGCTCAGCAAGTACACCTGGCCGGGCAACGTCGCCGAACTACGGCAGGCCCTGCGCGACGTCGTCACGCACCACAGATCCGGAACGATCACCGTCAAACAACTCCCCCCGACCTACCGGGCGCAGAGCCGGCACACCCTCACCCGCATCGAGGCGCTCGAACGCGACGCCATCGTGCGCAGCCTCGAAGAGAACGGTCACAACAAACTGGCCGCCGCCCATGCGTTGGGCATCTCCCGCGCGACGATCTACCGCAAGATCAAGGAGTTCGGCATCGACGTCTGACGACGGGTGACGAACCAGCCGGGGTGTCTCGAGCGGTCGCGTCGGGCCGGGGCATGATGGACGGGCGACGGCCACCCGCGACCAGCGTCCGTCCGCCCGATCGACGAGGAAGTGCGATGACCACACCCATGTCCCGGCGGGACCTCGAATTCCTGCTGTACGAATGGCTCGACGTCGAGGCGCTGACCTCACGAGACCGTTTCTCCGCGCACTCACGCGACACCTTCGACGCGGTCCTCGAACTCAGCGCCGACATCGCCATGAAGTGCTTCGCACCGGCCAACAAGATCGGCGACGCCCAGGAGCCCTACATCGGTGACGACGGCAAGGTCGTCCTCCCCGACGAGGTGGTCTCCGGACTCGCCGAGTACCGCAAGGCGGGCCTGATCTCCGCCTCCTTCGACGAAGAACTCGGCGGCATGCAACTGCCCACGGTCATCCGCCAGGCCTCCGCCGTGTGGTTCCAGGCCGCCAACGCCGCGATGTCGTCGTACAACTTCCTCACCGTCGGCAACGCCAACCTGCTCGCCGAATACGCCACACCCGAGCAACGCGACACCTGGGTCCGTCCGCTCGTCGAAGGCCGCTTCTCCGGCACCATGTGCCTGTCCGAACCGCAGGCCGGCTCGTCGCTGGCCGACATCACCACCAAAGCCGAACCGGCCGGCGACGGCACCTACCGGATCACCGGCACCAAGATGTGGATCTCGGCCGGCGACCACGAACTCACCGAGAACATCGTCCACCTCGTGCTCGCGAAGATCCCCGGCGGCGGCCCCGGCGTCAAGGGCATCTCGCTGTTCATCGTGCCCAAGTACCTCGCCGACGGCACCCGCAACGACGTCGCACTCGTCGGCCTCAACCACAAGATGGGCAACCGAGCCACCACCAACACCCTGCTCAACTTCGGCGACGGCACCTTCGACTCCGACTCCGCTCCCGGCGCTGTAGATGACCAGCCCGCTCCCGGCGCTGTCGGCTACCTCGTCGGCCAAGAACACCGCGGCCTCTCCTACATGTTCCACATGATGAACGAAGCCCGTATCGGCGTCGGATTCCTCGCCACCGCACTGGGTTACGCCGGTTACCGGGCCTCGGTCGACTACGCCACGGTGCGCACCCAGGGCCGGCCCGTCGACCAGAAGGACCCGTCGACCAAGCCGGTCCCGATCATCGAGCACGCCGACGTGCGCCGCATGCTGCTCGCCCAGAAGTCCTATGTCGAGGGCTCGCTCGCGTTCGGTCTGTACTGCAGCACCCTCGTCGACGAGGCCGCGACCGCGACCGACCCCGATGAGCGCGACCGGTTGAACCTGCTGCTCGAGGTGCTCACCCCGATCGCGAAGAGCTGGCCCTCGCAGTGGTGCCTCGAGGCCAACAGCCTCGCGATCCAGGTCCACGGCGGCTACGGGTACACGCGCGAATTCGACGTCGAGCAGTACTACCGAGACAACCGCCTGAACCCGATCCACGAAGGCGCACACGGCATCCACGGGCTCGACCTGCTCGGCCGCAAGGTGATCATGCAGGGCGGGGCCGGACTCGCCGCGCTCGCGGAGACCATCGGCGCCACGATCACTCGTGCACGCGAGGTCGACGCGGCCTCCGGTTACGCCGACACCCTGCAGTCCGCCGTGGACCGCCTGGTGGAGGTGACCGCGCACATCTGGTCGGCCGGCGACCCGAAGCTGTCGCTGGCCAACGCCACGATCTACCTCGAGACCACCGGGCACATCGTCCTGGCGTGGGTGTGGCTGGAGCAACTCCTGGCCGCCGACGGCCGCACCGGCGACTTCTACGAGGGCAAACGCGCTGCGGCGCAGTACTTCTTCCGGTACGAACTGCCCAAGACCGGCCCGCAGCTCGACCTGCTGACGGCTCTCGACAGCACGACACTCGACGTCGAACCGGCCTGGTTCTGACGAGTTCCACCCCACGGCCGGCGCACCGCGCCGGCCCATCGGCGAGTATGCAAGGGAGACAACGATGTCCGTGATGGATCTGTTCGACACCACCGGCAAGGTGGTCATCGTGACCGGCGCGTCGTCCGGACTGGGCGTCTCGTTCGCGCGCGGCTTCGCCGAGGCGGGCGCCGACGTGGTCCTCGCCGCCCGTCGGGCGGAGAAGCTCGCCGACACCGCGGCCGCCGTCGAGGCCCTGGGCCGTAAGGCACTCGTGGTGCCCGCCGACGTCGCCGAACCCGAACAGTGCCAGCGCGTAGTAGACGCCGCCATGGAGACGTTCGGCAAAGTCGACGTACTCATCAACAACGCGGGCGTCGGGACCGCCTACCCGGCGACACGCGAGACCCCGGAACAGTTCCGAGGCGTCATCGACGTCAACCTGAACGGCTCGTACTGGATGGCCCAGGCCTGCGGGCGGGTCATGCAGCCGGGAAGCGCGATCATCAACATCTCGTCGATCCTCGGCATCACCACCGCCGGGTTGCCGCAGGCGGCGTACGCCGCGAGCAAGGCCGGCGTCATCGGCCTCACCCGCGACCTCGCCCAGCAATGGGGCGCGCGCAAGGGCATTCGGGTCAATGCCATCGCCCCCGGCTTCTTCGAGAGCGAGATGACCGACACGTATCAGCCCGGATACCTCGACTCGCAGATGCCGCGGGTCCTGCTCGGCCGGACCGGACACGGCGAGGAGATCGCGGCCACCGCGATCTGGTTGTCCTCGGCTGCCGCCGGATACGTCACCGGTCAGACGCTCCCCGTCGACGGCGGAATCACGGTCACCTAGCTCGGCAGCGATGGAGTTCCTTGTGCTCCTTGGGCCCAAAGAACCGCATAACCCCTGGTCCCTAATCCGAAAGAACCGCATAACCCCTGCTCCCTGAGGTGCGAGGAGCGCAAGCGACGAGCCTCGAAGGGC
>NZ_JBHYNC010000021.1:0-79830 GCF_042743165.1 Gordonia sp. NPDC058843
GCTGCCGCCCGACCGGGGCGTTTCGGTGTGACTGTTAGAGTCTCAGACGTTGTCCCGCCGGACACCGCAAGACCGCCGCATCCCGAAAGATCATCGTCGATTGCCGAGCACACGGGGGCCGGGTCGCACCGGCCCGGAACGTTGACCTCGCGTGGTCGTTACTAGGAGGAGTTAGTGCTTTCCCCCCTCTTCGCGGCCATTCGGACGCCGGATCTGAGGAAGAAGATCCTCTTCGTTCTCGGCATCATCATCCTGTATCGGTTGGGTGCGACGGTCCCGTCGCCGGGCGTCGACTACCAGGCCGTTCAGGCGTGTCTCGACGAGGTCTCGTCCGGTGAGTCGAGCTCGGTCTATTCCCTGATCAACCTGTTCTCCGGTGGCGCATTGCTGCAGCTGTCGGTGTTCGCGATCGGCATCATGCCGTACATCACCGCGGCCATCATCGTGCAGCTGCTGACCGTCGTCATCCCGCGCTTCGAGCAACTCCGCAAGGAGGGGCAGGCCGGGCAGGCCAAGATGACGCAGTACACGCGCTATCTGGCGGTGGCCCTCGCCCTGCTGCAGTCGACCGGCATCGTGGCACTCGCCGATCGTGGACAGCTCCTCCCGCAGTCCTGTGCGCAGAGCGGTGAGGTCCTCAACGACCAGAGCATCTTCGGCCTCTCGATCATCGTGCTCGTCATGACCGCGGGCGCCTGTGTCGTCATGTGGTTCGGCGAGCTCATCACCGAGCGTGGCATCGGCAACGGCATGTCGCTGCTGATCTTCGCCGGTATCGCCGCTCGTATCCCGGCCGAGGGTCGGACCATCCTCAACAGCCGCGGCGGACTCGTCTTCGCCCTGGTGTGTGTCGCCGCGCTGATCATCGTCGCCGGCGTCGTGTTCATCGAGCAGGGTCAGCGCCGCATCCCGGTCCAGTACGCCAAGCGTATGGTCGGCCGCAAGATGTACGGCGGGTCGTCTACCTACCTGCCGCTGAAGGTCAACCAGGCCGGTGTCATCCCGGTGATCTTCGCCTCGTCGCTGCTGTACCTACCGCAGCTGATCGTCGAGCTGACGCGTAATCCCGATGGGACGCAGTCGACGTGGCAGGAGTACGTCACCAGGTATCTGACCGATCCCAGTAACGGTGTCTACATCGCCGTGTACTTCCTGATGATCATCTTCTTCACGTACTTCTACGTGGCGGTGACGTTCAATCCGGAGGAACGTGCCGACGAGATGAAGAAGTACGGTGGGTTCATCCCGGGCATCAGGCCGGGAGCCCCGACCGCCGAATACCTCGGGTATGTGCTCAGTCGCATCACTCTGCCGGGCTCGATCTACCTCGGTATCATCGCGGTGCTCCCGAACCTGTTCCTCGAGATCGGTAACAGCGGCAATGTCCAGAACCTGCCGTTCGGTGGTACAGCCGTGCTGATCATGGTCGGTGTGGGTCTGGACACGATGAAGCAGATCAACAGTCAGTTGATGCAACGCAAGTACGAAGGATTCCTGAAGTGAGACTTGTCATTCTCGGCCCGCCCGGAGCAGGCAAAGGCACGCAGGCGGAACTCTTGAGCGAAGCACTCGGGATCCCTCACATCTCGACCGGCGACCTCTTCCGCGCCAACATCTCTCAGGGCACCGCCGTGGGTGTCGAGGCCAAGAAGTACCTCGACGCCGGCAATCTCGTCCCGTCGGAGATCACCGTCGACATGGTCCGCGCCCGCGTCGGCGAGCCGGATGCGGCGAAGGGCTTCATCCTCGACGGATTCCCGCGGTCGACCGAGCAGGCCGATGCTCTCAACGACATCCTCGCGAACCTCGATGCCTCGCTCGACGCGGTTCTCTCGTTCGTCGTCGACACCGATGTCGTCGTGGAGCGCATGCTGGCGCGTGGCCGCGCCGACGACACCGAAGAGGTCATCCGCAACCGGATGGACGTCTACACCCGCGAGACCGCGCCGCTGCTCGCCTACTACGGCGACCACGTCAAGACCATCGACGCAGTCGGTGACATCCAGGGTGTTCACCAGCGTGTGCTGAGCGCACTCGGCGCCGGCGTCTCCTGACACACTGAGAAATCGCTGTAGGGCATGGGTTTTCGTAAGCGCAAGCGTGTCGTCCCGTTCCGCAGTGCGGGCGAGCTCGATGCGATGGCTGCTGCGGGCGCGGTCGTCGGGGCCGCGCTCGTCGCGGTGCGCGACGCGGCGAAACCGGGCGTGAGCACCCTCGACCTCGACGAGGTCGCCGAGTCCGTGATCCGCGGAGCGGGCGCGGTGCCGTCGTTCAAGGGCTATCACGGGTTTCCCGGCTCCATCTGCAGCTCGGTGAACGAGGTGGTCGTCCACGGAATCCCGTCGGCCGATGTGGTTCTCGCCGAGGGCGACCTCGTGTCCATCGACTGCGGGGCGATCCTCGACGGATGGCACGGCGACTCGGCATGGACCTTCGGGGTCGGTGAGTTGTCGACCGCCGACGCGGAACTGTCCGAGGCGACGCGCCTGTCGATGGAGGCGGGTATCGCGGCGATGGTCGACGGTGCACGTCTCACCGACATCTCCCACGCCATCGAACTGGGTACTCGCGCCGCCGAGGAGAAGTTCGGCCGGCCGTTCGGCATCGTCGACGGTTACGGCGGTCACGGAATCGGCCGTGAGATGCATATGGAGCCATTCCTGGCCAACGAGGGGGAGCCCGGCAAAGGGCCGACACTCGTGATCGGCTCGACTCTCGCGATCGAGCCGATGCTGACGCTCGGTACCGAGGACACCACGGTTCTCGACGACGACTGGACCGTTGTCACCGACGACGGGTCCCGCTCCGCCCATTGGGAACACACCGTCGCGGTCACCGCCGACGGCCCGCGGATTCTGACTCTGCGTCCCGCGGGGGCCTGACCGTCCGGTTGCCGGTCGAAGCTCCGGCCGGCCAGGCGTGCCGCTACGCGGGACAGGTCACGTCCTGCTCCGGCATGGTGCCATCGACCAGATAGTCGGTGATGACGTCCTGGGCGCATGCGTTTGCGCCGAGTGCGTAGACGCCGTGTCCGCTACCGTCGACGCTGAGCAGCCTGGAGCGGTCACCGAACTTCTCGTCGATGCGCTCACCGTTCACGTGCGGCGTGACGGGATCGCGCTCATGTTGTGCCACAAGTACATTGGTCGGTCCCTCGTCATCGACGGCCACCGGTGGTGCGGTTCGGTCGATCTGCCAGTACGCGCAGGGCATGATGTTGGCGGCCGCGGCTCCGAACAGCGGATACTTCTGCCGGTCTTCGTCGATGGCCCGCTCGTATGCTTCGGGCTCACTTGGCCATTCGACGTCGTTGCATGTCACCGCGAGGAACACCGACCAGCTGTTGTCCACGTCCGCAGCGGCCGCGCCGATGGCCAGCGGGGTGTCGTTGGGTGCACTGTCGCGCATGGCGGTCCAGTTCTGTGCTGTCGCGTCGTAGGAGGCGGGGTTGTACAGCGAGACGAAGGTGCCCAGTCGGAATGTGTGGCCGTCGATCCCGTCGACCGGGCCGCGATCGAGTTTGTCTGCGATGGCGAAGTATGTGTCGCGCACCGCCTCGGGTGTGCTGCCGAGGCCGTACTGGTCGTCTCGCGCTGCTGCCCACCGTGCGAAGTCCGGGAACGTGTCCTGCATGCCGCGTGCGTAGCGCCGCATTCCGTCCCGGTCGAGGTGGGTGTCACCGATGTTGCTGTCCAACACGATTCGGTCCGTTGCGGCCGGGAACATCGATGCGTACGCGGCCCCGAGCGCGGTGCCGTAGGAGCAACCGAGGAAGTTCCCTTCTCCTCGCCGAGTGCGGCGCGGATCATGTCCAGCAGACACGCTCGGCGTACCTGGCCATGGTCGCCGAAGGGACTCGCCGGATGGAACATTGGCTGACGGTCCTGGACGGAGAGGGCGCACTGATCAACGGTGACGTGACGCAGCACGCGAGCTTCTTGAATGCCGTCGTCAACGGGGTGTCGATCGAGCGGGCACTGCCCGCCGACATGTCGATCCTCGAGAGGGAGAACGCCATCCTGTATCTGGCCGTCGACGCAGTCGTGAAGTCGGCCGAGTAGCGACTTGCGAGGAGCGTTGGCGGGGACCTCTGCTCCCTGATCCGAAAGAACCGCATAACCCCTGGTCCCTAATCCGAAAGAACCGCATAACCCCTGGTCCCTGAGGTGCGAGGAGCGCAAGCGACGAGCCTCGAAGGGCCTGGTGAGGCACGTTGCGAGACCCTTCGTGGCTCGCTTCGCTCGCACCTCAGGGAGCAGAGGGGGTCTTTCGTGGTCCACGACGGCCGCCAGGTCGCAGATACTGGGGTGTGAGGAGTGTTGGCGGGGTCCTCTGCTCCCTGAGGTGTGAGGAGTGTTGGCGGCGACCTCTGCTCCCTGAGGTGTGAGGAGCGTTAGCGACGAGCCTCGAAGGGTCCTCTTGTGTTGCAGCGCAGTCAGTTACGTGCGAGGAGTTCGGCGAGGCATGCCTCGATGAGGGAGGGTCGGGGCGCACGTGGCCCGGGCCGTGGTGGTCGGACGTCGATGACGTGGCTGATTTTCGACCATGAGCGGCGCGCGTCGTGGGGGTGTGGCGTCTCGGGGCGTGCTTGATCGCCGGGCCGGGTTGGCGGTCCGTGGATCTCGTCGCGCACGGTATGGAGGTGTTCTGCGTATCGCCTGGGTATGTCGGGCCGGCGGTTGATGTGTTCGGGGTTGGGTGGCACGCCCGGTTCGGCGTTCAGTCGCCACGCGCACCGCCCCTCGTCGGGGCCGTCGCGCACCACCCGGGTTGTGTACTGGCCGGGCTTCTTGCCCACCATGCGGTTGTGACGCGGGCAGGCGGGTGCGAGGTCGTCGATGTCGGTGACCCCACCGTCGGCCCAGTCCCGTTGTGCGTGATGCATGTCGACGTGGGTCGCCGGTTGGTCGCATCCCGGCGCCGAGCACACCTCGCCGTCGGGTCGGGCGAAGGACACGAGGCGCTGGTGCCGGGTGGCGAAGCGCTTGCCGCGTCCGAAATACAAAGGGACGGTAGTGGCGTCCTTGAACACCGCCAGCCACGGCTGCGCATCCGCGGCGAGCGCGATGACATCTCTGATGGGCAGCAGGGTTCCGGTCGCGGTGGTGGCGAGTCCGGCTTCCCGGACGAGGTCGCCGAGGTCGGCCTTGATCAGCAATTGCACGGGGAGGCCGCGGTGCGACTTCCCGAGCGATCCGTCCGCGAACCCTGCGGCGAGTGCGGCATCGAGCGCGTCGTGGTTGATCTGGGCGAGGCTACGACCGTCACGATCGGCAGCGGCTGCCACAGCGTCGGGGTCGGCGTGCCCGGCCGGCCCGCGGGGCGAATCGGGGTCGGCGGGGTTGTTCAGTCCGGGCTTCCCCCACACCGCGAGCATCATCGTCAGTCGGGCGACGAGTTCGGGGCTGAGGGTGCCGGACAGTTTGGCCGTGCCGTCGGCGCGTTGCCGGCCGATCCACAGATTGCGGCGTCGCTTCTGGTCGGTGTCGTCGGACAGCTTGCCGTCCGGATCGAGGTGCGCCAGGAGGCGGGCGCCGAGTTGTGCGACGTCAGCGGGGGTGTGGTCGGTCGCGATCTCGGCCATCTGTCGTTCCGCGGCGACTCGCACATCGTGTTCGACGGCTGCCGGGATGCGGTCGAGGACGTCCAGTACGGCCTGGACGTGCGCCGTACCCACCGTTCCCTGCGCAAAAGCTTCAGCGAGGCAGGGGTGTTCGGGCTGTAGGACGTCGCCGCCGAGGCTGGTGCGGTGGGCGGTCGCGTCCATCTGCTTGCGGCGACGCATCGGATTCGAGACACGCAACCGATGTGTCATGAACTGCATGAGCGTTCGGCAACCGGTCTTGCGGGGAAGGTCGCGAGCCTCGATCTGATCGATCTGTCGGTCGCCGGCGACGGTCAGGCGCGCGATGGCGCGTTCGGTGCCCGCTGCGACGCCGACGAGTTCGGCATCGGTGCACGGAGACAGTGCCACGGTCTGCAGTTCGTCCAGGATGCGGTGGAGATCGGCCACCAATTCGACCGCACGGGACGGAGGCAGGTCATGATCGGTGACGGACTCGATCACTGGACCACACCCCCCGGCTGACGATTGTGTCGAATGCATGTTCCAATCTACTCGTGATCGCGCTGTAGCGCAACGACTTTCGAGAACGATCCATCGAACCGTTTTGTCGGTGGGCAATGCTATTGGGCTGAGATGCGGGCATCGCGCGTGATCCCTGCGCGAGAGGCGATGGCGACGAGCCACGAATGGTCGGCGACGCCCCGTTTCGTGACCGACAGACTTCAACTCGACTCCCAGACCTCGATCGAAGTCCATCGGTCGAGTCGAAGTCTGCCGGTCGCGGACACGACCGCCCGACCCTGTGTCGTTGCTCTGCTCGACCCCGGCGGGCCGCTCGTTCCGGACTTCGGGAACCGCACAGCTGGCGGCTCTTTCGGAGTGGGTAGGAGGGGCCACGGCTCCTCGGTTTGTCAGCGGGAGCGGCGAGCAGCAGCGCCAACGGCTTGGATGCGCGCGATGTGCAAGTAGCGCGCCTCTGCGGGCCGCGACTTCCACGCAGTCCTTTGCGATACTCATCGACGACATGTCCACGGTCTGGCGCCGTGACGACGAACGCTGGTGTGCGACGCCCACGGAGTGATCGATCATCGCGATGACCGTGTGGCCGCGGCAGTGTCGTCGTACGGTTGACCATGCATTCTGACGTGTCGTGGCTCACAGTCGTGCGCCGGCTCCCGTTCACCGTCGCCCTCGCGGCGGCCCTGTTGATCGTCGGCGCAGCGACGGGGTCGCTGTGGGGTCGGGCGTCGGACAAGTCCTGGTATCGCGAGGTCGCCTTCGGACTGCCCGCTCTCCGCGAGGGGCGGTGGTGGACGCCTGTGACGTCGGCCTTCGTCGAACCCGGCCCCTGGCTGTACCTGCTGGCGGTGGTGGCGGTCGTTGTCGGTATGGGCTGGGCCGAATGGCAATTGGGCACCGTCAGAGCTGTTCTGGTCGGTGTCGGTGGTCACCTCGTCTCATGTCTGCTGACGGTTCTGCTGCTGTGGCTGCTGTCCTCGGAGGTCACGTCCTGGCGCTGGGCCGAACAACTGGCGGACTCGCGTGCCACGGGGGTCGGGGCGCTGGTGGTCTCGGCGGTGGCGGTGGCCTCCGCGACCGTGCGTTCACCGTGGCGGTTGCGCGTGCGGGTCCTGCTGGGGGCCATCGTCTCGGTGGCTTTCCTGTTCGAGGGGACGCTCGCCTCGGTCGAGTACGTCCTCGCGGCCGTGATCATGCTGATCGTCGGGGAGAAGTTCTTCGCCTCCAACGAGCGCGGCTGGGTTCCGCGCACGCGGCGCGAGGTCCGCATGCTGGGTTGCGCTGCGCTGCTGATCATCGCGGGCGCGAACCTGCTGGTGTTCCTGTTCCCCGGCAGCGGACCGCTCGGTCCCACCGACTCCGGGGACGACTCGGTGTTCACGATGCTGATCGGGCTCGTCATCAATGTGCTCATCGCGGATCAACTGCGGCGGGGCAAACGGTGGGCGTGGTGGGTGGCCGTCGTTCTCGGCGCGCTCAACGTCATCGTGACCGTGCTGGCGGTGTTCCTCGTCATCTTCTCCGACATGTCGACCGAGGGGGCCGTCACCCTGGGCACCACCCTCCTGTGGGTGCTCGTGCTGGCCATCCTCATCCCGGGCCGGTTCGCGTTCGCCGTGCCATGGCGGGTGCGGCAGGTGGGCACTTTCGGGGACGACGACGACCCGGTCGAACGGGTCCGAGAACTGTTGCGCACCCACGGCGGCGGCACGATGTCCTGGATGACGACCTGGCCCGGCAACAGCTACCAGTTCATCGGGGACGCGGGCGACCTCGACGACCAGTGTGTGGTGACCTACCGGAAGCACGTCGGGACGATGCTGGCGCTGGCGGATCCGGTCTGTGCGCCCGACCGGTTGCGCGACGCGGTCGGCGCCTTCATCGATCTCGCCGAGAGCTCGGGTGCGACGCCGCGTTGGTTCTCGATCGGGTCGGCCACCTCGGACATCGTCACCGAACGCGGTTGGCTCAGTGTGCAGATCGCCGAGGACACGATCGTCGACCTGCCGGGACTGGAGTTCAAGGGCAAGCCGTGGCAGCACGTGCGATCCGCGATGAACAAGGCCACCAAACAAGACATCTCGACGCGGATGGTCTCGTTGGCCGAGGAGTCGTTCGCCGTCAAGACGCAGGTGCGGGCGATCTCGGAGGAATGGGTGGGGGACAAGGGCCTACCCGAGATGGGCTTCACCCTGGGCAGTGTCGAGGAGGCGATGGACCCGGCCGTGCGGGTCGCGCTCGCAGTCGACCCGGCGGGCAACGTACACGGCGTGCTGTCGTGGCTGCCGGTATACGCGGCCGGCGGTGAGGTGGCCGGCTGGACGCTCGACATCATGAGACGCCGCACCGACGGGTTCGGACCGGTCGTGGAGTATCTCATCGCCTCGTCGGCGGTCGCCTTCAAAGACGAGGGTGCGCAGTTCATCTCGCTGTCGGGCGCTCCGCTGGCGAGGACCGGGGACTTCGAGGCCGAGCCGCTGGACAAACTGCTCGACACGCTGGGGGCTGCCCTCGAGCCGTATTACGGGTTCCGGTCGCTGCACACCTTCAAGAAGAAGTTCAATCCCCGATACGAGCCGGTCTACCTGGCGTTCCGAGACGAATCCGACCTACCACGTATCGGTGTGGCCGTGTCGAGGGCGTACCTGCCCGACGCCACGACCGGCCAGTTGGTCAGGCTGGCCGCCTCCAGAGACGGCTGATCACCCCGTCGCGCAGTCGCGTCGGCTGTGTGGTCACCGTTCACCGGAGGCGTTGCCTGAGTTCACCATCCCGTCGTCTCCTGCGGACAGACTGCGCCAGTGCCATCGGTCGACGAACATGTGCTTCCCGCAACGGGGCGACGTCCGTGGCGGAGCTACGGGTTGTTCCTGGTGCTCGTCCTGCCGAATCTGATCCTGCTCGGCGTCTTCACATATCGGCCCCTCGTCGAGAACGTCCGGATGTCGTTTTTCGACTGGAACATCGCCGAACCCGGAGCCACATTCGTCGGGATCGACAACTACATCGAGTGGTTCACCCGTGCCGATACCCGGGTGATCGTGTCGAACACAGTGATCTTCACCGTCGTGGCCGTCGTCGGAAGCATGGTCGCGGGTCTGGCTCTCGCACTGCTGCTCGACCGTAAGCTCCGCGGACGCAATCTGGTGCGATCGGTGACGTTCGCCCCCTTCGTGCTGTCCGGAGCGGCGATCGGCATCGCCTTCCAGTTCGTCTTCGATCCCAGTTTCGGGCTGATCAACGACCTGATGGTGCGGTTCGGACTGGGTTCTGCTCCCGATTTCTACCAGCAACCGTCGTGGGCGCTGTTCATGATCACGGTGACCTACATCTGGAAGAACCTCGGCTACACCTTCGTCATCTATCTGGCTGCGCTGCAGGGCAAACGGACCGATCTCGACGAGGCGGCCGCGATCGACGGTGCCGGGTGGTGGACCTACTTCCGTAGGGTGCTGCTCCCGCAGCTGCGACCCACGACGTTCTTCCTGTCGATCACCGTGCTGCTCAACTCGTTACAGGTGTTCGACATCATCAACGTGATGACCCGGGGTGGGCCACTGGGCAACGGCACCACCACGATGGTGTACCAGGTCTACGAGGAGAGCTTCGTCAACTTCCGTGCCGGCTACGGCGCGACGGTCGCGACCGTCATGTTCGTCGTCCTGCTGGCCATCACCGTCATCCAGGTGCGCATGATGGATCGGGGCGCGCGATGAGGCCCGTCGCTGCGAGTCCGGTCACGAAACCCGCTACCGCACGGTCAGACAGGGAGCGACCGAGCCGTGCGTCGGCCGGCTCGCAGCCGATGCGTCCCCACGGGCCGTCGATGTCACCGGCCACACGCAGGCGGCTGGCCGACGCGTGCGGGTACGCCGCGATGGCGGTGGTGCTGGTGGTCATCGCCCTGCCACTGGTCTGGATCCTGTTGGCGTCACTCAAGGACCGCTCGGAGATCTACGTGCAACCAGCGGTGTGGTGGCCGTCGACGTGGCGCCCCGAGAATTACGCCGAGGCCACCACGTCGGTCCCGTTCTGGACCTATCTGCGCAACTCCCTCATCGTGACCGGAATCCTCGGCGTGGCCAAGTTCGTACTGGGCGTGCTGAGCGCCTATGGACTGGTGTTCCTGCGTTTCCCGGGCAAGAACATCGTGTTCATCGTCATCATCGCCGCGCTCATGGTGCCGAATCAGATCACCGTCATCACCAACTACGCGCTGGTGGCCCAGCTCGGATTTCGGAACACCTTCATCGGCATCATCCTGCCGCTCGCCGGGGTCGCGTTCGGAACCTTCCTGATGCGCAACCACTTTCTCTCCATCCCGCCGGAGATCATCGAGGCCGCACGCATGGACGGGGCCGGCCACTTCCGGTTGCTCACGCGGGTGGTGCTCCCGCTGTCGATACCCACGATGGTCGCGTTCGCGACGATCACCCTGGTCAACGAGTGGAACGAGTACCTCTGGCCGTTCCTGATGGCAGATGACTCCACCGTGGCCACGCTCCCGGTGGGGTTGACCCTCCTGCAGAACAGTGACGGTCTCACCAACTGGGGGCCGGTCATGGCGGCCACCGTGCTCGCGATGCTGCCGATGCTCATCCTGTTCCTGGCCCTCCAGCGACACATGATCAAGGGCCTCACCTCCGGAGCGGTCAAGGGTTGACCGCCCCGATCGTCCGATACCGACACCGAGGCCGGCGACCCCAGACCGGCAATCGCAGAACGAGCTTCACCGACAGGAGACGACAATGATCAACATGTCCCGGCGCGGATTTCTGGCCGCGTCCGCGACGGCAGCGGCGAGTGCACTGGTGGCCGCCTGTGCCGGTAGCTCCGGAGACGGCGGTTCGTCGTCGGGCGACGCCTCGAAGCTGACGTTCTGGTCCAACCACCCGGGCAAGTCGGTCGAGGTCGAGCGAGAGCTGATCTCGCGCTTCGAGGCGGCGAATCCCGGTCTCTCGGTGCAACTGGTCGACGCCGGCAAGAACTACGAGGAGGCGGCGCAGAAGTTCAACGCCGCGCTGTCCGGCGGCGCGGTGCCCGACATCATGATCCTGTCCGACGTCTGGTGGTTCAACTTCGCGTTGATCGGGGCGATCACACCGCTGGACGACCTGTTCGGCCGTGCGAACGTCGATACGTCCGACTACGTCGATTCACTGGTGGGCGACTACAAGTCTAACGATCAGATCTGGGCGCTGCCGTACGCCCGGTCGACGCCGCTGTTCTACTACAACAAGGACGTGTGGCGGCGGGCCGGACTGCCCGACCGCGGACCGCAGACGTGGGACGAGTTCGACGACTGGGGTCCCCGGATCCAGACCGTGGTCGGCGGCGACAAACGCGCTCACGGGTGGGGCAACGCCACCGACTACCTCGGCTGGACCTTCCAGGGCCCGACGTGGACCTTCGGTGGTGCGTACTCCGAGGGCTGGGAACTGAAGTTCACCGATCCCAAGACGGTCGCCGCCGCGCAGTATCTGAGCGATTCGATCAACACCAAGCGCTACGCCAAGATCTCCAACGACATCGCAGGCGATTTCAGCGCCGGCATCATCGCCTCGACGATCGCGTCGACCGGAGACCTGTCCGGGATCACCGACAACGCCGGCTTCGACTTCGGCACGGCGTTCCTGCCCGCTCCGCAGGGGGTCTCGGGGTGTCCGACCGGTGGTGCCGGTCTGGCGATCCCGGCCAAGGTGCCCGACGAGCGCAAGGTGAACGCGCTGAAGTTCATCGAGTTCATCACCAACACCGAGAACACCGCGTACTTCTCTCAGAACGTCGGCTACATGCCGGTACGCAAGTCTGCCCAGGACGATCCGTCGATGGTCGCGTTCCTCGCGCAGAACCCCAACTTCGCCACCGCCATCGAACAGTTGCCCCGGACGCAGCCGCAGAACAACGCGCGGGTCTTCGTGCCCGGCGGTGACAAGATCATCGGCACCGGGTACGAGCGGATCGGTCTGCAGAACGCCGATGTCGCGTCGACCCTCGCCGACACGCAGCGTCAGATCGCCCAGATCTACGAGGCGCAGATCAAGCCGAAGCTCCCGGCGTGACGGCCGAACCGACGGGGCCGGTTGCGCGGGTGTGCGGAGGCACGACATGGCCTCGGTGACCTACGACGGGGCGACCCGACGCTTCGCCGACGGTCAGCAGCCCGCGGTCGATTCTCTCGACCTGGATGTCGACGACGGCGAGTTCATGGTGCTCGTGGGCCCATCCGGGTGCGGTAAGTCGACGAGCCTGCGGATGGTCGCCGGGCTGGAATCGGTCGAGTCGGGTGCGATCCTGATCGACGACGTCGATGTCGTCGGGATGGCGCCGAAGGCCCGGGACGTGGCGATGGTCTTCCAGAACTATGCGCTCTACCCCAACATGACGGTCGCCGACAACATGGGTTTCGCGCTGCGCAACGCCGGGATGAGCAAGCCGGACACCGCAGCCCGGGTCGGCGAGGTGGCAGAGATGCTGGAGCTCACAACCCTTCTCGACCGCAAGCCGGCGAAGCTCTCCGGCGGACAGCGTCAGCGGGTGGCGATGGGGCGGGCGATCGTCCGGCGCCCCAAAGTGTTCTGCATGGACGAGCCGCTGTCGAACCTCGACGCGAAGTTGCGGGTCAGTACCCGCGCCCAGATCGCTTCCATGCAGCGCGAACTCGGCATCACGACCCTGTACGTCACCCACGACCAGGTCGAAGCGATGACGATGGGGCACCGCGTGGCGGTGCTCGATCACGGTGTGCTGCAACAGGTCGCCACACCGCGGGAGATCTACTCGCGTCCGGCCAACCTGTTCGTGGCGTCCTTCATGGGTTCGCCGCAGATGTGCCTGATCGACGCCCGGGTCGAGAACGGGTCGATTCGCCTCGGCGACGCGACGGTGCCGGTCCCGGGCTCGGTGCGTTCGTCGCTGACCTCGCGCGACGTCGTCGTGGGATTGCGCGCCGAATCCTGGCAGGTGTCCGCGGTTCCCCAGTCCGGCACCCTGTCCGCGACGGTGGACCTCGTGGAGGAACTCGGTGCCGAGCAGTTCGTGTACTGCAGCGCGGACCTGTCGCTCCGGAGCAGCCGGGTCGTCGTACGCGTGGACCATCGACGAACCATCGAGGCCGGCGACGTCATCGGACTGACCCCGGTCGTCGACGAGACCTACTGGTTCGATCCCGTCACCGGGGTCGCACTCGACGATCCGAGCCGCCACGAACTCAACTCGGGGCGACCGCTGCGTGTTCGGTGACCGCGGTCGTGATCCGGTCGGGACGTGTGTAGACCACCATCGACTCACCGCGTGAGAAACCGACGAGGGTGACGCCGAGGTCCTCGGCGGCGTCGACGGCGAGCGACGACGGTGCCGACACCGCACAGAGCATGGGAATGCCGGCCATGGCGGCCTTCTGGACGAGTTCGAAACTCGCTCGGCCCGAGACCTGCAGGACGGTGCCGGTGAGCGGCAGTCGATCGGCGAGCACCGCCCACCCGATCACCTTGTCGACGGCGTTGTGTCTGCCGACGTCCTCGCGGACGGTCAGCATCGTTCCGTCCGCGGCGAACAGCGCTGCGGCGTGCAGGCCGCCGGTCTTGTCGAAGACGGTCTGTTCGGCGCGCAATCGATCAGGCAGATCCAGCACGGCGTTCGCGGCGACCGTCATCGGATCGGCGCCGGGATCGTGCACAGACGCCGTGTGCACGGACTCGATGCTGTCCTTGCCGCAGATGCCGCAGGCGCTCGTCATGGTATTGGAGCGGGCCAGTCCGGACGCCGGTGGCGAGACGTGCGCGGTGAGCGAGACGTCGACGACGTTGTAGGTGTTGATCCCGTCGGCGTCGGTGCCCGCGCAGTAGCGGGCCGTCGAATAGTCAGAACCGACGGTGATGACGCCTTCGGAGACCAGGTAGCCGGCCACGAGTTCGAAGTCGTGCCCGGGGGTGCGCATGGTGACCGAGACCGAGGTCCCGCCGACCCGGATCTCGAGCGGTTCCTCGACGGCCAGGGTGTCGGCACGCTGCGTCGGTTCCGCATCGCGTCGGATGCGGGTGACGCGGCGGCGTGCGGTGATTCGTCCCACGACACCGACGATAGTCGTGAGATCGATCGCCCCGGTGGTCTCAGACGTCCAGTACGAGGGTGACCGGTCCGTCGTTGACGAGGTCGACTGTCATGTGGGCGCCGAATTGCCCGGTGGCCACGGTGGCCCCGGCCGTCCGCAGTGCCTCGACGACCGCGTCGACGAGCGGCTCGGCGACCGGGCCGGGGGCCGCGGCGTTCCACGAGGGCCGACGTCCCTTCGCGGTGTTGGCGTACAGGGTGAACTGGCTGATGACGAGGATCGGGGCGTCGACGTCGGCGGCTGCCCGTTCCGGACCGTCGCCACCGTCGAAGATGCGTAACCGCCAGATCTTGTCGGCGAGCCGGGCCGCGTGGTCGGGGGTGTCGTCGTGGGTGACGCCCACGAGTACGACGAGGCCGGCGCCGCCCTCGGGGATGTCGAGATCGCCGACGATCTCGTCGTCGACGCTCACACTGGCTCGGCTGACCCGTTGGAGTACGCCGCGCATGTCGGTGTCGGCTCTCAGTCCAGGGCGAAGGTGACGTTCACGGTGAACGTGAGTTCCTGCTGCCCGGGTTCGACCGGGACCGGCGCCGCGGCCAGATCGCGTTCGAAGGTGCCGGGTGCCGCGGACTTCTCCTGACCACTCGTGCTCTCGGTGATGGTCAGGACTTTGCCGAGGGAGTCGCCGGCGAGATTCGCGTACTGCTCGGCGCGGCCGCGTGCGTCGGTGAACGCTGCCTCGCGGGCCTGGTCGAGGAGGTCCGAGTCGTCGTCGATGGCGAAGGAGACGTTGCTGATGCGGGTGTTGTCACCGCCGGCGGTCGCGGCAGCGCTCAGCACCGCGGAGGCCTTCGAGATGTCCCGGATGGTGACCCGGATCGTGTTGGAGGCGATGTAACCGCCGACCTCACTCGTCCCGCCGGGGGAGGGGCTCGTGTACTGCGGATTCACCGACACCTGCTGTGTCGCGACGTCCTTGCGCTCCACCCCGGCGGCGACGACGGCGTCGGTGACGTCGGTGACCTTGGCGCTGGTCTCGTTCAGCGCAGTCGTGACGTCGGGGGCGGTCGCCTCCACACCGATGTCGGCGCGCAGGGTGTCCGGGGTGCCGGTCACCTGTCCCGTCCCGACCACGGTCACCGACCGTGGCTGATCCCCGGCCGGGTCACTCCCGCAGCCGGACACGACGACTGCCACCGCGGCGATCACGGCCAGTGCCGATGCCCGCAGTGCCGTCCGGGTTCGGTTCCCGGTTCTCATCGATCCGCCGGATCGCGCATGACGAGGGCGAGCAACCACCCGACGACCGACACGACGATCGCGCCGAGGATCGCCGACCAGAAGAAGTCGTCGACCTCCAGGCCCCAATGCGTGGTGTTACGGGTGATCCACGCGGTGAGCTCGAGCATCGCCGCGTTGATGACGATGTGGATCAAGCCCAGCGTGAGGATGTAGAAGGGGATGGCGATGATCTGCACGACGGGTTTGATGATCGCGTTGAGGACCCCGAAGATCACGGCGACGACCAGCGCGATACCGATCTTCTCAGCGGTCGTCGAACCACCCACGAAGTCGATGCCGGGGACGATCAGCGTCGCGACCCACAGCGCCACCGCGGTGAGGACGGTGCGGACGAGGAAGGCAAGCATGGGCGACAGTCTGCCATTTCGGGTCGCAGGCGGTCGACGCCGAGTTGTATGCACCTGCTGGATCTGTCAGTCCGGAACCGGGCGGGGACGATAGGGCACCGAGTCGCTGACCTCCGGGTCGACGTGGATGGGGCGGCCGAGTTGGGGGAAGGCGCGTTGAGGACAAGCCGGGCGGTCGCACACCTTGCACCCGGCCCCGATGGGCACGACGGTTCGGGAATCGGTGAGGTCGACTCCGGTGGAGTAGACGAGGCGCTCGGCGTGCGAGACATCGCAACCGAGCCCGATCGCGAAACTCTTGTGAGGGCTGAGGTAACCGCCGGGTTCGGCCGTGGTACGCGCGAGCCAGAAGTACGAGCGACCGTCGGGCATGGCCGAGACCTGGGTGACGACCCGACCCGGTGTGGCGAAGGCGTCGTGCACGACCCAGAGCGGGCAGCTCCCGCCGACCCTGGAGAAGTGGAATGCGGTGGCGGACTGACGTTTCGATATGTTGCCCGCGCGGTCGACGCGCACGAAGATGAACGGGATTCCGCGGCTGCCCGGGCGCTGCAGGGTCGACAGGCGATGGCAGATGGTCTCGAAGCCGACTTCGAAGCCGAGGCTGAGTAGTTCGATGTCGTAGTGTGCGGCGTCGGCGGCCTGCCGAAAGATCCCGTAGGGCAGTAGCAACGCGCCGGCGAAATAGTTGGCCAGGCCGATTCGGGCAACCGGAATGGCTTCGTCGCTGAGATCGTCTGCGTCGGCGATGATCTCATCGATGACCTGGGATTGGGTCACCATGGCCAACTGCGTCGCGAGCTGGAACGCGCGTTGTCCCGCGGTCAACCGTCCGGCCAGGTGTACGGTGCGGTCGGTCGGGTCGAACCGACGTTTGGGTGTGCGGGCGCGGACAACCGGGTCGGGATCGTGGGTGATGGCAACCCGGATGCCGTGGTCGGCCGCGAGGACCTCGGCCAACTGGAGGTCGAGACCACCGATGGACAGGCCGTGGTCGGCGAAGATCTGCTCGGCTGCCAGATCGAGGACATCGATGTGATTTCGCCGGTCGTAGAAGAAGTCGCGGACCTCCTCGAAAGGCATCGGTGTCGATGTCGGCCGGGTCGGGTCGCCGGACGCCTGCGCGCGGTAGCTGACCACTTCGTTGTCGACGGCGGTCAGACGACGATGCAGGTTCACCAGTGTCGTGCCGACCGCGGGCATCCGTGCGACGAGTTCGGCGATCTCGGCGCGGCTGATGTCGGGGACATCGGGCTGCGCAGCGAGGACGTCGGCGAGGTCGGCGACGAGCCGGGCATCACCATCCGGGGCGAAATAGTCTGCGTCGAGGTCGAACTCGCGCGACAGCGTCAACAGCACCGGCACCGTGAGGGGCCGCTGATCGTTCTCGAGTTGGTTGACGTAGCTGGTCGACAGGTCGATTCGCCGTGCCAGCGCGGCCTGGGACAACCCTCGCTCGTCGCGTAACCGACGAAGGCGCGCGCCCACGAACATTCGCCGACCCGAGGATCCGCTTGCTGCTCTCACCACGGCGCCAGCATAGCGTGTACACCATCCACAACCTTCGCAAATTGGGCCGGTGGCGTCCGCAACAATACGCATCTGCCAGGTCTTTTCAGTGTGGTTACGAGATGCGTACGGTGCGAACATGATCAATCACCGCGTTCGCACCCGTCGCAGTTCCGAGGACTTTCCGCAGTCCGAACACCTCGCTCAGAAGATCGCCGACATCGCGGTCGACCCGGTCGAGGTGCCCGCAGACGCCCGCGACATGATCATCAACCGCATTATCGACAACGCCGCGGTGAGTGCCGCCTCGGTCATCCGTCGCCCGGTCACCTCCGCGCGTCGACAAGCGCAGGCTCATCCGAGCGCGCAGGGGGCGACGGTGTTCGGGATCGCGGGCGGCTTCTCGCCCGAGTGGTCCGCGTGGGCAAACGGAGTCGCGGTGCGCGAGCTCGACTTCCACGACACGTTCCTGGCCGCGGAGTACTCCCATCCCGGCGACAACATCCCCGCCCTGGTCGCTGTCGGTCAGCATGTCGGTGTCGGTGGTCATGATCTGATCCGCGGACTGGCCACCGCCTACGAGGTCCAGGTCGACCTGGTCCGGGGAATGTGCCTGCACGAGCACAAGATCGATCACGTCGCCCACCTCGGCCCGTCGGTGGCCGCAGGTCTGGGCACGATGTTGGGCCTGGACGCCGAGACCATCTATCAGGCGATCGGGCAGGCGCTGCACCTGACCACGGCGACCCGCCAGTCGCGCAAAGGTCTGATCTCCAGCTGGAAGGCCTACGCGCCGGCCCACGCAGGCAAGATCGCCGTCGAGGCGGTCGACCGCGCCATGCGCGGCGAGGGCGCCCCCGCCCCGATCTGGGAGGGTGAGGACGGAGTCATCGCCTGGCTGCTGAGCGGGCCCGATGCCGAATACACGATCCCGCTCCCCGGGCCGGGAGAGCCCAAACGCGCCATCCTGGACACCTACACCAAAGAGCATTCCGCGGAGTACCAGAGTCAGGCCCCGATCGACCTCGCCCGCCGGATGCGCTCGGCGATCACCGATCTCGACGAGATCGAGTCGATCGTGCTGCACACGAGTCACCACACCCACGTGGTGATCGGAACCGGGTCCGGCGATCCGCAGAAGTTCGATCCGACGGCGAGCCGCGAGACCCTGGATCACTCGGTGATGTACATCTTCGCCGTCGCACTGCAGGACGGCACCTGGGATCACGAGAGGTCCTATGCGCCCGAGCGGGCCGCACGGCCGGACACCATCGCGCTCTGGAAGAAGATTTCCACCGTCGAGGACCCCGAGTGGACCCGCCGGTACCACTCGAGTGACCCGAGCGAGAAGGCGTTCGGCGCGAAGGCGGTCATCACGCTGCGCAACGGTGACGTGATCACCGACGAGCTCGCCGTCGCCGATGCGCATCCGTTGGGAGCCCGCCCATTCGGGCGCGATCAGTACATCGCGAAGTTCCGCTCGATGGCGCAGGGCGTCATCGACACCGACGAGCAGGACCGATTCCTCGGGGACGTCGAGAAGCTCGAGACGCTCACCCCCGGCAGTCTCTCCGCGCTGAACACGCTTGTGCTGCCGGCAGTCCTGGACGAGGCCCCGCAGACCGGGAAGGGCATCTTCTCATGACATCGACCTCCGCACCGGCCTCCGCATCCTCGGTCTCGGGTCTGTTCTCGTCGAGCACCTCCGCATCCGCGAAGCGGCAGGCCCTGCGGGCGGGTCTCGACTCCGGGAACCTGCAGCGTTGGCCGGGAGCATTCTCACCACTTGTGGCGAAACTGATCGCCGACATCGGTTTCGAGGGTGTCTACGTGTCCGGTGCGGTGCTCTCGGCCGACCTGGGACTACCCGACATCGGGCTCACCACCCTCACCGAAGTCGCGACTCGGGGTGGATCCATCGCCCGCGCAACCGAACTGCCCACCCTCGTCGATGCCGATACCGGCTTCGGCGAACCGATGAGCGCGGCCCGCACCGTCGCGGCGCTCGAGGACGCCGGACTCGCGGGCTGTCACCTCGAGGATCAGGTCAATCCCAAACGCTGCGGCCACCTCGACGGCAAAGACGTCGTCCCCGCCGGCGACATGATCAAGCGACTCGGGGCGGCGGTCGCCGCCCGCCGCGACAGTGACTTCGTCATCTGCGCACGGACCGACGCCCGCGCGATCGAGGGAATCGACGCGGCCATCGACCGGGCCAAGGCCTATGCCGACGCGGGCGCCGACCTCATCTTCACCGAAGCGCTCCGCGACCTCGGCGAGTTCGAGCGGTTCCGCAAGGCCGTCGACGTGCCGTTGCTGGCCAACATGACGGAGTTCGGCAAATCCGACCTGGTGACCGCCGAGGAGTTGACGGGTGTCGGCTACAACGCCGTCATCTACCCGGTGACCACGCTGCGCATCGCCATGGGCGCGGTCGAACGCGGCTTGCGCGACATCTTCTCGCAGGGAACGCAATCCGGGCTGCTCGGGGACATGCAACACCGCAGCCGGCTGTACGAACTCCTCCGCTACGCGGAGTACAACGACTTCGACTCCGACCTGTTCACTTTCACCATCGAGGGAGCACCGCAATGACCACTACCGAAGCGGGCGCCGCCCAAGCGGTTGAAACCCCCACCATCTACAAGGGGCTTGCCGGTGTCGTCGTCGACACCACGGCCGTCTCCAAGGTCGTCCCCGAGACCAACTCGCTGACCTATCGTGGCTATGCCGTGCAGGATCTGGCCGAACACTGCTCGTTCGAACAGGTCGCGTACCTGCTCTGGCACGGCGAGCTGCCCACCGACGGACAACTGGCGCTCTTCGCGCAGCGTGAGCGGTCGAGTCGCCGACTCGACCGTTCGACACAGTCTGTCCTGCAACGTATTCCGGAGAATTGCCACCCGATGGACGTTGTGCGGACGGCCATCAGTTTCCTGGGCACCGAAGACCCCGACGAGGAACTCAGCACCCCCGAAGCCAACTACGACAAGGCGCTGCGCATGTTCGCCGTGCTGCCGACGATCGTCGCCGCCGACATGCGTCGACGCCGCGGCCAGGACCCCATCGCACCCCATCACGGGTTGGGTTACGCCGAGAACTTCCTGAACATGTGCTTCGGCGAGGTCCCCGACCCGGTGATCGTCCGGGCGTTCGAGAAATCGATGGTTCTCTACGCCGAGCACAGCTTCAACGCATCGACCTTCGCGGCACGCGTGGTGACCTCGACTCGGTCCGACATCTACAGTGCGGTCACCGCCGCGATCGGAGCGCTGAAAGGGTCGCTGCACGGTGGCGCCAACGAGGCCGTCATGTACGACATGATCGACATCGACCGGCCCGACCGAGCCGCGCCATGGCTCACGGCCAAACTCGATGCCAACGAAAAGGTCATGGGATTCGGTCACCGCGTCTACAAGAACGGTGACTCGCGCGTTCCCACCATGAAGAAGGCCTTGCTCGACGTTGCGAATCACCTCGGTGAGACCAAGTGGTGCGACATCTACACCGAACTCGAAACAGCCATGGGCGCACGTACCGGTATCAAACCCAACCTCGATTACCCCACCGGCCCTGCCTATTACCTGATGGGTTTCGACATCGCCTCCTTCACGCCGATCTTCGTGATGAGCCGGATCACCGGCTGGACCGCGCACATCATGGAACAGGTCGCCTCCAATGCCCTGATCCGCCCGCTCAGCCAGTACTCGGGCCTGCCCCAGCGGTCGCTGACCTCGGCATAGTCATCACATCCCAGCCCGACGAGAGAGAGACACGTGTTCGAGAAAGTCCTGGTCGCCAATCGAGGCGAGATCGCTGTGCGGGCCTTCCGCGCGGCCTTCGAACTCGGTGCCCGAACAGTCGCGGTCTTCCCCCACGAGGACCGCAACTCCGTACACCGGGCGAAAGCCGACGAGTCGTATCAGATCGGCAACCCAGGGCAACCGGTGCGCGCCTATCTGTCGGTCGAGGAGGTGGTCGCGGCAGCGGAACGCTGTGGCGCCGACGCGATCTACCCGGGCTATGGCTTCCTGTCGGAGAACCAGGGCCTGGCCCGGGCCTGCGCGGCCGCAGGGATCACCTTCGTCGGACCGTCCGCGGACGTGCTGGAGCTGACGGGCAACAAGGCAACGGCCGTGGCCGCGGCGAAGGCGGCGGGATTGCCGGTTCTGGCGTCGTCGGAGCCGTCGGCCGACGTCGACGAGTTGGTCCGTGCCGGCCGTGACATGGACTTCCCGGTGTTCGTGAAGGCCGTGGCCGGCGGCGGCGGACGCGGTATGCGGCGGGTGGGGCGGATCGCCGAACTGGCTGATGCGATCGGGGCCGCCTCGCGGGAGGCCGAGGCGGCGTTCGGCGATCCGACGGTGTTCCTGGAACAGGCGGTGGTCGAGCCACGCCATATCGAGGTGCAGATCCTCGCCGACAACCACGGCAACGTGATCCACCTGTTCGAGCGGGACTGCTCGGTGCAGCGACGCCACCAGAAGGTGATCGAACTGGCGCCGGCACCGAACCTCTCGGCGGAACTGCGTGAACGGATCTGTTCCGACGCAGTCGCATTCGCGAGGCACATCGGATACACCTGCGCCGGCACGGTCGAGTTCCTGCTCGACGAGCAGAACCGGCATGTGTTCATCGAGATGAATCCGCGCATCCAGGTCGAACACACGGTCACCGAGGAGATCACCGACGTCGATCTGGTTGCCGCGCAATTGCGTATCGCCTCAGGCGAATCCCTGGACGACCTCGGTCTGAGTCAGGACACGCTACGGATTCGTGGTGCGGCGCTGCAGTGCCGCATCACCACCGAGGATCCGGCCGCCGACTTCCGGCCCGACGTCGGGCGGATCACCGCCTACCGCAGTCCGGGTGGAGCCGGGGTGCGCCTGGACGGTGGTGCGGTCCTCGGTGCCGAGGTCAGTGGGCACTTCGACTCGATGCTGGTCAAACTGACCTGTCGAGGGCGCGACTTCGCAACAGCGGTACGCCGCGCCCGGCGTGCGGTTGCCGAGTTCCGCATCCGTGGTGTGGCCACGAACATCCCTTTCCTGCAGGCTGTGCTCGACGATGCCGATTTCCGTGAGGGGCGGGTCACGACCTCGTTCATCGAGGACCGGCCCTGGCTGCTGACCTCGAGATCGTCGGCGGACCGCGGCACGAAGATCCTGTCCTATCTGGCTGATGTCACGGTGAACAAACCCCACGGTGAGCGTCCGACGACGGTGTACCCGCGAGACAAGCTGCCGGTCCTCGACCGAGCGACGTTGGCGTCGCCGCCGGACGGGTCTCGGCAGCGACTGCTCACCCTGGGGCCGCAGGGATTTGCCGACGCCCTGCGCGATTCGAAGGCGCTGGGTGTCACCGACACGACGTTCCGCGATGCGCATCAGTCGTTGCTGGCCACTCGGGTTCGTACCTCGGGTCTGATGATGGTCGCCCCGTACGTGGCGGCCATGACCCCGCAGTTGTTGTCGCTGGAGTGCTGGGGCGGCGCCACCTACGATGTCGCGCTGCGGTTTCTGAAGGAAGACCCGTGGGACCGGCTGGCGCAGTTGCGGAACGCGGTGCCCAACATCTGTCTCCAGATGTTGCTGCGCGGTGCGAACACCGTCGGATACACCCCGTACCCGTCGAAGGTGACCACGGCGTTCGTCGCCGAGGCGACCGCCACCGGCATCGACATCTTCCGGATCTTCGACGCGCTCAACAACATCGACGCGATGCGCCCGGCGATCGATGCGGTCCGCGAGACGGGAACCGCGGTCGCCGAGGTCGCCATGTCGTACACCGGTGATCTGGCGAACCCCGCCGAGGATCTCTACACGCTGGACTACTACCTACGCCTGGCCGAACAGATAGTCGACGCCGGTGCACACATTCTGGCCGTCAAGGACATGGCGGGACTGCTGCGTGCCCCCGCTGCGACGACACTGGTGTCGGCGTTGAGCCGTGAGTTCGACCTGCCGGTGCACGTGCACACCCACGACACCCCCGGTGGGCAGTTGGCGACCTATCTGGCGGCCTGGCAGGCCGGCGCATCGGCGGTCGACGGTGCCAGTGCCGCGCTGGCCGGCACCACCAGCCAGCCGGCACTGTCGGCGATCGTGGCCGCGGCCGCGCATTCCGAGCGCGACACCGGCCTCGATCTCCAGGCGGTGTGCGATCTCGAACCGTACTGGGAGGCGTTGCGCAAGGTGTATGCCCCGTTCGAATCCGGACTACCGGCGCCGACCGGCCGCGTCTACACGCACGAGATCCCTGGCGGACAGTTGTCGAACCTGCGACAGCAGGCCATCGCACTCGGACTCGGCAACCGGTTCGAGGCGGTCGAGCAGGCCTATGCCGCGGCCGACCGCATGTTGGGCAGGCTGATCAAGGTCACGCCGTCGTCGAAGGTCGTCGGTGATCTCGCCCTGGCGCTGGTGGGCAGTGGGATCACGGCCGAGGAGTTCGCCGCCGATCCGCGTTCCCACGACATCCCGGATTCGGTCGTCGGATTCCTGCGCGGCGAGCTCGGCGACCCGGCCGGCGGGTGGCCGGAACCGCTACGCACGGTCGCGCTGGAGGGCCGAGCCGATTCGGCGCCGGTGTCCGGGAACCTCTCGGACGAGGACTCGGGAGCACTGGACACACCGGGCCGCGAGCGGCAGCACACTCTCAACCGGCTCCTCTTCCCCGGCCCCACCAAGGAGTTCGGCGACCATCACGACACCTACGGCGACACCTCACGATTGTCGGCGAACCAGTTCTTCTACGGCTTGCGCTACGGCGAGGAGCACCGCGTCGAACTCGAACCGGGCGTGGAGCTGCTCATCGGACTCGAAGCGATCAGCGAACCCGACGACAAAGGCATGCGCACCGTCATGTGCATCCTCAACGGGCAACTTCGGCCGGTGCAGGTGCGTGACCGGTCGGTCGACGCCGAGGTGGCCGCCGCAGAGAAGGCCGACCGGGCCAACCCGCGCCACATCGGTGCTCCGTTCGCCGGTGTCGTGTCCCTGACGGTCGGCGTCGGCGACGAGATCGCTGCCGGCGCGGCCATCGGCACCATCGAGGCGATGAAGATGGAGGCCACCATCACCGCGCCCGTCGGTGGCACGGTCGCGCGGGTCGCCATCGAGTCGGTCACCCAGGTCGTCCCCGGCGACCTGTTGATCGAGATCGGTTGACGCACAGGCGCTCCGAGGCCGCATGAGGACGGTGGCCCCAGATGATCACGGCCGTCGCACTCTCAGTGAGTGCGACGGCCGTGATCAGTCGTGGAACCGGTGATCGGCGAGCCCGTTCGGCGCGATCGTCAGGAGATCGTCTCGCGCAGGCGCGCTGCCGCGGCAACCATGTTGGTGAGCGATTCGACCACCTCCGGGGTCCCGCGGGTCTTCAGTCCGCAGTCCGGGTTGACCCACAGGCGCGCGGTGCCGACGCTCGACATCGCCGAGGACAGGGCCGTGAAGATCTCGTCCTGCTCGGGCACACGTGGTGAGTGGATGTCGTAGACACCCGGGCCGACCGCGTTGCGGAAGCCGGCCTCGTCGAGGTCGTCGAGGACTTCCATGTGCGAGCGCGCCGCCTCGATCGAGGTGACGTCGGCGTCGAGGTCGGCGATCGCACCGATGACCTCGCCGAACTCCGAGTAGCACAGGTGGGTGTGGATCTGGGTGTCGTCGCGGACCCCCGAGGTCGCGATGCGGAATGCCCGCACGGCCCAGTGCAGGTAAGCGGGCTTGTCGGCGTTGCGTAGCGGCAGCAACTCGCGCAGCGCCGGCTCGTCGACCTGGATGATCCCGACCCCTGCCGTTTCCAGATCGACGGTCTCGTCACGGATGGCCAGTGCGATCTGATCGGCAGATGTCGACAGTGGCTGGTCGTTGCGAACGAACGACCAGGCAAGGATCGTCACCGGGCCGGTCAGCATTCCCTTGACCGGCTTGCCGGTCAGTGTCTGGGCGTAGGTGATCCAGTCGACGGTCATCGGCGCGGGACGAGCGACATCGCCGTAGAGGATCGGTGGGCGTACGCACCGCGAGCCGTAGGACTGTACCCAGCCGTTGGCGGTGGCGAAATAGCCGTCGAACTGCTCGGCGAAGTACTGCACCATGTCATTGCGCTCGGGTTCCCCGTGCACCAACACATCCAGGCCGACCGACTCCTGCAGTGCCACGACGTCGGCGATCTCCGCCTTCATCCGGTTCACGTACTCGGCCTGATCGATCTCGCCCGACCGCAGCGCGGCTCGCGCCAGCCGGATGGCAGCGGTCTGCGGGTACGAGCCGATCGTGGTGGTCGGCAGCGGTGGCAACCCCAGGCGTTCCTGCTGGGCGGACAGACGGCTCTCGGCCGGACCGCGCGTGGCGTCGGTGTCGGTCACCGCGTCCAGACGCGCGCGGACTTCGGCGTTGTGCAGGCGAGGGTCGGTGGCGCGGCTGGCCAACGCCATCGCGCTCTCGGCGAACGCCACAGCCTGCGCGGCACGGCCCTCGCGCAGTGCCGACGACAACACCGAGACCTCGCGGAATTTCTCGGCGGCGAACGCCAGCCAGCCGCGAAGGTTGGTGTCGAGTTCGTCCTCGGCGTCCAGGGTGTAGGGGACGTGCAAGGTCGAGCACGACGTCGACACGGCGACCGATCGAGCGGACCCGAGGACGGTGGCCAGCGTCGCGGCGGCCTTGTCCAGGTCGGTGCGCCACACGTTGCGGCCGTCCACGATGCCGGCGATCAGGAGTTTGTCCGCCAGACCGGGGGTGCCGGCCACGGTCTCGACCGCGCCTTCGACGAGGTCGACGGCGACGGCCTCGATCGGTGTCCGCGCCAGGTGTGCCAATCGATCACCGGCGTCACCGAAGTACGTTGCCACCGCGATGGCAGGACGCCGGTCGTGCGAGCCCAGGGCGTTGTACACCGATTCGGCTCGAGGCCCCAGGTCCGCGGCTGCGTCGGTGACCAGGACTGGTTCGTCCAGCTGGACCCAGTCGACGCCGGCCTCGGCCAGCCGGGTCAAGAGGTCGCGGTAGATCGGGACCAGCTCGTCGAGGCGATCGAGCGGTGCGCTCGCGCCGTCCACCGCCTTGGACAGCGCCAGGAACGTCACCGGCCCGACGATCACCGGACGGGCCGGGATACCCAGTTCCCTGGCCTCGGCAACCTCGGCCAGCACCTTGTCGGGATTCAGCGAGAACGTGGTCGACGGGCCGATCTCCGGGACCAGGTAGTGGTAGTTGGTGTCGAACCACTTGGTCATCTCCAGCGGAGTGACCTCGGCGGTGCCGCGCGCCGCTGCAAAATATCGGTCGAGGGGATCGTCGATGCCGGCGAACCTGGGCGGTAGCGCGTTGAGCAGGACCGAGGTGTCGAGCACCTGGTCGTAGTACGAGAACGTGTTGACCGGGATCGAGTCGTGCCCGGCCTGGGTGAGCTGGACCCACTGGTCGTGGCGCAGACGTTGCGCCACCTTCGTGAGTTCGGTGCGGTCGATACGACCGGCCCAATAGCCTTCGACGGCCCTCTTCAGCTCTCGCCGGGGACCGATGCGTGCGGTACCGAGAACGGTGGTCGTGAACGGTGCCGCGGAGTCGCGGCGGACGGTGTCGGACATGTGAGTCGACTTCTCCTACTGACGGGCGGATGGTTCACCGCCCAGCAGGTGAGATCGATCGGGCCACGTCACGGCAGCAGAGAGCGCGCGACGATCACCGGTTCGACCTGCGCCCAGTCCTCGAGGCGGCGAGCCACCGGACGCGGCGCGTCCGGTACACCTGGCAGGTCTTCGGGCTCGCCGTCGCATCTCGATCGAGATTCCTACTGACCGTCGCTTCCCAGGCCGGAGCCCAGTGCTGATGACGGTGGTCGTTACGGCATACCGCTGCGGGGACAGCTCCGGATTCGAACCGGATTCCCTCTCGTCCGCCGACGTGACGCCGGCGACTCGACGCCGCGGAAGGGAACCGAAACGATCTCCGACGCGGCGAACCACATGCGTCGTCGACCCTAACCCAGGAAAGCCGAGCCGCCACACCGGAGGTGCGACGAGGCGATGGTCAGCCGTCGATCTGATCGCGACGGAAGGTCATCATCGCGCGGATCGCGTCGTCCGACGGAGGGGTGTCGGGCCGGAGGGGAGTCGGGCTGGAAACCCTACCGTGCCCCACGGGCGAGGTCGTAGATGTGCCGGATGACCTCGCGGTCGGCGGGGTCGAGTTCGGCCAAGTACTCGTCGACAGTGCCCATGTCATCGGTCCTCGCCGTCATCGGCCCCTCGTGGTGCCCGGACGCATTTGGAGTGTTCCCGCAGTTCGCGTAACATGGATCGTCGGTGCGCATCGCGTGCCGGGCATCGGCGTGTCAGCACGCGGGTCCGGCTGATTCGCACCGGGTACAGGTCCTCGCGGACCGGTGCCAACACCCTAACGGACAAACACTGATTCAACCCGGCCAACGGCCGCAGCATCGTCGAGATGTCGTGGTCACGGCCAGGAATCGCGGAGGACATGGCGAAGAAAGACGGGGCCATCGAGGTCGAGGGTCGAGTGATCGAACCCCTGCCCAATGCGATGTTTCGTATTGAGTTGGAGAACGGGCACAAGGTTCTCGCCCACATCAGCGGCAAGATGCGGCAGCACTACATCCGCATCCTGCCCGAGGACCGGGTCGTCGTGGAACTCTCGCCCTACGACCTGGCTCGTGGGCGAATCGTGTACCGCTACAAGTAGGACTTTCCCGGCGTTGCCGGGGACAGGCTTCTCGGACATCCGTCCGGGAGGAGACCGACACCCACGTGTACGGCCGTTTCGGCGTGCGCGCGGGCGAGCCGAGCAGGAGAGATTGACGTGAAGGTTCAGCCGAGCGTCAAGCCGATCTGCGAGAAGTGCAAGGTGATCCGCCGCAACGGTCGGGTCATGGTGATCTGCGAGAACCTGCGTCACAAGCAGCGTCAGGGCTGATCACGCGCACCCTCCGGGTCGCTTGAGTCAGAACAACTGAAGACCGACAACTGAATATCCAAGGACCTCTCAACACCAGCGGCGACAGACGCGTCACCGCCTACCTCCGGATCAGAGGCCGGAGCCCACGAGGCCGGACACACGGTTCGGCACCAGCTCGCGGGACGGACTGGGAGCAGACCTCTGAGAAATCGAAAAGGAAATCCGCCACATGGCACGTGTTGCTGGTGTGGATCTCCCCCGCGAGAAGCGGCTGGAGATCGCACTGACCTACATCTACGGAGTTGGGCGTACCACCTCCAAGGAGATCCTCGAGGGAACGGGCCTGAGCCCCGACCTGCGAGCCAAGGATCTCACCGACGCAGACGTCTCGAAGCTGCGTGAGTACATCGAAGCCTCGGTGAAGGTCGAGGGTGACCTGCGTCGCGAGGTGCAGGCCGATATCCGTCGCAAGATCGAGATCGGCTGCTACCAGGGTCTGCGCCACCGTCGTGGCCTGCCCGTTCGTGGACAGCGCACCAAGACCAATGCCCGCACTCGCAAGGGCCCGAAGAAGACCATCGCCGGGAAGAAGAAGTAATGCCTCCGAAGTCACGTAGCGCAGGCCCCAAGAAGGGCACCCGCCGTCGCGATAAGAAGAACGTCCCGCACGGCCACGCACACATCAAGTCGACGTTCAACAACACCATCGTGTCGATCAGCGACCCCAGCGGAAACATCATCAGCTGGGCGTCGTCGGGCCACGTCGGTTTCAAGGGCTCGCGCAAGAGCACCCCGTTCGCGGCTCAGCTCGCGGCCGAGAACGCTGCGCGCAAGGCCCAGGAGCACGGCGTCAAGAAGGTCGACGTGTTCGTCAAGGGACCGGGTTCGGGTCGCGAGACCGCCATCCGCTCCCTGCAGGCAGCCGGCCTCGAAGTCGGCACCATTTCCGATGTCACCCCGCAGCCGCACAACGGTTGCCGTCCGCCCAAGCGGCGTCGGGTCTAGCGGGAAAGGGAGGAACAGAGAAACATGGCTCGTTATACCGGCCCCGCAACCAAGAAGTCTCGTCGCCTTCGCGTCGACCTGATCGGTGGAGACGCTGCATTCGAGCGTCGCCCCTACCCGCCCGGCCAGCACGGCCGCTCGCGGATCAAGGAGAGCGAATACCTGCTCCAGCTGCAGGAGAAGCAGAAGGCGCGCTTCACCTACGGAGTGATGGAGAAGCAGTTCCGTCGCTACTTCGAAGAGGCGAATCGTCGCAACGGCAAGACCGGTGACGAACTGCTGAAGCTGCTCGAGACCCGTCTGGACAACGTCGTGTACCGCTCGGGCATCGCCCGGACGCGTCGTCAGGCCCGCCAGCTGGTCAGCCACGGCCACTTCACCGTCAACGGTGTGAAGGTCGACGTGCCCAGCTACCGCGTCAGCCAGTACGACATCATCGACGTCCGCCCGAAGTCGCTGCAGACCGTCCCGTTCCAGATCGCCAAGGAGCTCGTCGGCGATCGTCCGGTCCCGGGTTGGCTGCAGGTCGTGCCCTCGACCCTGCGCATCCTCGTGCACAGCGTGCCCGAGCGTGCCCAGATCGATGTCCCGCTGACCGAGCAGCTCATCGTCGAGTTCTACTCGAAGTAAGACACACCGCCCGACAGCATCAGCTGTTCGGTTCACCCTCGAGGCCGTCATATAGCGGTCGGCCAAAGGAGAGATCCAAGAAATGCTCATCTCACAGCGACCCACCCTCACCGAGGAAGTGCTTGCCGAGGACCGTTCGAAGTTCGTCATCGAGCCGCTCGAGCCGGGCTTCGGTTACACCCTCGGCAACTCGCTGCGGCGTACCCTGCTCAGCTCGATCCCGGGTGCAGCCATCACCAGCATCCGTATCGACGGTGTCCTCCACGAGTTCACCACCGTGGCCGGGGTCAAGGAAGACGTCACCGACATCATCCTGAACCTCAAGGGCCTCGTGGTCAGCTCGGATGAGGACGAGCCGGTCACCATGTACGTGCGCAAGCAGGGTCCGGGCACCGTCACCGGTGCCGACATCGTGCCCCCGGCCGGTGTCACCGTGCACAACCCTGATCTGCACATCGCCACCCTGAACGACAAGGGCAAGCTCGAGATCGAGCTCGTCGTCGAGCGGGGCCGCGGCTACGTGCCGGCCGTGCAGAACAAGGCGTCGGGTGCCGAGATCGGCCGCATCCCGGTCGACTCGATCTACTCGCCGGTGCTCAAGGTGACTTACAAGGTCGAGGCCACTCGTGTCGAGCAGCGCACCGACTTCGATCGTCTGGTGCTCGATGTGGAGACCAAGAACTCGATCAGTGCGCGTGACGCGCTGGCGTCGGCGGGCAAGACCCTGGTGGAGCTGTTCGGGCTCGCCCGGGAGCTCAACGTCGAGGCCGAGGGCATCGAGATCGGGCCGTCGCCGGCCGAGGCCGACCACATCGCGTCGTTCAGCCTGCCGATCGAGGATCTCGAGCTGACCGTTCGTTCCTACAACTGCCTCAAGCGCGAGGGTGTGCACACCGTCGGCGAGCTCGTTGCCCGGACCGAGTCGGATCTGCTCGACATCCGTAACTTCGGACAGAAGTCGATCGACGAGGTCAAGGTCAAGCTGCACGCGCTCGGTCTGTCCCTCAAGGACAGCCCGGCCAGCTTCGATCCGTCGCAGGTCGCGGGTTACGACCCGGCCACCGGCACGTGGTCGGAAGACGCGTCCTTCGACGCCGATTCCGGTGAGGATTTCGCGGAGACCGAGCAGCTGTAGTCGCTTCGACGCGGCGGTAGCTGTCACTGCCCAAACCCTGACTTCCGCATCGCGTGATGTGGAGTCCTCCTAGGAGAAGACAATGCCCAAGCCCACCAAGGGTGCCCGCCTCGGCGGGTCGGCCAGCCACCAGAAGGCGATGCTGGCGAATCTCGCCACCTCGCTCTTCGAGCACGGCCGCATCACCACCACGGAAGCCAAGGCCAAGCGCCTGCGTCCGTACGCGGAGAAGATCATCACCCACGCCAAGGCCGGCAAGCTGGCCAACCGTCGTGAGGTGCTGAAGGACATCCGTGACAAGGACATCGTCCACGTGCTGTTCGACGAGATCGGCCCGTCGTTCGCCGATCGTCCCGGTGGCTACACCCGCATCATCAAGACGCTGCCGCGCAAGGGTGACAACGCCCCGATGGCCGTGATCGAGTTGGTGCGCGAGTCCACCGCGTCGAGCGAGGCAAGCCGCGCGACCCGCGTCGCCGCCTCCAAGAAGGCCGCCGAGGACAAGCTCGACGCCACCGAAGAGGTTGTCGCCGATACCGATTCGGACGCAGGCTCGGACAACGTGGTGGAGGCCGTCGAGGCCGACGCCACCGATGCCGAGGTCGCCAACGCCGAGGCCGTGGCCGAGGCCGTCGACGACGAGTCCACCGCGGCGACCGCTCCCGATGCCGAGGCAGCCGGAGCAGACGTCGACGGCGACAAGAAGTAGTCGACTGAGTCGAGAAGTGCAGACCGAACCCGTCGGCCCGGATCCCGGTGCCGACGGGTTCTGTCGTCTCCGCCTCGACGTCTCCTACGACGGAACCGACTTCGCCGGGTGGGCACGGCAGATCGGTCAGCGCAGCGTCTGCGAGGAACTCGAGACCCGGTTGTCGACGGTGCTGCGTGCGCCGGTGCGGCTGACCGTGGCGGGCCGCACCGATGCCGGTGTGCACGCGACTGGGCAGGTCGCACATGCCGACGTCCCGCGGTCGGCACTGGCGACCCGCTCGATCGGCGGCGACCCGTCGACGCTGGTCGGACGCCTGGCGAAGATGTGTCCCGACGACGTGCGGGTGACGGCGGCCCGCATGGTCCCGAGAGATTTCGATGCCCGGTTCTCGGCGCTGCGCCGTCACTACCGCTACCGCATGACCGATGTGCGGTGGGGTGCCGAGCCGGTGGAGGCACGGACGACTGCGACGTGGCGCCGACCTCTCGACGTCGACGCGATGAACGCGGCGTCGGCGGAGCTGCTGGGGCTCAACGACTTCGCGGCGTTCTGTCGCCGCCGAGAAGGTGCGACGACCATCCGCGAACTGCAGCGCTTCTCGTGGTCCCGCGACGACACCGGTGTTCTCGTCGGTGAGGTCAGTGCAGACGCGTTCTGCTGGTCTATGGTGCGTTCGCTGGTCGGCGCGGTCGCCAGTGTCGGCGACGGACGGCGCGACATCGACTGGTGCCGTGGGCTTCTCGAGGAGCGAGAGCGCAGCAGCGAAGTGCCCGTGGCGCAGGCTCGAGGGCTGTGTCTGGTCGGCGTCGACTATCCCGCCGACGACGAGCTCGCCGCACGCAACACGGTGACCCGCGACGTGCGCGGGTCGACCGGTTGCTGCGGCGGTTGATCGCCCGCCGCATGGCGAGTCTCTGATAACCGCCCTCGAGGCGGCCACCGGCGCCCATATGTCGACGGTGACTGTCTCAGGGGTGGTTCTCAGTGGCCATATGTAGGACAGGGCCGATCGTGCCGAAGTGGTTGCGATACAACGAGACCCCGGGGACACATCCCCGGGGTCTGCCGATCGGTCTCAGTTGCCGAGCTTGAGCCCGTTCTTGTCCCGCACGCTGCCGGTCAGCATCATGATGCCGTCGACGAGGGCCCAGATGGCGACGCCGAAGATGATGATGAACCCGACCAGGAAGATCGCGGTGATGTAACCGAGGATGGTCAGGCCGAGCTGGATCGCGCCGGTGGTGTTGTCGCCGATGTAGAAGCGGCCGACGCCGAGGCTCCCGAGAAAGATCTGCAGCAGACCGGCGACGAGCTTGGACTTGTCGGACAGCGGCTCGCCGGTTGCCGGGTCGCGGCCATACGGCGCGGTGGGGTCGGGTGCGCCGCCGTAACCGTAGCCGGGAGCCGCGGGATATCCGCCTTGCGGCGCCCCGTAGGGCTGGGCCGCACCGAACTGCTGCGGTGCCCCGTATTGTTGCTGGCCCCCGTACTGCTGCGGTGCCCCGTATTGTTGCTGGTCGCCGTACTGCTGGGGTGTCCCGTATTGCTGGTCGCCGTACTGCTGGGCTGTCCCGTACTGCTGGTCGCCGTACTGGGGATTGTCGAAGCCGGGCTGGGACGTCCCAGCCGTTCCGAAGTCCGGACTTCCCGGCTGCTGCGCGGGGTCGGTGCCGTAGGCCGGCGTCGCATCGGCCGGCGGGGGCTGCTTCACGAACGGGTCGTTGGGCTTGTTGTCCGGACTGTCTGGCGTGGTCATCGGGTGATCCTCCTCGTGACGTGGGTCGAACGGCGTTGCGGGTCGAAGGGGCGGGCGGTCAGGCGACTCGGCTCATGCGACGGCGGCCAGCTGGCGCGCGTAGTGCACGCGGCCGGACACGTCGCTCATCACCCAGGCCGATGTCGCCGGGATGTTGGTGACGTGCATCGTGCCCCCTGCGCCCCGGACTCTCACCTGGATGTGGCCCGTCGTGCGCCGTTCTTTCATCAGCAAGAACAGCAGACTCAGAAAGCAGACCAGAAAGAAGCCGACCAGCGCCAGGACGAGGCCCGTCTGTGACATCTGTTCGGTCGACACCGACATGTCGGTGACCTCCCACTGCGAACCGGCGAGTGGAAACGTGCCCGACGGTGTGATCACGTAGTGCTGCGTGCAGGTGATGTCGCCGATGACCACGAGTGGCGTCTCGGGCAGCGCGGCCGCCCCCGCGTCGTAATACGGGCCACCGTATGCGGGTGCCGCACCGGGGCTCGGGAATTGGGTCGGATTCGGGTAGTCGGCGGGCGCCGGCACGAAACCAGGACTGGAGTCGTACGCATTCGGCTGATGCGGCAACGGACGTGTGCCGTGATCGCCACTACCCGGGTAGGTCATCCAGCAATGGTGGCATACGCGAGTGTCTTTCGGGTCAGGTGGCGTTGCGCTCGTCTTCGAAGGCCTCGAGCACCTCGTCGACGGTGTCGTCGTCCCCGACGAAATGTTCCGGATGGGCACCCTCGGACATGAGATGCCGCCAGTTGAGGGGGTCGAACTCGACCGGTGCGTGGCGCGAGATGAAGTCGATGACGATCCGGCAGAAGCGCTCGGGATCGTCGTGGAACGGGAAATGGCCTGACCCCGAGAAGGTCTCGAACTCGGAGTGCGGGATCGCCGAATGTGCGAGCTCGCCGTGGTGGTGGGGGATCACGATGTCCCGGTCGCCCCATACGAGCAGGACCGGCAGGCGTTCAGTGAGGTAGCAGCGGTCGAGCATCGTGACGGACTGCCCGCGCCAGTCGACGACGGCGCGCAGGGTCCGGAGGAAAGCTGCCGAAGCGGTGGGGTCGGCGAGCCCGCCGAGCACGCGCATGAGGTCTTCGTGGTCGGCCAGCAGGTGTTCGGGCGTCGCCGAGGACGGGAACAGCGGCGGCAGCGGCGCGGCGACGATCGCTCGCGCGAGCGCCGTGAGTCCCGGGACGACACCGGGGACACGAAGTACCGACAGGGCCTGCGGAACAACCGGCAGTGAGAACAGGCGCAGGGCCGGATTGACGTCGCGGGTCACGCCGCCGGCGGCGACCAGCACGAGGCGTTCGACGAACCGCGGGAACTGGTAGCAGAACTGCATCGCCACGCCGCCACCGAGCGAGTGGCCGACGACAGTCACCTTGCTGATCCCCAGGACGACGAGAAGGTCGCGCATGCCGTTGGCGAACGCAGGCACCGAATAGTCGGCGCGGGGCTTGTCGGAGTTCCCGTGCCCGAGCAGATCCGGTGCGATGACGGTGTAGTGCTGCGCGAGGATGGGGATGACCTCGTCCCACGTCGACGAGTTGTCGCCGATCCCGTGGATGAGCAGCAGGGCAGGACCGGTGCCCGCGATCCGGTAGGCGCGGCGGTAACCGTGAATGGTGTGGTACTCGGTGCGGACGTCGGTGTCGGACACCGGGCGCAGCGTGGGGCCGGACGACGTGCCGGGGGACGGATCGAGGTGCTTGGTGGGCACTGTCTCTCCCCTCGGTGTCGCTCGTACGTGTGTCGGCTCGCGTCATCGGCGACGGACCGTTATGTGGCAACGGCCCGTGTAAGCCTGAGAGACCGAGTACGCCTCAGAGACCGAGTAAACCGCATCCCCGGCGGTCGTGCGCGTCGGGGCCTGACGCGGTGTCGATGACCGGGGGTTACGGGGAACTGAATGCTTGCCGACGCCTTGCACGTCGCGACGTGACAGGGCTCCGAACGGCCGTCCGCGCAACTACTGTTGGATTCGATGAATCCCTTCGACATCGAGTCCTTCGTGGCCACCGGCGGCCTCATCGGCCTCTGCGTGCTGATCTTCGTGGAAACCGGCATCCTGGTCGGGTTCATCTTCCCCGGCGACTCGGTGCTCTTCACCGCAGGCGTGTTCGCCGCGCAGCCCGATCCCTTCGCTCCGCTGTGGCTCCTGTGTATTGCGGTACCGCTGGCGGCGATCATCGGCGACCAGTGCGGCTACTTCATCGGCCGGCGCGTGGGTCGCAGCGTGGTCGAGGGCAAGCTGATGCGGACCATCGGGCCGGAGTACCTCGCGAAGACGAACCACTACTTCGACCGTTTCGGGCCGCTCACCGTGTTCTTCGGCAGGTTCATCGGGATCGTCCGCACGCTGACCCCGCTGGTCGCAGGCTTCAGCGGGATGTCCCACCGGACGTTCACCCTCTTCAGCGTCCTGGGCAGCTTCACGTGGGCCGCCGGGATCATCCTGCTCGGCTATTTCCTCGGCAACGTCCCGATCATCCGCGACAACATCGAGATCTTCATCATCGCCTCGGTACTCACCATCGTCGTGCCCACGTTCATCCACCTGGCGCGGCGCTGGCGGATCGCGCGACGGGATCGGCGCGCCGAAGCGTCCTGAGACTGCCGAGGGTCAGGTCCGGGTCATCGCAGGAAAGGCTCCTCGCGATGTCCGGGCCCACCCGAGAAATCGTCGGCGATGGTGGTCGCGAGCTCGACGAACGACCGCTTCGTGGGCTTCGACATCAATTCCAGATCGACATCTGCGCCCTCGGCGAGATGATCGTCGAACGGGATCTTGTGCACGGCGCGGCATCGGGTGAGAAAGTGCTGGCCCAGTTGGTCGGTGTCGATGGTCGACGACCCTGGTCGCGACGAACTCAGGACGACGACGGCACGCGACACGAGGTGCCCGAACCCGTGCGCCTCCAGCCAGTCGAGGGTTGCTCCGGCACTGCGGGCACCGTCGAGAGCCGGTGAGCTGACGAGGATGATCGTGTTCGCGAGGTCGAGGACGCCGTTCATCGCCGAGTGACTCAGGCCGGTACCGCAGTCGGTGATGATGATGTTGTAGAAGCGCTGCAGCACGGTGATGACGCCGCGGTACTCCTCCTCGTTGAACGCCTCGGCCATTGCCGGATCTCGTTCGGAGGCAAGAACTTCGAGACGGCTCGGGGCCTGCGAGGTGTGTGCCCGGACGTCAGAGTATCGGTAGACGTTCTCGTCGGCGAGCAGGTCGCGGACCGTCGACCTGGTCTGTTGCGGAATCCGCTGTGCGAGCGTGCCGAGGTCGGGGTTGGCATCGACGGCGATCACGCGGTCGCCGCGCAATGACGCGAAGGTCGAGCCGAGACCCACGGTGGTCGTCGTTTTTCCCACGCCACCCTTCAGCGACAACACGGCGATGCGGTAGTCCCCCCGAACCGGCCGGTTCACCCGTTCGAGCAGTTGCTGGAACTCGATGTCGCCCTGCGACTCACCGGGATTGATGGCGCCGGCCGACAGTGTGTGCACGGCGCGTCGCCACCCACGACTCGGCGCGCGACGAGCCTTTCGGATGAGCGCGACCTCATCGAGCGACGGCCCTCCCGGCGGCGGCCCGTACCCGTGGTGCACAGGTTGTCCGGGAAATGGTTGTCCTGGGAACGTCGGAGCAGGACCGGGGCCCATCGGGACCGGGCCTGCCTGGGGCGGGGGTTGATGACCGGCAACCGGAGTCGGCGGCATCCCTTGGTGGGCCGGCCCCGGGGTTCCGCCATGGGGAGTCGGCGCGGGTGAACCGGGTGGGGGGATGTGCGGGTCGCCGTGGCTCGGTGACATCCCGGGCCTCGGTGTCGGGCCGGTGATGTGATCCGGTGCGATCTGGTCGGGCCCGAACTGGTCTGGTCTGAACTGATCCGGTCTGTGCTGATCCGGTCTGGGACTCGGTGGTACCTGCTGCGGCCATGGGGGAGCCGTCGGGTTCGCGGTGGGCGGGACCTCGGGACGGAAGGGCGGCGGACCGGACCCGCCGGGCAGATTCCGATCGACGGGCGGCGCGGCTCCGGGAGAGGCGGTACCGCCGAATGGGTCGGCGGGCGGCCACCCGGAGACCGGTTGATCCGACAGGGGCGGCGCCGGATCGGTCTCGACCTCGGGCCTCGGGGGCATCGGCTCGCCGACCGGCGATCCGCTGTCATTCGGACGAGGGGCCGGCTGAGGCGGCGGCTCGGGATCGAAAGTCGGCGGCGCGAACTGCAGCCAGGGCGGCGGCGCCGGCGCGTCGGCACCCGGGCCGTCGGGCCCAGCTCCCTCGGGCCTGGTTGGGTTCTCGTACGTCATCGGGGAATCCTCTGGTCAAGCGGCCGGGCGCCGATCGCGGTGCTGCGAGTTCGGCGAGGCGTGCAGCGATCCACCCCGTTTTGTCGATCAACCCCGGCTGCGTCGTGCGGGAGTCTACCGAAGACCATCGGCCCGGTCCGGACGACATCCACAGAGCCGACTCCCTGTACAGGTTTGGCATCCCGTATCGCTGGTGTGGTGGCGTTCAGGCGAGTATGGCAGTATCAGGCACTCACACATGTGCGCAGCGGGGTGCGTGGTTCCTCACGGAACCGTATGTGGGAGGTCCGGTTCCGTCGAACGAAAATTCGATGGAACCGAAAGGTACCCCGGCTGCGTCATATTCGGCGTGAAGGGGGTGCAGATTTCCATGACCTACTCCGACGATCCTCGGGATTCCGTCGACGGTGTCTCCGACGACCCGTGGGCGGCGATACACGAGTTCACGACGGCCCGATCCCGATCCGGCGGACTCGGCGTCCGGACCACCGCCCAGGGTCTGCCCGTGGCGGTTCGCATCGAGTCGTCCGAACTCGACAAAGACCCGGCGTTGCTCGCGGCGGACATCCTCCGACTCTGCCAGCAGGCGGCGATGTCCGCGGGTATCCGCCTCCGGGAGAACCTTCTCGCCGCCGGTGTCGACCGAGACCTCGTGCAGGAGATGCAGCTGCCCCGCCCGGACGATCTCGCGCGAGCGGAGTGGCGCGACGACGAGGAAGCCGATGCACCCGCGTCGTGGTTGCAGCGATGACGTGGGGAATGGATGAACTCGAAGCCCGCGCACAGCGGCAGCTCGACGGCCTGCACGACTTCCAGGAGAGGTTGAGCGCGATCTCGGTCCGGGAGACGTCATCTGACGGACTGGTCACTGCCGAGGTGGATGGCAAGGGTGCGCTCATCGACCTGCAACTCGGTTACGGAGCCAATGAACTCGGCGCGAGTCGCCTTGCCGACCAGATCGTGACGACCGCCGCTGTGGCCGCGCAGAAGGTCTATGCCCGGATCGCCGCGGTGACCGAGGAATTCAACGAGTCATTCGGCGACATGCTGGCCGCTCGTCCGGCCGAATGACGGACCCGGCTGATACGAAATCGATCCATCAGACTGACAACCACGAGGGGGTTCGAGAATGACGAACGTCAAGGTGACGCCAGAGGTGCTCGAGGGCTTTGCCGCCACGAATGCCGCGATGGCCACTGCTGTCGGCACCGCAGGGTCGATCGACGCCGCGGCCAACACCGCGGCGATGGTCCCCGTCTTCGGCCTCATCGGCCAGGAGTTCCTCGCCGCTTTCATCGCGGCTCAGGCCAGCCACCTCATGTCGGTGGGGCAGCTGGCGGCCGTCCACGCCGCCACCGCTGCGTCGACCGCGGCGGGGCTCGCCGAATTCGAGGGCACCGACGCATCGAGCGCCGCGGCCATCCGTTCGGTGCTGTGACGGTCCCGCCCCCGCTGCCGGCACTCCCGGGCGTCCCGGATGTGCCTGCCCTCAATCACATGACGGTGCAGCAGATGATCGAGGCGACACCCCTTGGGCCGATCCTCGACCGAACCGTCACCGACGTGCTCGGCGGGATGGGGCTGCCTCCGCTCCCCGTCCTACCGCCGCTTCCGCCGATGCCGGGACTGCCTCCGCTCCAGCCACCGAATCTCGACATGTTCATCAAGCCGATGACGGATCTGCTGGGCGGATTCGGCACCGGTGATCTCTCCGGCGGGGGGTTCGATCCGACGATCATCTTCGAGAGCCTCACCAAGGTGCTCGAGACGTCGATGACCATGGGACAGAGCGCGCTCAAGCTCGCCGATCAGTTGTGGACCGGCCAGGGTGCGGTGAGTGCCGGGGCCAAGACCGCCGAGGCAGGAGCCAACAGTACGGCTCTCGCCACGCAGAGTTCGGGAATCTCGCTGGACACCAAGACGGCCGCCGCGATCGTCGGCAAGGGGCTCGCCGTCGTGCAGGGGATCATCGCGGCAACGGTCGCGAAGATCATGGGCGCGGTGCCCCTCATCACGTCGCCGGCCATCGGCCTCGGACTCAGCTTGGCGGGCGGGTTCGCATCCATGGGGCTGTCGCAGGCGACCGCCGCGGTCGCCGTGACGCGGGCGGAGCTACTCGCCCCGACGACGGCGATGGCGGTGAACGGGGCGCCGGTCGCGGTCACCGGTGCACCCACCGCAGGCGCCGGACAGTCGCCCTTCACGCTCGCCAGCTCGATCCTCGATGTGGTGTCACCGGCCATGTCCACGGCGACCGAACTGCCGACCACCCTGATGCAACCGATCAGCAAGATGATGAACGTCGACCACGCGTCTCCCGCCGTCATCCCCGCTGCGCTGTCGCCGAAGTCGAAGGGCGCGGGTGGTGGCGGTGGTGGCGGTGGCGGCGGCGGTGGTGGCGGCGGAATCGGGGGCGTGGGCGGGATCGCGACCCCGCTCAGCGCTTCTCGTCCGACCGTCCCGACGAATTTCGCCCTCGGCGAGCCCTCCCTCGGTGGGCCGGGGAGCGCGCGGGCTATGACGACGCCTGCCGCGATGCCGATGGGTGGCGCTCCGATGGGTGGTGCCCCGATGGGCGCGGCCGGTGCCCGGGGCGCGGGCGCGTCGGACGATCAGCACGCCGTACCCGACTATCTCGTCACCGAGGACAACGGCCGTCGTGTGGTCGGTGATTCACCCGAGGTCGCTCCGGCGGTCATCGGACACGAAGAAGCCGCCGAAACCGATCCGAGCCCAGACATCGAACTGCGACTGGGTGTGCCCGGTCCACAACGAAACGAGGAAGTATGAGCAATTCGCAACTCCGCGTCGAACCCGCTGAACTGCTCTCGGCGGCAAGCGACCTCGACAGGATCGCGGATCGGCTGGAACTCGCGCTCACCACCACCGGCCGCGCGCTGCCGGTGGCGGCCCAGGGTCGCGACGAAGTGTCGACGGCCGCCGCCGCGAGTTTCACAACGGTCGCCGAGAAGTTCGAGAAGGACACTGCCGGCGGCGTTCTCGAGATGCGGAAGATCGCCGCCGTGCTGCGCGCACAGGCCGCCGGTTTCATCGAGGGCGACGCCGAGGCGTCGGACGCCTTCCGGGTAGCGCTGTAGGGGACCTCGCGAAAATCCTGCGCCCCGACGTCACTCAGCCCACGCATCGACAATCCACCAGCGCCGAAGGGAGGCACTCGTGATCGGCTTCACCGGAATCAATTGGGACGCACGTCCGACCGAACAGCTTGCCGCCGACCTCGGCGCCGGTCCAGGGCCCGCGCCACTGGCGGAGGCCGGTATGGCCTGGGCCTCCCTCGCCGCCGATGTCGGGCAAGCCGGAGTCGAATACGCGGCCGTGCTGGCGCGCCTGGGCGCGCACTGGCAGTCTGCGCACTCCAGCGCGGCCTTCGAGAAACTGACTCGGCTCGCACCGTGGTTCGCCGAGGTCGCGACCGAGGCGGCCGCCAACGCCGCTCGTGCCGAATCCCAGGCCGCGGCGATCACGGTCGCGCGCTTGAACATGCCCGACCTCGCCGAGGTCGACGTCGTCGAGAAGCTGCACGAGATCGCCACCACCGCCACCGCGGTCGCTCCGATCATCGCCGGCGCCGCCGCCCAGGCCGAGCGTGCGGTCGCGCACCAGCGGATGCGCGCCGCCCGAGTCATGCAGACGTACGAGAGCGCCACCGAATCGGTTGCCGCGCCCTGGGAATCATCGCGGTCCGCACCGGTCCTGGTGTCCGGCGATGCACTCGCGGCCGAGCGGGCGGCTTCGGCGCAGGCATCGGCACCCCCACCGCCGACGCCGGTGTCCGCCGCGCCCCCGGTTGCGGCGATGCCCGCGGCATTCGGGGGAGTGTTCGCACCCCCGCCCGAGAAACTGAAGTACGCACCGACCATCGTGGCGAGCGGTCAATCGCAGGTCGCCACCACGACGCCCGGCGGAGCGCCGGGAGCGTCTGCTCCCAACACGGGCCCCGGTGTGCCGCCCCCGGTCGCCCCGGGGGTCGGCTCGGCGGACCGCGGTTCGGTCGTCCGCACTGTCACTGCCGAGGCCACCGAGCTCGACCCATCCGACGCACCGTCCTCGGCGGCGAGCGAGGCCACGGACCAGACGACGACCTGGGCAGACCTGGCCACGTCGGATCGTCCGGCAGCACATTATGTCTCGTCACCGGACGGGCACGGGCAACCCGACGTCGATCCGCGTTACCTGTCGGAGACCCTGATGCTGGGCACCCCGGGTGAACGCCGATGATGCCGATCACCGACGACGCCGCGATGACGCTCGACGCCGCGGTCCTCCGCAGGCTCGGTGAACGCTTCGGGGTCCAGACCTGGCCGGTGGTCCTCGATCTCGGGAACGTCTCCGAGAATCCCTGCGCCAGCACCGAGACCGAATCCCGCGCCCTCGCCGATGGCGATGCCGACGTGACCATCACAGCGCTCGATCTCATCGAACACGGCGAGCCGACCGCGTGGGCCGCGACGGTGCTGCGGGTGCTGGCGCAACCCCGGCGCGAGATCGAGGTGCGTTCGTACTCCGACGGCTCCGTCCGGCGAATCTATCTGGCGCGCAACGGTCACGACCACGTGCTCGCCAAGCGGACGGACCGCCGGGTCGACGTCACGGTTGTCGACGTCGCCGACGTGGGAGCGCTCGCGGCTGTCGTCAGGGCGCAGTTCGACGCGTTCGGGGCGGAGGTGTCGTCGCCGGTCGACTTCACTGCGTTTTCGGCCCCGTCCGACGAAGTCGTCGACCGACTGGGGCGCTGCCGGACGGGCACCGATACGACAGACGCGCTGCATGCGCTGGGCGCGACCCCGGCTGATGCCGCCGTCGTGTCGGCTGCCCTCGCGTCCTGTCGGACGCGCACCGAGATCGTCGCCTCGATGAACGAGGACGGGCGATTCGCTCAATCTTCTGGGGCTGTGGCGGTTTTCGACACTGAACGGGGTCGAATCGTGTGCAGTCCCAGCAAGTCCCCGGACGGTCGGGTGTGGACCACCTTCTCGCCGGGAACGGGTCATCGAATCGCACAGGCGGTCAGCCTGTTGATAGAGACCCTGCCCGACGGGAAATGGATGCCATGATCCGCATCGGGGGATTCCGCGGAACAGATCGCCGCGGGAATCAACTGTCAGGGGTATCTGTGTCACGGATACCAACGGGGGCATCGCCAAACGGTGCCGTTACACAGGAGGAGCACTCATGCTGAACTTGCCCGGAGCAGGCGGCGGCGCCGGCGTCACCGTGAACGTCGCGGACGGACAGGCCACCGCAGCCAAGGTCGGCAGTCTCGTCGAGGACATGAAGGCCGTCATCAACGAGATCGCAAAGCACGCCGGCAACGCGACGCCGACGTGGCAGGGCTCGGCCGGTGTCGCGTTCGACGGCACGCACACCGACTGGAACAAGGCCGCGCTGACGATGAACCAGTTGCTGGAGCAGATCAAGACCCAGCTCACCAACGGCTTCGCCGGTTACGAGGACCAGGACGCGGCTGCGGCTCGCGGACTGAACACCAGCGTCTGACACCGGTCCGCATCCCGAACCTCACGTTCTGCGAAAGGAACCACCATGAACGGCTCGATCAACTACGACTTCGCCGCTCTCGGCGATCTCAGCGGCGGCCTGCGGGCTGCCTTCACCCGGCTCGAGGATCTCAACACGCAGCTCAAGGCGCAGGTTGCCGCCCTCGACGGGAACTGGAACTCGCAACAGGCCAAGGCCGCCTACGTCGACGCGCAGGGCGCTTTCGATCGGATCTTCACCCAGTCCCGTGACTCGCTGACCTCGTTGGAGCAGGGTGTGAGCAACGCCAGCCGTGTCATGCAGGACACCGACGCGGCGATCGGAACGGGTTTCCGCGGACTCGTGTGACTCGAGGTCTGCGCCCGCCGGTGGCGCTCTGACGGGGACTTCGCGGCATCGCGCCGTGGGGTCCCCGTCATCGTCGGCGGGCTGACGCGGTTGCGATGGGCGACGTCGGGCAGAATCCGGACCGACGTTTCGCTCGCGGTTCATCGGGATGAGGACGACGCACACCGACAGACACGCATTCGCGGATGCGCTTCGTTCCGAAGATCGTTCGGATAGCGTAGGCATTCGCTCCAGGCGAGTTCGTCATCGTCGCCACGACCGCGGGCGGGCCAGTGACCCTGTCCCGCCGGACCATGGGAGGACCCGATGAGTAGCCCGTTCAGGCGCGTCAAGTCGGTCGAGCAATCGATCACCGACACCGACGAACCCGACACCAAACTCCGGAAAGATCTCACCTCGTGGGATCTCACCGTCTTCGGCGTCGCCGTGGTCGTCGGTGCCGGAATTTTCACCCTCACTGCGCGAACCGCGGGCAACCTGGCCGGACCGTCGGTCTCGCTCGCGTTCGTACTCGCTGCGATCGCGTGCGCGCTCGCTGCACTCTGCTACGCCGAGTTCGCCTCGACCGTGCCCGTCGCCGGCAGTGCGTACACCTTCACGTTCGCCACATTCGGTGAGTTCATCGCGTGGATCATCGGCTGGGACCTGATCCTCGAGTTCGCCCTCGCCGCGTCGGTGGTCGCCAAGGGGTGGTCGCTCTACCTCGGCAACATCATCGGCACGTCGGCGTCGATACAGATCACCGACTCGGTCAGTTTCGACTGGGGTGCGGTCCTGCTGATCGCCGTCCTGACGGTGCTGCTGGCACTCGGCACCAAGCTGTCGTCTCGGGTGTCGCTGGTCATCACCGCGATCAAGGTGTTCGTCGTCCTCCTGGTGATCGTCGTCGGCGCCTTCTACATCTCGGCGAAGAACTACGATCCGTTCATCCCGCCCGCGGCTCCGCCCGCCGAAGGTGAGTCCGGTCTGCACCAGACGCTGTTCTCGGCGCTCACCGGTGCAGAGGGCAGCACCTTCGGGTGGTACGGCCTGCTCGCCGCTGCGTCGCTGGTGTTCTTCGCCTTCATCGGTTTCGACGTCGTGGCCACAACGGCGGAGGAGACCAAGAACCCGCAGAAGGCGATGCCGCGCGGGATCCTCGGGTCGCTGGCGATCGTGACCGTCCTCTACGTGGGCGTCAGCCTGGTCGTGTCGGGCATGGTGCCCTACCCGGAGCTTGCCGATCAGACAGATCCCGCGACCGGGGAGGTGTCCGGTTCGACCCTCACCACCGCCTTCGAATATCACGGCGTGACGTGGGCGGGCTGGGTCATCGACTTCGGCGCCCTCGCCGGTCTGACAACGGTCGTGATGGTGCTGATGCTCGGTCAGACCCGCGTCGGATTCGCCATGGCACGCGACGGATTGCTGCCGCGGTCGCTCGCCCACACGGGCAAGCGGGGAACACCGGTGCGGTTCACCATCCTGGTCGGTGTCGTCTCGGGTGTGTTGGCGGCCTTCTTCCCGATGGGGACCCTGGAAGAAATGGTCAACATCGGCACTCTCTTCGCGTTCGTGCTGGTCAGTGTCGGCGTCATCGTCCTGCGGCGTACGCGGCCCGATCTCCCGCGCGGTTTCCGTGTGCCGTGGGTTCCGTTCGTCCCGATCCTGTCGATCCTTGCGTGTCTGTGGCTGATGCTGAATCTCTCGGTCGAGACCTGGATTCGGTTCGTCGTGTGGATGGTGCTCGGTGTCGTCGTGTACTTCGCCTACGGCTACCGGAAGTCGGTCTTCGCCCGACGCGAACGAGGTGAGCAGATCGGCACCACGGATACCTCCGCCGGCGGGGTGACCGCCGACGGAGGTCCGCCACGCGACACCTGAGTTCCGGCGCCCTGCCCCTCGGAACCGCTCGGTCGTTCGGTTAGCCTGGATCGAACGCATACGCGCCTGGTCGACAGGCGCCCGACGCGAACGACAAGGGGATCAGATGACGACTGCTCAGGACGAGCTGAAGGCCGACAGCCGCAACGGAATCGACTACAAGGTGGCCGATCTGTCGCTGGCCGATTTCGGTCGCAAGGAGATCGAGCTCGCCGAGCACGAGATGCCCGGTCTCATGGAGCTGCGGCGTGAGAACGCAGATGTGTTGCCGCTCAAGGGAGCACGCATCTCCGGCTCGCTGCACATGACCGTGCAGACCGCAGTTCTCATCGAGACCCTCACCGCGCTCGGCGCCGAGGTCCGTTGGGCGTCGTGCAACATCTTCTCCACCCAGGACCACGCGGCCGCGGCCATCGTCGTCGGGCCTCACGGCACCCCGGACGAGCCGAAGGGCGTGCCGGTCTTCGCCTGGAAGGGCGAGACCCTGGAGGAGTACTGGTGGGCGGCCGAGCAGATGCTCACGTGGCCTGAGGCCGACAAGCCCGCCAACATGATCCTCGACGACGGTGGTGACGCGACGATGCTCGTGCTGCGCGGCGCCGAGTTCGAGAAGGCCGGCGTGGTCCCGCCCGCCGAGGACGACCATCCCGCCGAGTACAAGGTGTTCCTCGAACTGCTGCGCAATCGGTTCGAGTCCGACAAGGGCAAGTGGACCGCGATCGCCGAATCGGTCCAGGGCGTCACCGAGGAGACCACGACAGGTGTGCTGCGGCTGTATCAGTTCGCCGCCGCAGGCGACCTCGCCTTCCCCGCGATCAACGTCAATGACTCGGTCACCAAGTCGAAGTTCGACAACAAGTACGGGACCCGTCACTCGCTGATCGACGGCATCAACCGCGGCACCGACGTCCTCATCGGCGGCAAGAAGGTGCTGATCTGTGGGTACGGCGACGTGGGCAAGGGATGCGCCGAATCGCTCGCCGGTCAGGGAGCCCGTGTCCAGGTCACCGAGATCGACCCGATCAACGCCCTGCAGGCGCTCATGGACGGCTTCGACGTCGTCACCGTCGAGGACGCGATCGGCAACGCCGACATCGTCATCACCTCGACCGGCAACCTCGGCATCATCACCCTCGAGCACATGCGCGCCATGAAGCATCAGGCGATTCTGGGCAACATCGGCCACTTCGACAACGAGATCGACATGGCCGGCCTAGAGCGGTCGGGCGCCAAGCGCATCACCGTCAAGCCACAGGTCGATCAGTGGATCTTCGAGAACGGCAAGTCGATCATCGTCCTGTCCGAGGGACGCCTGCTTAACCTCGGCAACGCGACCGGCCACCCCTCGTTCGTGATGAGCAACAGCTTCTCCAACCAGGTGATCGCCCAGATCGAGTTGTGGACGAAGACCGACGAGTACGACAACGAGGTCTACCGCCTGCCCAAGCACCTCGATGAGAAGGTCGCGCGGATTCACGTCGAGGCTCTCGGCGGAACGCTCACCAAGCTCACCAAGGAGCAGGCCGAGTACATCAACGTCGACGTCGAAGGGCCTTACAAGCCCGAGCACTACCGCTACTGACCCATGCGCGACAGAAGGAGCCCCACCACGGTGGGGCTCCTTCTGTGTCGGAACTCGGGTGCCGGAAGTCAGGTGCCGATGTCGGGCTCGGCGTCGGGGCAGTAGATCCACGAACCCTGCTCCTTGAGGAACCGCTCGTTGGACTTCTCCGAAGCTGTTCTCTCCGTTCCCTTCTCGAGATGCGAGACAACCTCGGACTGAGCGACGTTGCCGTCGAAGACCGTGTCGAGGAAGCCGTCGAGAACGATGTTCCCGCCGTCGGAGGGCGGTGCGCCGGTGATCCGCTCCCGGGACTGGGTGCACACCGCGTCGCGCATTCGTCCGACGTCGCGGGCGTTGCGGGCGGTGATGTAGGCGAGTAGCGCGGCGCGGATCCCCGCCAGCGCCGTGTAGTCGGTCGACTCGGGCTCCGACCCGGTACCGCTCGGTGACGGACCGTCGGAGGTCGAGGTCGGCGCCGACGATGGGCTCGAGGTACCTGCGATCACCGGATCATCAGACGACGTCCTGGTCACGACGACGGTCAGTACCAGCGCGATCACCGCAACGACCGCAACGCCCCCGAGAACCCACGCGACGACCACCCCGGAGTTGCGTCGCGGCGGCGGAGGGCCGGGCGGGCCGCCGGAGCCAGGTGCCCCGGGGCCGTGCGGGCCGTACTGCCCGGGTGCGAACGGAGGGCGGCCGTACGGCGAATGGGGCGGCGGAATCGGCCCACGGCCGGGCGGGGGCCCGTACCCGCCGGGGCCCTGCGGACCCGGACCCCGCTGGCTCGGAACTTGCTGGCTCGGAACTTGCTGACCGGGCCCTTGCGGACCTTGGCCTCGCTGCGGCCCCGGCCCCTGTCGGCCGGGCCCTCGCGGACCGTACGGCGACGGCCCACCACCAGGCGGAGGTGGCTGATAGGTCATGAACTGCCTTCCGAAATCGTTGGTCCAAGGCTATCGAAAGGGCGCCGCGAGAACATCGATCGAGTCATTCGGTCGGTGCCGTTCCGCCGGTGCGGAGTTCGTCGGCCAGCCCCTGGATGTCCTCGCGGTCGTACCGGTACCAGGGCGACATCCAGGAGCCCTCGGCGAGATCGCGGTAGACGGCGTCGACACGGCGCTGCAGGGCGTCGTCGCGCTCGTAGGCGTCGCGCGCCCGGGTCGCGTCCCGTTCGGCGCGCGCCGCAGCACGCTGCATCGCGACCTCCGGTGAGACTCCGAGCAGCACATGCCGATCCGGGACGGGGAGGCCGAACCGTCCGAACTCCAGGTCGACGACCCACCGCACCATCTCCCCGGCGGCGCCCTGGTCGAGTCGCGCCGCGTTGTAGGCGGCGTTGGAAGCGACGTAGCGGTCCAGGATCACGATGTCATGGGTGTCGGTGGCGGCCTGGATCTCCTCGACCGCGCCGGCCCGGTCGAGGGCGAACAGCAGGGCCATCGCGTACACGCTGTCGCGCAGGTCGCCGTGCGATCCGTGGAGTGCTTCGGCGGCGATGTCGGCGGTCGCCGACCGGCCGTAACGCGGAAAGGTGAAGGTGGCGACCCGGAGTCCGGTCGCCGACCACCGATCGATCAGACCGGTGACCAAGGTGTTCTTACCGGCGCCGTCGAGTCCTTCCACGGCTATCAATTGACCCACGCCGGGGAGTCTAGGTGCGTGCGACCAATCGGGTCAGAACGACCGTCCCGGCGCGTCGATCACCACGGTTGCATCACGGTGGTGTCACCATTGAGGGCATGAAGCCCCGCATCCTTGTCGTGGACGACGACGCCGCGCTCGCCGAGATGCTGACGATCGTGCTGCGCGGCGAGGGATTCGAGCCCTTCGTGGTGGGCGACGGCACGCAGGCTCTGACCGCGGTCCGGGAGATCCGTCCCGATCTCGTGCTCCTCGACCTCATGCTGCCCGGCATGAACGGCATCGACGTGTGCCGTGTCCTCCGTGCCGATTCCGGTGTGCCGATCGTGATGCTCACCGCGAAGTCCGACACGGTCGACGTCGTGCTGGGTCTCGAGTCCGGTGCCGACGACTACATGGTCAAGCCGTTCAAGCCGAAGGAACTCGTCGCCCGGGTGCGCGCGCGTCTGCGTCGCACCGACGAGGAGCCCGCCGAGTTGCTGTCCATCGGGCCGGTGGAGATCGACGTGCCCGCGCACAAGGTCACCCGCGACGGTGTGCCGATTTCGCTGACCCCGCTGGAGTTCGACCTGCTCGTCGCCCTCGCGCGCAAGCCCCGCCAGGTGTTCACCCGCGACGTCCTCCTCGAACAGGTGTGGGGATACCGCCATCCGGCGGACACTAGACTCGTCAACGTGCATGTCCAGCGGTTACGCGCCAAGGTCGAAACCGACCCGGAGAATCCCGAGGTCGTCCTGACGGTGAGAGGGGTCGGCTACAAGGCCGGCCCGCCGTGATCGGTCGATCTCGACGACGGGTCAACAGCACTCTCGGACGCTTCACCCGCACCGCCGGCGCTGTCGGACGTGCCTTCGGGCACATCTGGCGGCGCTCGCTGCAGTTGCGGGTCGTGGTGTCCACGTTGGTGCTGTCGGTCGTCGTGCTCCTGATCCTCGGTTTCGTTCTCGTCACCCAGATCACCGACCGATTGCTCGACGTCAAGCTCGCGGCGGCGACCGAGGAGATCGACCGCGCTCGCATCTCGGTCGAACGTGATCTTTCCAGCGGTGCGGGGAACATGTCGGTGCAGAACCGCCTGCGGCAGACGCGGTCCCTGCTCACCGATCGCGACGCCGACACCGGTCAGGCGTCGGGGGCCGTCGGTGCCTTCGACACCGTGCTCCTGGTACCGGGCGGTTCGGACAACGGGGTCGCCAGCGGCGTCGGACCGACCGCCGAGGTGCCGTCGAACCTGCGTGACATGGTGCGTGGCGGGCAGGTGGCCTATCAGTACACGCAGGTCCCCGACGGGACGGGCGGGCGGGCGCCGGCGCTGATCGTGGGCAGCCCCACGAATGCTTCGGTGCCCGGCCTCGAGCTGTATCTCGTGTTCCCGCTGACCGCCGAACAGAACACGCTCGATCTGGTCCGCGGCACACTCTTGACCGGCAGTATCGTGCTGCTCGGTCTGCTGGCGGCGATCGCATGGCTGGTGTCGCGGCAGGTCGTCATCCCGGTGCGCTCGGCGTCGCGGATCGCTGTGCGGTTCGCCGACGGCCGGCTCAAGGAGCGAATGCCGGTCCGCGGTGAGGACGACATGGCCCGTCTCGCGATGTCGTTCAACGACATGGCCGAGAGCCTGTCCAAGCAGATCACCCACCTCGAGGAGTTCGGCGGGCTGCAGCGTCAGTTCACCTCCGACGTCAGTCACGAGCTCCGCACGCCGCTGACCACCGTGCGGATGGCCTCCGACGTGCTCTACGAGGGTCGCGAAGATCTCGATCCCGTCCGCAAGCGGTCGGTGGAGCTGCTCGACAAGGAACTCGACCGGTTCGAGACATTGCTCAACGAACTCCTGGAGATCTCGCGCCACGACGCCGGCATGGCCGAACTCGCCGCCGAGCGGATGGACATGGCGATTCCGATCGACGGTGCGCTGGCCACGGTCGGCCACCTCGCCGAGGAGACCGGCACCGAGCTCGTCCTCGACCTCCCTGCCGAACCCGTTCTGGCCGAGATCGACCCGCGTCGCGTCGAACGCATCCTGCGGAACCTGCTCGCCAACGCCATCGACCACGGCGAGCGGAAGCCGGTGACGCTCACCATGCGTTCGGACGGTGACGCGGTGGCGATCACCGTGCGTGACCAGGGCATCGGTCTGCGGCCGGGGGAGGAGAAGCTGGTGTTCAACCGGTTCTGGCGTTCCGACCCGTCGCGGTTCCGGCGTTCGGGCGGCACCGGACTCGGTCTGGCCATCAGCATCGAGGACGCCCGCCTGCATCAGGGCCGGCTCGAGGCGTGGGGCGAACCGGGCAAGGGTGCGTGCTTCCGGCTGACCCTGCCGCTCGTACGCGGTCACAAGGTCCTCGGGTCGCCGCTGCCGTTGAAGTCGGTGGGCACCTTGCAGCGCACCTCCGCGCCGAAGACAACCGGACGAGTGCCGGGCGGCCCGGGGGTGGGTGCCGAATGAACCGCTCACCCCGGTCGGCAGGCGGCGTACTCGCGTCCGCACTGATCGTCACGGCGCTGCTCGTGCTCACCGCGTGCGGGGCGATCCCCAACGACTCGTCGCCGCAGCCGATCAAATCGTTCGAGCGAGAGGGCGCGACCAACGCCGTCCCGGTGCCGCAGGCCGACATGGATCCCGAGGCGCTGGTGCGTGCTTTCCTCAAGTCCACGGTCGATCCCGATGCGGCTCATCGCGCGGCTCGGGCGTTCCTGACCCCGGTCGCCTCCCAGCAGTGGGACGACCGCGGCGACGCGCTGATCGTCGACGAGATCAACACCTTCGTCGACCAGCGCAACGAGGACTCGGTGCGGATGCGCCTGATCGGCGACAACGTCGGAACACTCAAGTCCGACGGCCAGCTCCTCCCGGCCTCGGGGCGGGTGGAGACCAGCATCAGTCTCACGCGCTCCGGCGACCAGTGGCGGATCGACGGGCCCCTGCCGAACGGCACGATGATCGACCGGGACCAGTTCGACAACACCTACCGGCCGGTGTCGCTGTACTTCAGCGACCGCACCGGCCGGCGACTGGTGCCCGACCCGCGCTGGCTCTACGCCGGACAGGCCACCGACCCGACCGTCCTGGTGAACCGGCTGATCGCCGGACCGGCGTCGGATCTGGCGGCAGCCGTGGACAGCGGAATCCCGAACGACGCCGCCTTGCGGGGCCCGGTCGTGGGACTCGCCGGCGGCGGGGTGCGGGTCGACCTCGACGGCATCGGGAGCGCGTCGGCGCGGGATCGCACCCTGCTCGCGGCGCAGATCATCTGGACGCTCGACGGTGCCGACATCTCCGGGCCGTATGTCATCGACGCCGACGGCGCCCCGCTGGCCGCCGAGCGCGCCTCCGGATGGCAGACCGCCGACGTGCGGGCCTTCGACCCGAATTCCGTGCCCACCACCGACGTCGGGCTCAACATCATCACCGGCGGGGCCCTGCGCGCGGTGACCGACACCGCGACCGTGCCCGTGCAGGGACCGCTGGGGTCCGCGCGTGACCTGCGGTCGGCGACCATCTCCGACAACGGGGCACGCGTCGCGGCGGTGCGGAACCTGTCCGGACCCGACCGCAGGCTCGAGTTGGTGATCGGGGACTACGGCGGCGACGTCGGACCGATCATCGGCGGCTCCTCGATCACCAGGCCGTCTTTCGGCGCCGACGAGAACACGGTCTGGGTCGTCGTCGACGGCAAGCCGATGCAGTGGCAACGCGACGACGACGGGACCCAGACGGTGCCCGTCGAGGCGTCGTCGATCCCGACGGTCGCGCGCGGCGCGATCACCGAGATGCAGGTGGCCCCCGACGGGGTGCGCGCCGCACTGGTGGTGGGCGGACAGATCGTCTTCGCCGTCCTGTCGACCAACACCGAGGGCCAGGTGTCGTTGACGAGCCCGCGGATCGCGGCCTACAACATCGGCAACCGCGCGGTCTCGGTGGACTGGGCGTCGCCGACGACGCTGATGATCGCGCGCGAGGCGCCCGAATCGCCGGTCGTGCAACTGTCGATCGACGGCACCCCGGCGGTGGGTCTGCTGAGCGGGAACGTGTCCCCGCCGGTGCGGGCCGTGGTCGCCAACACGTCGACGATCTATGTGGGCGACCAGCGCGGGGTGCTGCGGCTCGGCAGCAGCAACGGCCAGCCCGACCAGTACTGGACCGAGGTCGAGCCGGCGATGATCGAAGGCGCGCTCCCGGTCCTGCCCTGATCCGAATGAACCGCATAACCCCTGGTCCCTAGTCCGAAAGAAGCGACCCACCCTGCTCCCTGAGAGCGCCCGGAGCTTGCGGAGGGCGCGTCACGAATGGTCCGGCGGCCGAGGTTGCGAGACCCTTCGTGACGCTCGCAAGCTCGCTCCTCAGGGAGCGGAGTTCTTCGTGGTCCACGACGGCCGCCAGGCCGCAGTACTGAGGCGCGCGAACCTCTCCCGCGTCAGGCCGCCGCCAGCACGACGACCGCCGCGACGTCGATCCCGTTCTCCGACAGGACGCGCACCGACTCGGTCGCGGTGGCGCCGGTGGTCAGCACGTCGTCGACCAGAATGGCGGTTGCCCCGCGGTCCGGTTCGCCGCCGGTGCGCAGGCGCACGGCACCGCGGAGATTGCGGGCCCGGGCGCGGGCGTCGAGTCCGGCGGAGTCTCGTGCCATGGCCGACGTCATCAGCAGCGGTGCCACGCGGACGCCTCCGCCCAATGCGGGTGCCGCGTACGCCGCCACAGCTGTGACCGGGTCACCTCCGCGCCGGCGTGCGGTCAGCCGGCGAGTCGGCGCCGGGATCAGCAACAGCCGGTCGGCGTCGGGCAGCTCGCCCCAGCTCGCCAACGCTCGGACACCGCGCGCGAGTGCGGCGCCGAGCGGCCGCGCGAGATCGCGGCGGTCGTGTTCTTTGATCGCGATGATCGCCTGCCGATGCGGACCGCGGTATCGGCCCAGCGCCCAGACGGCGACGCCCGGGTCGACCCGTGGATGGGCTGCGATCGGGCTGTCGGACAACATGCGCTCGCACCGGCGGCACCATCGGGTCTCCGGACGTCCGCAGCCGCCGCAGAGCACGGGGAACACCAGATCGGCTCCCGCGTCGAAGACGTCCCGCCGCCATGTCACGGGCCGACGGTAGACCACCGGGCGGGGTGCGGCGGGTCCGCGGACAGGTGTGTGGACAACCGATGCACCGGATCGATCGGGACCTTGTGCCCCGATCGTCCCGACATGCCGACGCCGCGCCGCAAAACGTGGCCGAGACCGGAACTTGCGGCTACGGTCGGGGGTACAGCAGGTTGCCGGTGGCCGTCGAGTCGCCGGCCACGACCGCTTTTGCCGGGAGGTGATGCCCCTGACGTTGAGTGTCAGCTGTCAGCTGACATGGACACATCCTCGGTGCCGTTCGAATCATCAGTGCGACAACAGATCACGATGATCCAACCGGCGTCGGGACAATTCAGGAGGTAGTTGAATGTCCACAGTCATCCACCGCAAAGGCCAGCGCGAACCGAAAACCGCCGACCCTAGGCAGACCGTGGAGGAGGGCCTCGCGCCCGACCGCCGGCCGGCCGAGAACGATTCCTACGATCCAGAGTTCGCCTTCGTCCGCCCACCGGGAACGGTGGAGTCCGATGATCCCGCCGAACCAACAGCCACGGTCGTGTTCAGCGGCCGCAACGTCGAGATCCCCGACCACTACCGCATCTACGTCGGCGACAAACTCGCTCGCCTCGAGCGATTCGATCCGACCATCTACCGATTCGACGTCGAGCTGAACCACGAGCGCAACCGGAGACAGTCCAAGGTCTGTCAGCAGGTGGAGATCACCGCGACCGGCAAGGGGCCGATCGTACGGGCACAGGCCTGCGGCGAGAACTTCTATGCCGCGCTCGAGCACGCGCTGGACAAGGCGGAATCGCGGTTACGCCGCGTCAAGGATCGCCGTCGCGTCCACCACGGCAATCGTCGCCCTCTGTCGGTCGCCGAGGCCACCGAGATCGGCGCGCCACCTCTGCGCGACAACCAGCTCTCGGTCGACGGTTTCGTCGGTGATCCGGGATCGAACTCCGCCGACACCACCGATCAGTGGGATGACGGCGTGGAGGACTACACGCCCGGTCAGATCGTCCGCGTGAAGGAGCACACCGCCGTGCCGATGACGGTCGACGACGCGCTCTACGAGATGGAACTGGTCGGTCACGACTTCTTCCTGTTCCACGACAAGGAGTCCGACAAGGCCTCCGTCGTGTATCGGAGGCACGCCTTCGACTACGGGCTCATCAGGTTGACCTGACCCCCGAGCGGGCCCCGATCGGAGGCCGCTGGGTCGACATCTGAGGGTCGACCGGTGACGTCCTGACGGTCCGATCAGGGTCTGCTCAGCTCACCTCGCTACCATGGGATCCGGTCTGTGCTTTTGCGCGGGCCGGATTCCGTGTGTTTTCTACAGGTGAGGGACTCGATCCACGGTGCTGAACAAGCTGTTGCGTGTCGGCGAAGGCCGCATGGTCAAGCGACTCGATGCGATCGCATCGCACGTCGAGACGCTGTCCGATGACGTCGAGGCGTTGACCGACGCCGAGTTGCGTGCCAAGACAGACGAGTTCAAGGAGCGGATCGCCGACGGTGCGTCGCTCGACGAGCTGCTGCCCGAGGCGTTCGCGGTCGCCCGCGAGGCGGCGTGGCGTGTACTCGACCAGAAGCACTTCCACGTGCAGATCATGGGTGGCGCGGCGCTGCACTACGGGAACATCGCCGAGATGAAGACCGGTGAGGGCAAGACGCTCACCTGTGTGCTCCCGGCGTACCTGAACGCACTCTCCGGCGACGGCGTGCACGTCGTCACCGTCAACGACTATCTGGCGAAACGTGACTCCGAGTGGATGGGTCGCGTGCACCGGTTCCTGGGTCTCGACACCGCCGTGATCCTCACCGGCATGAGTTCGGCCGCTCGGCGCGAGGCCTACGCCGCCGACATCACCTACGGTACGAACAACGAGTTCGGCTTCGACTACCTGCGCGACAACATGGCGCATTCGCTCGAGGACCTGGTCCAGCGCGGCCACTCGTTCGCGATCGTCGACGAGGTCGACTCGATCCTCGTCGACGAGGCCCGCACGCCGCTGATCATCTCCGGCCCCGCCGAGGGATCGAGCAAGTGGTACACCGAGTTCGCGCGGATCGCACCGCTCCTCGAGCGCGATGTGCACTACGAGGTGGACATCAAGAAGAAGACGGTCGGTGTGCACGAGGCCGGTGTCGAGTTCGTCGAGGACCGTCTCGGCATCGACAACCTGTACGAGGCCGCGAACTCGCCCCTGGTCAGCTACTTGAACAACGCCATCAAGGTCAAGGAGCTGTTCCAGCGCGACAAGGACTACATCGTCCGCAACGGCAATGTCATGATCGTCGACGAGTTCACCGGGCGTGTGCTCGACGGGCGTCGCTTCAACGAGGGTCTGCACCAGGCCATCGAGGCGAAAGAGGGCGTCGAGATCAAGGCCGAGAACCAGACGCTGGCCACGATCACGCTGCAGAACTACTTCCGCCTCTACGAGAAGCTGTCCGGCATGACCGGTACCGCCGAGACCGAGGCCGCCGAGTTCGACCAGATCTACAAGCTCGGGGTGCTGCCGATCCCGACGAACAAGCCGATGGTCCGTAAGGACCAGGGCGACCTGATCTACAAGACCGAAGAGGCGAAGTTCGCCGCGGTCGTCGACGACGTCACCGAGCGGCACGAGGCGGGCCAGCCGGTCCTGATCGGTACCACCAGCGTCGAGCGTTCGGAGTACCTGTCGCGTCAGCTGAAGAAGCGCGAGGTACCCCACAGCGTCCTGAATGCGAAGTTCCACGAGCAGGAAGCGCAGATCATCGCCGAGGCCGGCCGCCTCGGCGCGGTCACCGTGGCCACCAACATGGCCGGCCGCGGTACCGACGTCGTGCTCGGTGGCAACCCCGACATCATCGCCGACACCCGGCTGCGCAAGGCCGGACTCGACCCCGTGCACACCCCTGACGAGTACGAGGCGGCGTGGGACGAGGCGATCGAGGTCGCCCGCACCGACGCCGCGAGCGAGGCCGAGGAGGTCCGGGCGGCCGGCGGTCTGTACGTGCTCGGCACCGAACGCCATGAGTCGCGCCGCATCGACAACCAGCTGCGTGGACGCTCCGGCCGTCAGGGCGACCCGGGTGAGTCGCGGTTCTATCTGTCGGTCGCCGACGAACTGATGCGCCGCTTCAACGGCGGTGCGCTCGAGGCGATCATGAACCGCCTGCCCGACGACGTCCCCATCGAGGCGAAGATGGTGACCAAGGCCATCCGGAGCGCGCAGACCCAGGTCGAGCAGCAGAACTTCGAGATGCGCAAGAACGTCCTCAAGTACGACGAGGTGATGAACGAGCAGCGCAAGGTCATCTACGCCGAGCGTCGCACGATCCTCGAGGGCGAGGACCACCACGAGCAGGTCAAGCAGATGATCGACGACGTCGTCGGGGCCTACGTCGAGGGCGCGACCGCGGAAGGCTACGCCGAGGACTGGGATCTCGACGAGCTGTGGACCGCCATGCGTGCGCTGTACCCGATCGAACTCGATCCCAAGGATGTCGTCGGCGAGTCCGAATACGGTGAGCGCGATGACATCCCGGCCGACGAATTGCGCGAGAGGCTCGTCGCCGACGCGCGCGCGGCGTACGACGCCCGCGAGAAGCAGATCGACGCGATCGCCGGTGAGGGTGCGATGCGCCAGCTCGAGCGGAGCGTGCTGCTGAGCGTGCTCGATCGCAAGTGGCGCGATCACCTGTACGAGATGGACTACCTGCGCGAGGGCATCCACCTGCGCTCGATGGCCCAGCGCGATCCGGTCGTCGAGTACCAGCGCGAGGGCTTCGACATGTTCCACGGCATGCTCGAGGGTCTGAAGGAAGAGACGCTGAGCATCCTGTTCAACGCTCAGGTCCAGACCGAGCAACCGGCCCAGCAGCAACCGCTCCCGAGTGCGGCCGATCTGCGGGCGGCAGTGGGCGCGGGCGCCCCGGCCCCCGCACCCGCTCCGGCCGCCGACTCCGGTGTCCAGGCCCCGGCCGCACTCCGGGCTCCGGTGCCATCGGGTGACCCGGCGGTCACATACTCCGGCCCGGGTGAGGGCGGTGGCACGGTCGTGCACTCCGAGGAGGAGGAGCTCTCGGGCGCCGAGGAATCCGCCAGCCGTCGCGAGCGCCGCGCCGCCGCACGCGCGACCACCAAGGGTGCCCGGCCCAAGCCGCCGAAGTCGAAGAAGCAGCGCCGCTGACGCGCCTGCGCTGACGATCCACCGCCGCCGGCGGTCGGTCCCGTTCACCGGGGCCGGCCGTCGGCGGATTTTTTTCGGTGCCGATGGAACCGGGACGCCACCCGCTGCGTCCAATACCCATGCGTCCAACACCCATGCGTCCACTTCCCCTGGGTTCCGAACTCACGCCCACGCGCACGTCCCGGCCGCTTGTGTCGGGCGCGGTCCAGACACCGCGGGTGCGGGTCCGGCCGGCTCCGCGGTACGAACCCGCCGGTCCGGTGGTTGCGCCGACACCCGGAGTGCGCCACTCAACGGCGGTCCGACCGTTCCCGGGAACGGCACCCGGCACCGGGTCGGCACGCAAGACCGCAGCTGCGGCCGCGGAGGCCCGTCGCTTCACCGTCGCGGTGTCCCGACTGCTGTTCGAGGTCGTCGACCGCCGCCGATCGGTCGCCCATCTCGGCGATGTCGTGTCGCCGGCGATCGCCGATCAGGTGGCGGCGCTCGTGCGTCACGACGCCTTCCGGGTTCCCGACCCGACCGGCGCCGGGGCGTCGGGGACCGTACCGACGCCGCCGTATGTGCCCACGGGGAACGTGCTGCGGCGGGTGCACGTCCAGTTGTGCGATCCGGCCGCCGCGGAGGTCTTCGGATCGTATGAGGGTGGAGGACGCACCCGGGCGTTCGCAGGTCGGATCGAGCGCAAGCCGATCCGCATCCGCGGCTCCGCGCCCGCCGGTCGGCGCTCGCTGGGCCGAGTCGAGTATCGCTGGCAGCTGGTCGCCCTGGAGTTCGGCTGACGGGTTGCTCGCTGGCCGACGCATGCCGAGCCGGCATCGGCTTGCGCCGACCACGAAAGTCGGCAGCGGCGACTAGGATCGGCGACGTGGTCACCCGTCTGTCGCCCCGCGACGCGATGTACTACTTTCTCGACGATTCGCGGTCGACGACGCATCTCGGCGCGTTGCTGATCGTCGACCCGGCGGTCGGTCGCACCACATCGGGTGAGTCCGAGCCGAGCGGCACCGATGCCTCCACCACAGGCCGGGGTGCACCCCGGGAGTCGATGCTCGACTATCCGGGCCTGGTGTCGCTGGTGGAGAACCGTCTGCAACTCATCCCGCGGTATCGCCAGGTCGTGCGGGAGGTGACCCTCGGGCTGGCACGTCCGGTGTGGGTCGACGATCCCGACTTCGACATCAACTTCCACATCCGACGCTCGGGCCTGCCGCGCCCAGGTGGAACCGTCGACCTCGACGACCTGGTCGCCCGCGTGATGTCACGGCCACTCGACCGCACACGACCGCTCTGGGAGATGTATCTCATCGAGGGGCTGGCCGACGGCCGGCTCGCGATCCTCACCAAGTCGCATCGGTGCCTCATCGACGACGCGGGAAGCCGGGAGATCAGCGAGGTCATCTGCGATGGCACCGACCGCGCCGACCTGCTGCCGGAGGAGCTGTGGATGCCGGGCTCACCGCCGGGTGGCACCCACCTCGTCGTCGGCGCTCTGGCCGAAGCGCTCGCGCGTCCGGGAGATCTCGTGGAGACGGTGCTGCACGGCAACGGGATCGTGTCGGAGATGCGGTCCGCCGTCGGCACGACCGTTCGACGCGTCGGCGACGTGGTATCGCAGCTGACCGATTCGGCGCCACGTAGCCCACTGAACAACGCGGGCACCACGACCCGTTCTTTCACCACCGCCGCGCTGCCTCGACGTGACTGCGCGAAGGTGGCCGAGCACCACGGTTGCACCATCACCGATGTCGAGCTCGCGATCATCTCCGGCGTCATGCGCAAGTGGATGCTCTCGTTCGACCCGGCCGAGGTCCCCGCCGACACCGTGCGAGTCGTCGTCCCGCTGTCCACGCGCGACCCGGGTGTCGAGCGTGCGGCCGAGCCCGAGCCCGGGTGGATCGGGGTGGGCAAACCGAGCTTCGTCACCGATCTTCCGGTGGGCGAGAGCAATCCGGCCGTCCGTCTGGCTCAGGTGGCCGGGCTGGCCGACCGGTATGCGCAGTCCTCGCGCCGGATGAACACCGGTCCGAGTCCCTTGTTCCCGGAGCTGGGTGTGGTGCCGTTCCCGGAGATCAGTTCGCGCGCCTTCCGGTCCCTGAACAGTCGCGCGTACAACGTGCCGGTGGCGATGAGCACGGCCCCCGTACCAGACCGTTTCGTACTGGGCGCACCGGTGTGCCGGGCGTTCGCGATCCCCACCCTCGTGTCGCAGCGTGCGCTGGCGATCAGCATCATCGAGTACCGTGACCATCTGCACTTCGCCTTCGTCGCCGACCGCGGGGTCATCGCCGATCTGCCCGCGATGGCCGATCACGTGTTCGAGTCCTACGAAGAGCTGACCCAGCCGTACCGCGAGCCGACGGGAGTCGTTGACGAATGAGGGTGTACCTGCCGGCGACGTTGGCGATGCTGATGCAGCTCAACACCGACGGCGAGTTCCGTCCCCTCGGTGGCACGGGCTTCGCCCTGACGCCCGCGCTCCGCGAGGCCTTCGTCTCCGGGGACGACGAGGAGCTGTCCGAGGTCGCGCTGCGCGAGGCCGCGCGCGCGTCGCTGCGTCTGCTCGCCGGTGAGGCCCCCGAGACCGGCGACACCGACACCGACAACGAACTCGCGGCAGACGAGGCGACCACTGGGCCGGGGGAGACCTCGAGTCTGCCGCCCCGGCGAGTGGTCGTCGCAGCTGATGTCGAGAGCGTGACCCCGCGGCCGGACCTCGACGATGCGGTGGTCAAGGTCGCCGGTCCCATCCCGCTGTCAGCGATCGCGTCGGTACACGTCGACGTCGCGGAGGCCGAACCGAAGGTACGGGCTGCCGTGGTGGTCATCGACGCCGCTGACATGGGTGACCTGGATGCCGAACTCGCTGTCGGCGACGTCGAGGACTTCGATCTCGCGTGGTACGCGACCCAGGAGCTGCCGTTTCTGCTCGAGCTGCTCTGAGCCGAGACGCTAACCTACGGTTGCGTAGGTTATGGTGGCTCCGACACGCTCCCGACGTCGAAGGCGGTATGTGAGATGGGCCTGCTCGAGCGATTCGAGGAACCGGTTTCGGGCATCGCGGCCCGGAGCCGCGGCTCGCAGTGGGCGCGCGCCGCGCTCACCCGGATCACGACGCCACTCCTGCCCGACGACTACCTCCACCTGGCGAATCCGCTGTGGTCGGCCCGCGAGTTGCGCGGCAAGGTCGTGTCGGTGACCAGGGAGACCGAGGACACCGCGACGATCCGCATCCGCCCCGGATGGGGTTTCTCGTTCGATTACGCCCCGGGGCAGTACATCGGCATCGGCGTCCTGATGGAGGGCCGGTGGGCATGGCGCTCCTATTCGCTCACCTCCACCCCCGACTCGTCGGCCAACGACAAGACGATCACGATCACCGTCAAGGCGATGCCCGAGGGCTTCCTGTCCAGTCACCTGGTCAACGGTCTGAAGCCCGGGACGGTCGTTCGGCTCGCCGCACCGCGCGGCGAGTTCGTGCTGCCCGATCCGCTGCCGGCGAAGATCCTCTTCGTGACCGCGGGAAGTGGCCTCACGCCCATCATCTCGATGCTGCGGACCGTGCGACACCGTCAGCAGCACACCGATATCCGGCTAATCCACTCGACGCCGACGCCTGCCGACCTGCTGTTCGCCGACGAGCTGGGAGGCCTGTCGGACGACGGCGTGGTCGACCTGCATGTGCAATACACCCGATCCGACGGGCAGATCACCCCCGAGGTGCTGCCGTCTCTCTGTGACGACTGGCGCGAACGCCAGACCTGGGCGTGCGGACCCGCCGGCTTCCTCGACGGCCTGCAGCGTCTGTACACGGACGCGCATCTCGCCGACCACCTGCACATCGAACGGTTCGCGCTCGAGCGTGGCGTCGTCGGGGCCCAGGGTGGCACCGTCACGTTCTCGCGGTCCGGGAAGTCGACGGCGGTCGACGGCGCGACCACGTTGCTCGAGGCGGGGGAGTCGGCGGGGGCGATCATGCCCTTCGGATGCCGGATGGGCATCTGTCAGAGCTGCGTGGTCATGCTCGACAAAGGTTGTGTGCGCGATCTGCGCTCGGGCGTCGAACACGTCGAGGGTGAACGGATTCAGACCTGCGTCAGCGCTGCGGCGGGAGACTGCACACTCGACGTCTGAGCGGGGACTTCGTCGCGTGACGCTCACACCGATCGGCGAGCCGGTAGGGTGAACGGCGTGCGTGGTGAGAGGAAACCGGCCCATGGAAACGCCGGCGAAGGCACCAGTGAAAGCTGAGGCTCCGGTCCCCGGCCAGATCCCCGTCCTGAGCGACGGAGGGGTCACGTTGCGGCCGCACGAGCCCCACGATCTCGATCGAATGGTCGAACTCGCGGCGGATCCGGCCATGATGCGGTGGACCCCGATCCCGGCACCGTACAGCCGTGCCGCGGCGGAACGTTTCGCGCTCGACTACGCGCCTCGGAGCTGGGCGAACGGTACCCGGATGCTGTGGGCGGTCGAGTTCGACGGGCGGTTCGTCGGCACCGTCGACATCGAGGGCGAGGGCCCCCTCACCCGACTCAGCTACGACCTGCACCCCGATGCTCGTGGGTGGGGCGTGATGAAGCGGGCTGTGCTGCTGGCCGTCAACCACGCGTTCGGTGAGGCGGGCAAGGAAGTCGTGCGATGGACGACCGTCGCCGGCAACATCGACGCGTTGCGGGTGGCCCACTCGTGCGGTTTCCGCCTCGACGCCGCGGTGCCGAACGGCATCGAGGTCCGTGGCCACATCCGTGACGCCTGGGTGGGTTCGCTGCATGCGAGCGATCCGCAACACCCGAAGACCGACTGGCGGACAGACGTTTTCGAGACCGAGAGGTTCCGTCTCCGGCCGCTCGCGGAGGCCGACGACCCGCGGATTCGTGAGACGCTCGACGACCCGGCATCGCGTAAGTACCTGTTCGAGCGCCCCGACCCGCTGGAACTCGAACATGCCGCCGCCGAGCGGCTCCGCAAGTGGTGGACCGCCGCACAGGGCACGACATGCACCTGGGCGGTCGCCGACCGCGAGACCGACGACTATCTGGGCGACATCACGCTCCTGCACATCGACGAGGTCACCGGCGCCGAGGCCGGTTTTTACACGCACCCGGAAGCTCGCGGGAAAGGTGTTCTCGCCGAAGCTTTTCCGGCGGTGGTCCGGTATGCCTTCGACAAGCTGGGATTTCGTCGCCTGACGCTCTTCGCCGCCGACAGCAACGAGGGCAGCAAGAAACTCGCCCGCATCGCGGGGTTCCGCGAGTTCGGCACCCAGAAGCTCGCGGCCCGATCCGATGGCGTGTTCGAGGACCTCGTCGGGTTCGAGTTGTTCCGCGACGACTACGAGGCCCACCGCAACAACTGACCACCGACCCCCCGTCGACCGGGCGTCAGTTCACGTCGACTGGGCGTCGCTTCACGTCGACTGGGCGTCGCTGTTCGCCGGCTTAGCGTCCTCCGCCTGCCGGCTGAGCCCTGTCGAAGTCCTCGTCACAGTCACTGGACACATCGCCGACACTTACCTACGCTTGCGTAAGTTACGGAAACGTAGGCGTAGGCAGCGGTCGAGACATACATCGTGAGCACGCGTGACCGACCGACCACCGGCGAAGGGAACCAGACACATGGCGATCTCCGACATCCCCGAATACGCACATCTGACCGAATCCGACGTGATCGCTCTCGGAGCGGAGCTCGACGCGATTCGCGCCGACATCGAAGCCGACCGCGGCGAGCGCGACGCGCGGTACCTGCGCAACACGATCCGATTCCAGCGCGGCCTGGAGATGACCGGTCGCGCGCTGCTGTTCGGGTCGACCCGCAAGTCGGCCTGGTGGGCGGGAGCCTGCACCCTCGGCGTCGCGAAGATCGTCGAGAACATGGAGCTCGGGCACAACGTGATGCACGGGCAATGGGACTGGATGAACGACCCCGAGGTGCACAGCACCACATGGGAGTGGGACAACACCGATCCGTCGGCGCACTGGAAGCACACCCACAACTACATCCATCACAAATACACCAACGTGCTCGGCATGGACGACGATGTGGGCTACGGGCTCCTGCGCGTCACCCGCGATCAGCGGTGGCGTCCGTTCAACTACGGGAACCTCGTCTACAACACCATTCTCGCGCTGGCCTTCCAGTACGGCGTCGCCGTGCAGCACCTCGAGCTCGGCAAGAAGCGCAAGACCCCGGAGGCGCAAGAAGAGTTCCGCCGTAATCGCAACGAGGTGCTGTCGAAGATCGGCAAGCAGGTCGCCAAGGACTACCTCGCGTATCCTGCGTTGATCAGTGCCGCCACCGGACACCGGGTCGGGTACGGCCGCGCGTACGCCAAGGCCGCGACCGCGACCGCGCTCGGCAATGTCATCCGCAACGTGTGGAGCAACGCCGTGATCTTCTGCGGCCACTTCCCGGACGGTGCGGAGAAGTTCACCAAGAAGGACATCGACACCGAGACGCAGGCGGAGTGGTACCTGCGGCAGATGCTCGGCAGCGCCAACTTCGACGCGGGCTTCCCTCTCGCCTTCATGAGCGGGAACCTGTCGTACCAGATCGAGCACCACATCTTCCCGGATCTGCCCAGCAACCGGTACGCCGAGATCGCGGTGCGCGTGCGGGCGTTGTGCGACAAGTACGACCTGCCCTACACCTCGGGACCTTTCCCGGTGCAGTACGCGAAGGCTTGGCGGACCATCGCCAAACTCTCGCTCCCGGACAAGTACCTCTCTGCGACCGCGGACGATGCACCCGAGACCGCGTCGGAGCTCCGATTCAAGCAGGGGCTGCCCGAGGGCGCCCGTCTGCAGGCGACGATCGACGAGGCGACCGGCACGCGTCGCGGGCTGCGTTCGGCCATCGCGTCGCTTCGCTCCCGGCGCCGGCAGGATTCGCCCCGCTCGTTGCGCTCCCGTCTGGCCCGGTCCGGCGTCGAGGCGTCGGACGTCCGTTCCGACGAGCGGGCAGCCTGATCCGTACACGTCTGACAGCCGGCAGGAGACGAGAACGAGGCGGTTGTCCCGGCAGGGGCATAATGAGGCGCAATGGCAATCACTGACATCAATGAGTACGCGCACCTGACCGACGCCGACGTGGAAGCACTCGGCGCCGAGCTCGACGCACTCCGTCGGGAGATCGAGGCGGACCGCGGGATGCGGGACGTCAGGTACCTCAAGCGCACGGTCATGGCGCATCGCGTCCTGGAGGTTGCCGGGCGCGCGGCGCTGCTCGGAAGCAGATCGAAGCCGCTGTGGCTGCTCGGCACCGGCGCGCTCGCGCTCTCGAAGATCATCGAGAACATGGAGCTCGGGCACAACGTGATGCACGGGCAGTGGGACTGGATGAACGACCCGGAGGTCCACTCGACCACCTGGGAATGGGACATGGTGTGTGCTTCGCCGCACTGGAAGCACTCCCACAACTACATCCATCACAAGTACACCAACGTGCTCGACATGGATCACGACGTCGGCTACAAGACGCTACGGGTGACCCGCGACGAGCCGTGGCAGCCCAAGATGCTGCTCCAGCCGTTCACCAACATCTTGCTCGCGGCGCTCTTCGAGTGGGGGATCGGCCTGCACGACCTCGATCTCAAAGACGCGATCACCGGTAAGAAGCCCAAAGAGGTTGCGATTCCGCAGCTCAAGGTGTTTGCGCGCAAGGTCGGCAAACAGTTGGCCAAGGACTACGTGCTGTTCCCGGCACTGTCGGGTCCGAACTTCAAGCACACGCTGACGGCCAACCTGACGGCGAACCTGATCCGCAACGTGTGGGCGTATGTGGTCATCTTCTGTGGTCATTTCCCGGACGGCGCGGAGAAGTTCACCGCCGACACACTGGAGCACGAGACGCAGGGACAGTGGTACCTGCGGCAGATGCTGGGTACGGCCAATTTCAACGCCGGGCCCGCCATGGCGTTCTTCAGCGGTAACCTCTGCTATCAGATCGAACACCACATCTACCCCGATCTGCCCAGTAATCGGTACGCCGAGATCTCGGTGCGGGTGCGGGCGCTGTGCGACAAGTACGATCTGCCGTACACCACGGGTTCGATTGTGGTGCAGTACTTTCAGGCGTTGCGCACGATCAACAAGCTGGCGCTGCCCGATTCGTTCCTGCACGACACCGCCGACGACGCCCCGGAAACCGCTTCGGAGAGGCGTTTTGCCGGGATGACGCCCCGCGCGGCGGGACTCAAGTCCGCGATCCGCGAGTTGCGCGATCGGCGACGGCGACGCTGACGGCCGTTCACCTCACTCGGGAAGCGGTTCGTTCCGCCGCTCCGGGGACCGTGGCTCCTCGGCGTCACTCTCGCCGCCGCTGACCGCGACCAGCAGGTGGCGCACCGCCATGGCGCGACGGTACGAGTGACCCGTCAACTCGTCCAGCTTGCACTCGGGGTCCGCGGGTGGTCCCAGATGCGTACAGCCCCTTGGGCATTCCTCGATGGCGGTATGCAGGTCGTCGAAGGCGGCGATGATGTCCTCGGGTCCGACGTGCGCGAGTCCGAAGGACCGGATTCCGGGTGTGTCGACCACCCAGCCGCGCGGCCCGGTGTCCTCGGGCAGAGCCAGTGCCACCGACTGGGTGGAGGTGTGGCGGCCCTTGCCGACTCCCGACACGATGCCGGTCGCTCGATATGCGTCCGGCACAAGACGATTGACCAGGGTGGACTTGCCGACCCCTGAATGGCCGATGAACGCGGTGATGCGGCCTCGCAGTGTCGAGAGGATCTCCTCCAGCGGATCATCGCGGCCGGCGCACACCACCGGCAGGTCGAGATCGGCGAAGGCGGCGGTGAATTCGGTGGGATCGGCGAGGTCGGACTTGGTCAGGCACAGGATGGGGGACAGGCCGCCCACGTAAGCCGCGGCCAGTGCGCGTTCGACGAAACCGGTGCGTGGTGGTGGATCGGCCATCGCGGTCACGATGAGGAGCTGGTCGGCGTTGGCCACGACGATCCGCTCGTAGGGATCCGAATCATCTGCGGTGCGGCGCAACACCGTTCGGCGATCGGCCACCCGGACGATCCGCGCCAGCGTGTCGGTACGGCCGGACAGGTCACCCACGACCCACACGTCGTCGCCGACGACGATCGGGGTGCGCCCGAGTTCGCGGGCCCGCATCGTGACGACGCGGCGATCCGGGTCCCCGTCGAGCACCACGCCCCAGCGGCCGCGGTCGACCGACACCACCATCGCCTGCTCGGCGTCGTCGTGCGACGGCCGCTGTTTGGTGCGCGGTCTGGTGCTCTTGCCCGGACGGACCCGAACGTCGGATTCGTCGTAGCTCGCGGCCCGGCGACTCACCGGGAGGTCCGTCCCCGTCGGGTCATACGCCCTCGATCATCTTCTGCCACATGGCCGGGAAGTCGGGCAGGGTCTTGCTCGTCGTCTCGATGTCGGCGACGACCACGTCAGGTGTCACCAGGCCGATGATCGCGCCGGCGGTGGCCATCCGGTGGTCGGCATAGGACTCCCACGTACCTCCGCGCAACGGGGCGCCCGCGGTGCCGGTGATGCGCAGGCCGTCATCGGTTTCGGTGCACGTCCCACCGAGGCGGGTGACCTCTGTGGTGAGGGCGGCGAGCCGATCGGTCTCGTGCCCTCGGAGATGGGCGATACCCGACAGCACCGACTCCCCGTCGGCCAGCGCGCACAGTGCGGCAATGGTGGGGGTGAGCTCGCCGATGTCCCGGAGGTCGAGGTCGACGGCCTTGAGTACCGCCGGCCCGCGAACCGACAGCGTGCCGTCGAGATGTTCGACGGCGCAACCCATTGCGGCGAGCACATCCGCGATCCGCGCGCCCGGTTGGGTGGTCACGGCGGGCCAGTACGGCACCCGCACGGTGCCCCCGGTGACGGCCGCGGCGGCGAGGAACGCGGCAGCGTTCGACAGATCGGGTTCGACCGTCCAGTCGACGGCCGCGATGGGTCCGGGCGCGACACTCCAGACGTTCGGTCGTGAGGTGTCGACGACGACACCGGCCGTGGCCAGCATCTCCACCGTCATGTCGATGTGCGGGGTCGACGGAACGGGTGCCCCGTCATGCCGGACCACGACGCCGGCGTCGAATCGCGCCGCCGACAACAACAGTCCCGACACGAATTGCGAGGACCCGGACGCGTCGATGGTGACCTCGCCGCCGGGGACGGTCCCGGTGCCGTCGATGGTGAAGGGCAGCCGATCGCCGTCGACGGCGACGCCGAGACCGCGCAACGCGTCGAGGATGGTGGTCTGCGGCCGTTCGCGCGCATGGGGATCCCCGTCGAAGCGGACGCGACCGGAGGCGAGCGCGGCGGCCGGGGGCAGGAAGCGCATCACGGTTCCGGCGAGTCCGCAGTCCACCGCAGCGCCTCGCAGAGGGCCGGGCACGACAGAGACCGTGGTCGCGCTCGCCGGGTCGATCCTGATCTCGGCTCCCAGTGCCTCGAGCGCGGCGAGCATCAGGTTGGTGTCGCGGCTCCGCAGAGTTCCGCGCACGGTCGATGGTCCCTCGGCGAGGGCGGCGAGGACGAGTGCGCGGTTCGTGATCGACTTGGAACCCGGAAGCTCCACTGTCGCATCGAGGCCGCCTCCGGCGGGCGCGTCGGGTCCTCCCGTGATGGTCGGCGCGTTCCAGGAACTCATGGCGTCCAGTCTGTCATGGACCGCCCACGCAGCCGGGCGCCGATTCGCCCCACCTCGCCCACCTCGCCCGCGGGGGCCATCGGCACCGATCGGGTCCCACCTGGTCTCCGCCGGCCTACCTGGTGTCCTTGCGCAACGGGTGGTCGGCGGGGATCTGGACGACGATGAGGGTACGGCCGTCCGGGTCGGTCGCATGCATCTCGATCAGACCCCAGGGTTCGGTGCGCGGCTCCCTGGTGACCGGAACGCCACGTGCGCGGAACTCGTCGGCGACCGCCTCGGCGTCCCGGACCTGAAGCCAGAGAACCGAATCGCTGGACGGCGTGGGGTCGTCGGTCTTCATGTGCGACGAGATCTCGATGAGGCCGTTGCCTGCGAAGAACACGACGCCACCCGGGTATTCGCGATGGATCGGCAGCCCGAGCCGGTCGCGGTAGAACGACTGCAGGCGCTCGGGATCGGCCGAGAGCAGGAGCACCCGGCTGGCCAATACCTCCATCTACTGCCCCTCGGTGGTGCCGGCCGAACCGCCGAGCGCGTGGCCGCGATTGACATCGCTCCCGTGGCTCGCCGCGTCGTAGGCGGCGCGTTCGCGGGCGAGCCGGTCGGTCTCGCCGATGGGCGCCGAATCGCCGAACGCGAACGCGGAGTCGTGGGGCCACTCGTAGGGGAGATCGGGGTCGACGATGCGCCCGTCGTCGTGCGCCTGCTCGGGATCGTGTCTGGGGGACATGGGTTCCACGATAGGCCGAACCTGTGCCCGTGCGCCGGGATCTGCGGCCGACGTCCACCGTTGCGCGATCGTGCGGTCGTCGCAGTACAACCGCAAGGTGGAGGGCCTAGCGTTGTCCTGGGCCGGGGTTCCGCACGCGATCACCGGGAGGGATCATGACCAGCATCGAGCACCGGACCGAACATCGGGCCTTCGCCGAACCCGACGAGGTGCGCACCTTCGGGCACGGCCAGATGGAGGTACTCACCGTCGGGCACTCGGACATCGGCCGGCTCACCCTGGAGCCCGGCTGGCGATGGTCGGTCGACGTCAAACCGATCGCCGGCACCGAACTGTGCGAGGCGCCGCATTTCCAGTACCACGCCTCCGGTGTGCTGCACGTCGTGATGGCCGACGGGACCGAGTTCGACGCGGGTCCCGGGGAGATCACCTCGCTGCCCTCCGGCCACGATGCCTGGGTGGTCGGCGACGAACCCGTGGTACTCGTGGACTTCTACGGCGCCAGCAACTACGCGAAACACCAGCAGGGGTGACCGGTCCCGGCGCGTCCCGAACCCGTCACGACCCGCGCCGGGAGAATCCACCGGATGTGTACCCGTCCCAGGTGTCGAAGAGCCGCAACACCTTCGGGTCGCCGAGGCCCTTGATGTGGTCGGCCAGGTCTTTGGGCGTTGCCGGGTTGGTGACGATGAACGGGTGCAGCGACACATCGTGGTCGGCGAGATAGCGAAGCGTGTCGACCGGGGTGTCGGGATCTGCGGCTGCCAGCGCGTCCCGAGGGTCGAAGGCGGCGGCGCGCACGCCATCGGCGCCGGAGAGGTCGGATGCACCCGCGGTCGCGCCCACCACCGCGATGTCCCCGGTGTTGTGGTAGTCGACCGGGTCGGCGGAGACGCTCCGCGTGTTCAACAGGAGGTTCAGCACGATCGCGGTGAGGGCGCCGGCAGAGATCCCCGAGTGGAAGATCGTCTGGAACCAGTCGGGGAACTGGGCGTAGAGATCCAGGACCACGTTGACCGGCGCCTCACCGAGTTCGCGGTCGGTGTAGTAGATCTTGGCCTCGGTCAGCATCGCCACGCCGACCGAGATGGCGACGACCAGGATGTTGGTGTTGTTCAGCTTCGCCTTGGCGAGCGTCCGGATGCCACTGGCGGCGACCATGCCGAACAGGGCTACGCCGGCGCCGCCGAGCACCGGTAGCGGGATGCCCTCGATGACGGCCGCCATCTTCGGCAGGAGGCCGAGGAGCACGAGGATGACGCCCGCGCACGTGGCGACGTGACGGGTCTTGACGCCGGTGATCGCGACGAGGCCGACGTTCTGCGCGAACGCCGTGTAGGGGAACGTGTTGAAGACGCCACCGAGTGCGGTGCCCAGACCGTCGGCACGCATGCCGTCGGCGAGCTTGCGCGGGGTGATCTTCTTGTCGACGATCTCGCCGACGGCGACGATGTCACCGGTGGTCTCGGTCATGATCACGACGCCGACGATGATCATCGAGATGATCGCGCTGACCTCGAAAGTGGGTGCGCCGAACTGGAACGGCTGCGGGATGCCGACCCACGGGTACTCGCCGACCTGATCCCAGTGCGCCATGCCGAAGGGGATCGAGATCAGGGTGCCTATCGCGAGGCCGAGCAGGATCGACACCCGGCGCAGCGCGGCGGGGGCGAACCGCTCGATGCCCACGATGACGGCGAGGGTCAGGAACCCGAAGGCGATGTTCTTCGGGTCGCCGAAGTCGGGACCCGCGGCAGTGCCGCCACCGAACCAGCCCGCCGCCACCCGCATCAGGGACACACCGATGATCAGGATGATCGTGCCGGTGACCAGCGGCGGGAAGAAGCGGATCAATTTCCCGACGATCGGCGCGACCACCATCATGAACACACCGCACGCGATGACCGACCCGTAGATGGCCGTGATGCCGTACGACGTGCCGATGGTGATCATCGGACCGACGGCCGCGAAGGTCACCCCCTGCATCAACGGGAGCCGGACCCCGAACCGCCAGAAACCCACCGCCTGCATGATCGTCGCGATACCGGCCAGGAAGAGGTCGGCCATGATCAGGTGGACGATGTCACCCTGCTGGAGCTGCCCGGCACCCACCATCGCGCCGCCGACGATCAGCGGTACCGCCACGGCCCCGGCATACATGGCCAGGACGTGCTGGAGGCCGAGCGGGAAGAGCCGGACGAACGGCGGGATCTCGTCCACCGGATGCGCGGCGGACCTCCCGTTTCTGACGACATCGAGAACCGACATGGACAGAGTTCTACGGTTTCCACGTTGCGGTGAATGCGCAGACGTGTATCCGCGAGGTTTCCGCCAAGATGTATCCCGTGACCGCCACCACCTCCCGCCGAAGCGCGGGAATCCTGCTCTATCGTCTGACTCCCGAGACCGGCCCGACCGCACCCGGCGCGTCGACCGGCGTCGAAGTCCTCATCGCGTTCCCCGGTGGCCCGATCTGGGCGCGGAAGCCGGACGCGGGGTCGTGGTCGTTGCCGAAGGGTCTCGTCGAACCGGGGGAGGACGAGTGGGCTGCCGCCCGGCGTGAGTATGCCGAGGAGATCGGGAGCCCGGTGCCCGACGCCCCGCCCGTCGAACTCGGCGAGGTCACGCTCAAGAGCGGCAAGCGGGTGATCGGTTTCGGCGTGGAAGGTGACCTCGACGTCGCGACGGTCGTCAGCAATACCTTCGACATGATGTGGCCACCGCGATCCGGGCGGATGCAGGCATTTCCCGAGATCGATCGGGCCGAGTGGTGTTCTGCCGATCTCGCCCGGAGAAGGCTCAACCCCGCTCAGGTGCCGTTCGTCGATCGACTGCTCGGAGCGCTGGGACTGTCCGCGGACGCAGGAGAGGCCGATCGCTCGGAGGACTGAGCGGCGCCCGCCTCACCGAGCAGGTAGGTGCGCGTCAGGTCCCGCCACAGCGGCAGGTGTGGATCGGTCAGCGGATCACGCCGGTCGATGAGGTAGGTCGTCGCCGCGCCGCGCATGCTCGTCAGGAGCAGCGGATAGAGGGCGGCGTACCGCGGCGAGGCGGTCAGCTCGGGGCCGAGGAACCCGGCGACCGCACGTCGAACGGTCTGGCCGATCTCGCGCTCCGTCGGGAGAAGAGCCGTACGCAGATTGGCGTTCGTCCGCGCCGCGACCCACAACTCCATCGACGCCACGAAGTAGGGCTGATGGAACGTCGACCAGCCGACATCGGTGGCGAGCGCGATGCGCCGGATCGGGTCGGCCGGCCAGTCCACTCGGCTGGGCAGTTCGGCGATGCGGGTGCGGGCGAGGTGCCCGACCGCCGCCATCAGCAGGATGTCTCGCGAGGGGTAGTGGTGCAACAGCCGGCCGCGGCTGACGCCCGCCTCGTTCTGGATGGCGACCGTGCTCGCGGCGGCATACCCGCTGTCGACGAGGACTCGGATCGCGGCGTCGAGGATGCGGGTCTGCGTGACCCCGCTGCGTTGCTGCCGCGCGCGCCGGGCCGTGCCGGGGGAGGTGGTCACGGAGGAATCGTAGTTCGGTGTGGAGCGAATTATCGACGGCCTCACACGTCGAGGATGTGTGGGAGACCCGACCGGTAGCGATCGCGGTCGATCTGCTTCAGCGGCTCGAGCATCGGCAGCTCCCAGAGCGGGAACACGGTCGCCGCAGGTGCCGGGCTGTCGGCGGCGGCGATGATCGCATTGGTCACCCGGCGGCCTGACTCGTTGGCGCCCTCCATCGTGGCGAGATCGATGTTGCTCCGGACGTGGTCGCCGCCGATGAAGAGATTGGGGACGGACGTGTAGGCGTTCGGTCGGTTCTTGTACGAGCCTGCCGTGTTGACCATGAGCGGGGTGGCGTTCGCGATGGACGGCGACCAGGAGATCCCGGGGTCGAGGGACCACGTGACGATCTCCTCCGACCGCAAAAGCTTGCGGCTCCCGGAGTTCATCGCGCGGCTCATCTGCGCCCACACCTCGCGCGCGATCTCCTGCCGGGTGCACTGTTTGGCGGGTTTGCCGTAGAGGATGCCCGGCTTCTCCCATTCCGAGATGTCGATGGACAGGCAGTCTTTCACCCGTCCGTCGCCGTACTTGCGCCCGAAGTCGACGTTCCACGGACGTGCCTGGAACAGGCCGGTCAACGCCCACGGGGTGCCCAATGCGGCAATGTGACTCGGTGGCATGTCGGCGCGCCGGGAGAGGAAGTACTGGATGCCGACCATCCAGTCGTCCTGGAGCGCGTGTATGCCGGCCAGCGACGGGTCGGCGTCGACCAGTTCGGGCGACAGCAGTGGGCGGAGCCGGTCGATCGGCATCGCGGCGACGTACCAGTCGGCATCCACCGCCGCACCCGAGCTGAGTTGCGCACCGGTGATCCGGCCGCGGGCGAGGTTCAGTCGCGCGAGTCCGGTCCCCATCTCGAAGCGCACGCCGCGGCCGCGGAGGTGGGCCACCCAGGGGTCGATCCAGGCATGGTTGGTGGGGCGGTTGAGGATTCGGTCGACTCCGCCCTGCACGAGACCGGCGTCGTAGCCGCTGATCAGCCCCGTGGCGGAGGTGGCCAGGGCCAGTCCGATCTGGCCGATGGTGCGCGCCGACGCGGTGTCGGGTTTGGCGGCGACGAGCGCCCGGGTGAGCGCGCCGACGAGGTACCGCTGGTAGGCCCGCGACTTGCCCTTCGACTTCACGAACTGCATCCAGGATTGGTTCTCCCACTGCCCGATACGGCGCTCGGTGCAACTCGTCGCGATGATCATCTCGCGGGTGACGAAGAAGGCGAGCTCGGGTACGGGGACGTCGGCGACGAACTTGAGCCCCGTCATGAACGCGTTGCGCAGGTTCTCCAGCGTGACGATCTCCGACGCGTGTTCGACGAAGCCCAGGATCGATGCCGGTGCGGTGGTCGGGGCGTAGCCGGCGTCGTCGAAGGCGATGACCGCGGACTCCACGTTGATCAGGTGTCGGTCGCGAACGTTGCTGCTGCCGACGGGAATTCGCTCCATGGTGTCGGGGACGTGCTGGTAGCAGCCGGGGAAGAAGCGGAAGCCGTGCTCGCCGGGGAGGGCGAGGCGACCGCCTCGCGCAGTACCGGGGACATCGTGGCTGTAGGCCTTGCCGCCCAGGCGCGACGGCTCGTAGACGGTGACCTCGAAGCCGCGCTCGACGAGCTCGTGCGCAGCCGACAAACCGGCCATCCCGCCGCCGAAGATCGCCACGTCGCGCCCGCGGCCGGCGCCGTGGCGGGGCACCGCGCGTGCGGACGGAACCGCGACCCCCGGGAGTGCCACGGCCGTCCCGGCCAGCACTGCGGCGGCTGCCGACCCGCGCAGCATGGATCGTCGTGGAAATCCGTTCGGAGAGTGGCTTTTCGAGTTGGAATTGGCGTCCGTCATCCCCATGACCCCTTTGTCGAAGACCGCCCCTGATGGCCGAGAACAGTCAGCATTGACTCATCTGGTGTGATGTCTACCACAGCCTGGATGAGAGTCGGACGGTTTTGGAGAATCGTCTCAGTCGGCCGGTGACCGGCCCGTGCGACGGCTGCTCAGGATGGTTCGCGGCCGGTGATCGTGCGTTGCCGGAAGTACTCGTAAAGGCCGTCGAAGATCGCGTCCGCCACTTCGAGGGTCCGGGTGTCGTTGCCCAAGAGGGACAACCCGCGCAGCACGATGTCGAGGCCGGGCGCCTCCGGGGCGTCGTACCGGTCATCTTCGATGTCGGCCTCGTGGACGATCTCGGCGATCGCCCACAGGACGGGGTCGCCCAGGTCGTGACGGCGCAGGATCGTCTCGAAGGTGCAGTCGCCGTCGTGATGGCCCAACTCGACGCCTCGCATGTCGAAAGGTGTGGCATCAGAGGGGATCGCGGCAGGTTCGGTGACGAAGACGAACTCCGCGTCGGGATCGATGTAGCGGCGGATGAGCCATGCGCAGGCCGCGCGGTCGATGTGTACACCGGCCCGCGTCGCCCACCTCACGACGGCCTCGCCGGCTCGGTCTCGACGACCCGGTCTGCCAGCGTGCGCAGCGCTTGCCGGGCGGTCTCGCGGGATTCGGTCGGAAAATGGTCCCGCCGGGTGATCTCGCGGAACCTGCGACGCAACACGCCGAGCTGTTTGGCAGGGTCGGCGTGCTGCTGCGCCTGCTGTGCCTCGGTCGCGATCTCGGCGTACTCGGTGCCGCGCGCCGCCTGTAGTTCGGACCGGATTCGTTCGAACTCGGCCGGATTGGTGGGCGCGGCCGCCCAGACCTCGCCGGACCCGCCGGCATTGACCGCGTCCTCGGCCACCCACTCGAGTTGTTCGCGAGTCCGGGGGCTGTCGGGAAGGAGTACCACCCCGTCGGTCAACTGGTACGCGCCGTACTTGCGAAGCTTGCGCCAGATCGCGATCCGTGGCGTCGACGGTTCCCGTGGCACCCGGTACACGAGCATCACCCACTCCTCGGACACGTAGCACCTCCTCCGCACGCCATCAGATCACGCATCGGCACCCGTTGTCGTAACCCGCCACTCACCACGAGTTCAACTCTGGACAACTCGATTGTAACCATGGTTGCATCTCCTGGAGTCGGGGTGAAATCGCTTCGCCGAAGGTAAGCGGCACGCGAGAGAGGTGGGGTGTGGTGATGTCGGACAAAGCCGGCCGGCCCGGAGGGGCGGGAGCGAACAGGCGTCCCGAGACTCCGCCGGACACGGTCGCGCAGGCGGATGCCGTCGTCGATCCGTCGGCAGGCGTGTCCCTGCGCGACGCGACGCGGGCCTGGTTCCTGATCTCGTTGCAGACCTTCGGTGGCCCCGCCGGCCAGATCGCGGTGATGCAGCGCGCGCTGGTCGACGACCGGCGCTGGATCGGACAGCGCCGCTTCCTCCACGCTCTGAACTACTGCATGCTGCTGCCGGGGCCCGAGGCGCAGCAACTCGCCATCTACGTGGGCTGGTTGCTCAACGGCACCGCCGGGGGATTGATCGCCGGCATCCTGTTCGTCCTGCCGGGTGCGATCGCGATCCTGGGACTGTCGGCGATCTACGTCGCCTTCGGCGCGACGACCATCGTTGCCGCGCTGTTCGCCGGAATCGGCCCGGCGGTGCTGGCGATTGTCGCCCAGGCGGTCACCCGAGTCAGCAAGCGGGCACTCACCGGGCCGGTGCAGATCGCCATCGCGATCGCCGCGTTCATCGCCCTGGCTGTTTTCGCCATCCCGTTCCCGATCGTGATCGTCGTGGCCGGCATCGTCGGCTGGTTGACCGGCCGTCACCGGGTCACCGCCGGTGCAGATGTGTCCGACGACGGGCCTGCCCCGGTCATCGCCGACGACGCGATCCACACCGCATCCCCGAGCTGGCGACGCGCCGGGGTGGTGCTCGTCAGCGGCGCGCTCGCCTGGGTCATCCCGATGGGCATCGTCGTCGCGACCACGGGGACGGGCAGTGTGTTCACCCAGCAGGGCACCTTCTTCACCTGGACCGCTCTCATCACCTTCGGCGGTGCCTACGCCGTCCTGGCCTACATCGCCCAGCAGGCGGTCGACGTCTACGGCTGGGTGACGCCCGGGGAGATGGTGCGCGGGCTCGGCCTCGCCGAGACGACGCCTGGCCCGCTCATCATGGTCGTCCAGTTCGTCGCGTTCCTCGGTGCCTACCGCGACCCCGGCGGGCTCGATCCCTGGGTCGCGGCGACGATCGGCGCGCTACTGACCACCTGGGTGACGTTCGTACCGAGCTTCGTGTTCATCTTCCTCGGCGCGCCGTTCATCGAAAAGCTGCGCAACAACCGGCATCTCACGTCCGCGCTGAACGGTGTCACCGCGGCGGTCGTCGGCGTGATCGCGAATCTCGCGCTGTACTTCGCGCTGCACACGCTCTTCCGCGACACCACGATCGTCACCGCCGGACCGCTGCATCTGGCGGTTCCGCATCTCGACACCCTGCGACCGCTGGCCGTGGTGATCACCGTGATCGCCTTCGTGCTGATCTATCCGCTCAAACAGTCCGTGCTCCGGACCCTCGGCGTCTGCGCGGTGTGCGGGTTGCTTGCTGCCGCAGTCGGTCTGCCGCTCTCCTGACCTGCCGCTGTCCTGACCGCCGCTGTCCTGACTGACCGCTGTCAGGACGTCAGGAACGGGCGAATCCAGTCGGGCGACACGTCGTAGGCGACCGTCGCCGCGGTCTCCTCGTCGACGTCGACGAGCGCGTAGTGCTCGGCGCCCGCGGCGGTGGCGAGGATGAGTGTGGTCACGCCGGACCGGCGCTGGAACAGTGACGTGCGGCTCGCCCACCCGATCACACCGTCGCGGTCGACGACGACGCGTTGCCGGGCGACGCTCGGCGGTGCGATGACCACCGAGCGAGCTGTCAACCGGTGGCCCAGATGGCGTGCGCGGACTGCGCCGAGGGCGGTCGAGGCGAGGACTGCGGCGACACCCACCACGAGCCAGGGGACCGGGACGACGCGGGTGACCACCGCGACACCGATGACGGCGAGTGCGGCGCCGCCGCCGAGGAATCCGCGGTTGAGGCGACGCAGCCGTGCGGTGGTGCCGTGTCCGACCAACGGAGTGGTCAGCTCGGCCCGTTCGTGGGTGACGAGACCGGCAACGCGCATGGCCTCGTCGATCGGCGCAGGCGGGAGCAGCAGTGGATGTTTGGTGCTGCCGGTTGCGATCGCCTGTAGCCGAGCACCTTTGAGTGGTCGCATGAGCACCGGCTCGGTGAGGTGGCTGCCCCGGATCCGACGCTCGTCGAAGCTGATCGCATTGGTGGTCAGCAGTCCGCGTTCGGTGCGCAGCGTCCCGTCGGGGTGTCGGAGAAGCCGGAAGTTCCAGTAGTTCAGCACGTATCCCAGGACCGACAGCACTCCGCCGACGACGATCACGAGCAGGCACGCCGCCAGTACGACGAACCCGATCGCGGTCTCGCGCACCGCATCGACGGCATCACGTGCGAACCCGATCCCCTCGGAGAAGACCCCGGCGTCGTTGGCGACCTGTGCGGCGAGGCCGGCCGCGCCCGCGGCCAGCGCGAGTCCGGCGACGGAGAAGGGGGAGTAGCGCAGCCAGGAGGTCTGGAATCGGGCCAGGACCTGGGCTTCGGCCGCCGGCACGGCCGGGTCGTCGGGGTCGGCACCCTCGGCCGGTGACGACGCGGCGCGATGGGTGCGTGTCGCCATCAGGTTGTCGTGCAGTGCCCGCGCCTCGTCCACGGTGAGCGCGGTGAGGACGACGGCCGACGATTCGTCGTCGCCGCCGGTGCCGATCTTGACCTTCTGCAGCTTCAGCACGCGGTGGACGGGGGAGGCCGTGAGGTCGACGCTGCGGATCCGGTCGCGGCGCGCGGTCGCGACCTTGCGGGTGACGAGCCCGCTGCGGACCCGGACGTGCTCATCGGTCACCTGGTAACGCGTGGTCAACCAAGGCACCACCGTCACGAAGGGCACGATCACCGCGGTGGCGATGAGCGTGAACAGCGGTGCGCCCGAGCCGGCGAAGACCAGCGCGATCACGACCGGCACCAGTGAGGGCAGCAACTCGACGGGTTTGACCGCCATCATCCACGGCGACAACCGGTGCCAGTCCTCGGGCCCGTCGACCGCGAACGGCTCAGGTCGCGTCATCGGTGAAAGCCTGCGTACGGATGGTCAGGTCGGCGGCGGTCGTCCGCGCGACCTCGGTATCGAGGCCGGCGATGTGAATGGTCCCGGCCGACGACGCCGTGGTCACGGTGAGGGTCGCGAGTCCGAGGAACTGCTCGATCGGACCGGCCTCGGTGTCGACCACCTGGATTCGGGCGATGGGGATGATCACGCGGTGCCGGACGAACCAGCCCGATTGCGAGTACACCGCGTCCTCGCTGACCTCCCACCGATGAAAGCGATAGCGCCACTGCGGGACGACCGCGATGTAGGCGGCGGTCAGGACGGCGATGGCGACCGCGCCCGGCGCGGCGGTCCATCGTGCCTCACTGACGACGACGGCCACGACGACGGCGGCGACGAAGGCCGCGACACCGAGGACGAGCGGACCGATGCGCCACAGGGTCTTGGCGCGCGGATCGACTCGGTTGACCGGCTCGCGCAGGGTCGGGTGCACCTCGGAGTGTGCCGGTGTGAGCGGCTCAGATGAAGGGTCCATTGCCGTCAGTCTAGGGGCGGGAGAACCCTGATCCCTGAGGCGCGAGCTTGCGAGGGTCAGGACCCACTGCTCCCTGAGGAGCGAGCTTGCGAGGGTCAGGACCCACTCCTCCCTGAGGAGCGAGCTTGCGAGCGTTGCTACCCATTGCTCCCTGAGGAGCGAGCTTGCGAGCGTCACGAAGGGTTGCGCAACGTGTCTCACCAGGCCCTTCGTGGCTCGTCGCTTGCGCTCCTCGCACCTCAGTATCTGCGGCCTGGCGGCCGTTGTGGATCACGAAAGACCCCCCCTCTGCTCCCTGAGGTGCGAGCGAAGCGAGCCTCGAAGGGTCTCGCAACGTGTCTCACCAGGCCCTTCGAGGCTCGTCGCTTGCGC
>NZ_JBHYNC010000022.1:0-77947 GCF_042743165.1 Gordonia sp. NPDC058843
CCCTCAACGAGCTCCACCAACTCGGATACAACGTCACCATCACACCCCACGGAGCGGCCTGAGCAGCCACCTCACCTAACTCTTCGGATTAGGGACCAGGGGTTATGCGGTTCTTTCGGATTAGGGAGCAGGGGAAGGGTCAGGTCAAGAGCCGGCCGTAGGCGGCGACGAACAGTTCCACACACACGTCGAGGATCTCGTCGAGTGCGTAGCGTTCGGTGTCCGCTTCCTCCGCACCCGCGACGTACCAGTCGACGAGCAGTTGGGTGACTGCTCCCACGAGACCGACCGACGCGAGGCGCTCGCGGTCCGACGGCGGCCGCGAGCCGCGAGCCAGAGACAGGATGAGCGCGGCCCAGTCGTGGATGGCGCGCATGCGGACCCGCTCGATCTCCGGGGATACGCCGACCACTTCGACGAGCATCACCCGAGCACGCCGGGGATCGTCGGCGAGGCAGGACATGAAGGCACCCAGGGCGGCACGAGTGACATCCGGGACACGCTCGGCGGGAACACCTTCCGTCGACTCCACCAGTTCGGCGTCGGCGATGTCGGCGGCGGCCCGGACGGTCGCAGCTCGGACGAAGGCCACACAGTCGTCATACACGGCGACGAGCAGCGCGGCGCGGTCGGCGAACGACTCGTAGAAGTAGCGCTGCGTCAGGCCTGCGTGGTCGCAGATGCTCTTCACCGAGACCTTCGCGTACCCATCGGTGCCGAAGACGTCGAGTCCGGAGGCGATCAGTGCGCTGCGACGGCGCTCCCGCCGCTGCGCCGGGTCGGCCCCGCCGTAGCGTCGCCCGGGTGGATTCTCCGACGTCGATGCGGTCGGGTCCGGCACGGACGCCACGCGATCTCCCTTCGAGGGCTTTACAGCATTACTTCTGACACGCTACCTTGTCAGAACGAACTGACATGGCTTCGTGTCAGATGGTGCCGTGAGGGGGTAACCAATGCTGGAGTTCTTGCCGGAGGCGATGCGCGAGCCGACCGTGCTCGCGATTCCGTTCTTCGTGACCCTGCTGGCCATCGAATGGTTTGCCGCGGCCAAACTGGAACACGAGGAACACGCGCAGAATGCGAGTGGGGCAACCGAATCGCGGTCCGGTGACGAATATCCTGCACAGGCGCCGCCGGGCGCCTACGACTCGCGGGACGCGCGCTCGAGCGTGTCGATGGGCCTGGTGTCGATCGTGACCAGTGCTCTCTGGAAGTTTCTCGGACTACTGCTGTACAGCGCACTGTTCGCCTACGTCGCGCCATGGCAACTCCCCGTGGGCGAGTGGTACACGTGGGTGATCGCCTTCGTGGGAGTCGACTTCCTCTTCTATTGGAGTCATCGGGTCTCGCATCGGGTCCGGTTGGTGTGGGCAACGCACCAGGCGCATCACTCCAGCGAGTACTTCAACTTCGCGACGGCCCTCCGCCAGAAGTGGAACATCAGCGCCGCGGTGCTGATGTGGATCCCGCTGCCGCTGCTCGGCGTCCCGCCGGCACTGGTCTTCGTCGCGTACTCACTGAACCTGATCTACCAGTTCTGGATTCACACCGAGCGGATCGGAACTCTGTGGGCGCCCGTGGAATTCGTGTTCAACACCCCGTCACACCATCGCGTTCACCACGGGCGGGACCCCGAGTACCTCGACCGTAACTACGGCGGCGTCTTCATCGTGTGGGACCGGATGTTCGGCACGTTCGCCCCGGAGGTCCGGCGACCCCGCTACGGACTGACCAAACCAGTGGACACCTACAACATCCTGAGGCTGCAGACGCACGAGTACGCTGCGATCGCGCGTGACGTCCGCGCCGCGTCGTCGTGGCGTGCGCGGCTCGGCTACGTCTTCGGACCACCGGGATGGACGCCCACCACGGTCGTCCCCGCGACGTCGGTTCCGGCGTCCGCAGAGAATGCTGCCCGCCGGTCCCCTTCGACGGGACACTGACAGGAACGACGTTTCGACAGTCACTCCCGGCGCCCGGGGTTGACCCCGCCCCTACGTCATGGTTTCGACTGGGGTCATGCGCACACCGGCCGCCTACCTCGTCTCCCACCTACTCTCGATTCTCGGTAATTCTATTGCTGCAGTAGCGTTCCCGCTGATCGTCCTCGACGTCACCGGAAGTGCGCTGGGCGCCGGGATCGTCGCCGCGTCGACGGCGGTTCCCGCGATCGTCGCGGGCATGTTCATGGGTGTCGTCATCGACCGGATCAACAAGCGCACCTCATCGGTGCTGACCGATCTCGTATCCGCCGCATGCGTCGGCGCGCTTCCGGTCGTCGACATGGTCTCGGGGCTGGAGCTCGGCTGGTTCATTCTCTTCGGGATTCTCGGTTCGCTGGGGGACGTTCCCGGAATGACCGCTCGCGACGCACTGCTGCCTGCGATCGTGCGTTCCGGGGCGCTCTCCGCCGAACGGCTCGTGGGCCTCCGAGAGAGTTTCGGGGCAGTGGCCCTGCTCCTGGGTCCGGCGCTGGCCGGGACGCTCATGGCCGTGTTCGGCGGCTCGACGCTGCTCTGGGTCACCGCCGGCACATCCGCGGCGGCGGCGATGTGCACCCTTCTCATCCCCCGTCGCGTCGGCGACATGGCCGCGTCCGGGATCCCGACAGGTGGCGCCTGGGCCGAACTCCGCGACGGGTGGCGGGTCCTCGCGCGGAGTCGCTTTCTGGTGGCGACGACCTTGCTCGGTGTGGCCGCGGTTGTCGTGCTGACCGGCTACCAGGGCCTGGTGCTGCCGGTCTACTTCACGATGGTCGATGAGCCGGGGATGCTCGGTTTCGTCCTCACGGCTCTGGCTGCCGGGTCGCTGCTCGGCGGTGGTGTCTTCGCGGCGGCCGGTGCCCGTGGGCGGAGGGCGATCTGGCTGTTGGTCGGACTCGTGGGTACGACAGCTGGTTTCGCGGTGATCGCCGGGCTCGCCTCGATTGCCGCGGTCTTCGGCGGCGCCCTTCTGGTCGGGCTCGCGAACGGTGTGTTCGGCAGCCTCATCGGCGTGCTGATGATCGAGCGGATCCCCGAAGCCATGCGGGGCCGGATCATGGGGACGCAGAACGCGATTATGACCGCCGCGCCCACCGTCGGCATCGTCATCGCCGCGTTGGTCACCGAGTACCGGAGCGTCCAGGCCGCAGCATTGGTGGTCCCGCTCGTCTGGCTAGTCGCGGTCGCTCTGTTCACACGACCGGTACTCCGTAACGTGGAGGCCAATGGACAGCATCCGATCGTGCATGAGGCGGTGACAGTCGATGCAGAGCGGTGAACTCGCGGGCCTCGCCGGCGTCAGCGTTCGCGCGCTGAGGCACTACCACCAGGTGGGCATCCTGCCCGAACCCGCACGGCGCGCGAATGGCTACCGGACCTATGACGTCGAGGACCTGGTCCGGGTACTGCGCATCAAACGCCTGTCGTCGCTGGGTGTCCCATTGGAACGGATGACCGGTCTTCTCGACGGTCCTGATGGATCCGGGGACACCCACTCCGGTGTCGCCGACTCCATTCTCGACGACCTGGATCGGGAACTCGCGGACCAGATCGCGGGACTTCGGGAACAGCGAGCTGCGATCGCCCATCTGCGGACTCATCGCTCCTCCCCCGACATCCCGCCCGAGCTTGCCCGATACTTCGCCGCATACGCCGATGCCGGTGTGCCTGCTGACGTCGCACGGGCGGACCGCGACGGGTCGGTTCTGCTGACTCACCTCGTCGGCGCCGACGGGATGGCCGAACTCGCGACCTTCTACGAGCGGCTCAGCGACCCTGCGATCATCAGTTCGGTCGTCGCTCTCATCGAGGAGTTCGGCAGGCTCGGAACAGGGGACGCCGGTGACACCAGCGAGGGCATCGCCGATCTGGTCGACCGGTTCTCGGCCATCGTGGCACAGGCCTTCGACGACGTCCCGGATCCCGACCCCCCGATCGAGCTGGGGTCGTCCGGCCGTCTTCTCGGCGAGCTCGTCGAGGGGCGCCTCAACGAACGTCAGCGGCAAGCGGTGGCGCTGCTCAGCGAGCGTCTGAGTACCCGGCGATGAGCTGACGTGATCGCTTGCTACGGCTGAATCCGGCTCCGCCGCAGGGCGATCGGTGTGTCAGCCGGCCATCGTGACGCGAGAGATCTCCGCCTGGTAGCCGCTTCCCGAACTCGGCAGGCTCGTCAGCCAGACCATCACGTAACGGGTGGTCGGCGGTTGCGCGATCGGGATGGTGGTCGAGGCCTGGTCGACCTGGCCCGATGCCACCGTCGTGGTCCGCGCGAAGGCCGGACGCGCCGAGGGTGCGGTACGGATCTCGACGGCGATGCCGGGGGTGGGACTCTCGATGGTCACCGACCGGACGGCTCGCTGTTGGCCCAGGTCGAACATGAGACCCAGTCCCGGCTTGAGCCCGCCGAAGTCCGGCCGCCCGCGGTAGTTGTCGGTCTGCCACGGCGGGGCGGCCCCGGTGATCACGTTGCGTACATTTGCCGAGTTGTCCGGCGTCTGTGCGGAGAAGTCGACGACCGAGACCGATTGCAGTGCAATGGGTTGCGGCGCGGCCGGAGCCACCGGTGCAGGCGGCGGGTCGGCGCCGGGCGTGGGCGCCGGCTCGGTGGTGGTGAGGATCGAGTCGATGTCGCTCGATCCGCTGCTGCCGCCGAAGACGTTGGTGGCACCCACGATGAGCGCGATCACGATGAACAGCGCGAGGAGTCCGGCGCCGATGAGCAACGCGAGGTTGCGGCGGGGTGGCTTCTCACTGCCGCCGGCACCCAGTCGAGGTGCGACCGTCACCGGCGGCGGGGCGTCGGCGTCGGTGATCGCCGGCAACATGTCGGTGTTCAGATCGACGACGGTGGCCTGATCGAGAACGTGCTGCACGGTGGCGGCCGTTCGGATCCCGCGGGACCCGTCCAGTGCCCGCGCGGCGACCGCCGAGATCTCGAACGGGATGTCGGGTTTGGTGATCCGCGGCTCCACCGGTTGCCCGTCCTCGCCGGGCGCGGCGACCGGGATGCCGCCGACGGGTTGGGTGCCGTCGGCAGTGGTGATCAGCCGGGAGCCGTCTGTGGGGTCGAGCGCCCAGCGGTTGAGCAGGAGTGCGTAGAGGACGGCGCCCAGGCCCCGAACGTCGGACGCCTTGTCGTCGCCGGCGAGGGTTCCCGGGAACGCGAGCACGGCATTGCCGTCGTGACTGATGCGGATGCGGTCGGGATGATCGATGGACAGCGCACCGCCGGAGCGGTGGGCGATCTCGGCGGCCGCGGCAAGCGAACGCACCGCGCGAGCCGCCCCGATCGGTGACGGCTCGGACCTCGCCACATCGGCCAGCGACGACCCGGGCACCCACTCGGCGACGACGATGCCGCCCGACGAGCCGCGCACGACGTCGAGGACGCGTGTCACGCCGTCGGAGCTGATCTGGCCCAGGCGCAGCGTGCGCGACAGCACCGCCTGTGGTCCCTGGTCGGACATCTTCGCGGCCTGGCCGCGTTCGGGCGGTGGCGCCAGCTGGTCGGCGTCGACGAAGGTCAACGCGACCTCGCGGTCGAGATTGATGTCCTGCGCCCGCCAGAACTGGAGTCCGCGCGTCCCGCCGTGTTGCTCGAGCAACCGGTACCGGCCGCCCGCGACCGCTGCGCCGGGGATGAGCCGCGGCCCGCGTCGGCGGGAGCTGTCCGGACCGTCGGTGGTGCCGGCCGTCGCGGCATCGGTACCGGAAGGGCTCGGGGTGGACGGAGTGGGGATCGATGGAGTGGGTGTGTCGCCTGCGCCGGGCTCGGCGGGCGGCCCGTTGGGAGCAGTGGTGTCGACCTCACTGTCACTCACGCGACGGACTCCTCTCCTGCGATATCTGATGTCGCGCGGTACCGGCGCGCGTTCGGGGATGGGGCGCACATCCCGGGTCGCGCCGATCGCGCCACCGGAGTGTACGGAGTACGACTGCCACGTCGCGGTACCTCTGTCGAAGCGGCGCAGCACCTGTACCTGACCAGAGTACGGGAGCGATTCGTCCCCGGTGACCCGCGGAAACTGAACTGTGATCGCCGGTGACTGTTCACGTTCGGGCTGCGCGGGCGGGGCGAGCGACGGGATGAACCGGCCGAGGAGGCGTCGTACCGCCAGACCGATCGCCACGACGTCCGGCACGCGGGCCGCGGCGAGACCGGCATAGGTCACCGCGAGCACCACGGCGGCGGTCAGCCCGAGATACAGGACGGACCCGACCTTGCCCAGCCACCCGATCATGTCGTCCAGCCCGGTCAGCTTCGCGACGGCCCACACCGTCGCCGAGACGCCGATCGAGACCGCGAAGGTGACCAGCGTGGTGCGGGCGACGTTCGACAGCCGGGCCCCGCGGAGTCGGCCGCGGAGCAGGAAATGTCCGACGACCGCACCGACCAGATATCCGAGCCCGTTGGACAGCGCGAGCCATCGCACGATGAGTTCCGGATCGTCGAAGAGCACCGGCCCCAGGTACGACGACGCGACCTTGACCACGGTGATGCCCAGCGCGATGAACGTCGGGGTCCACGCGTCCTCACGGGCATAGAACACCCGCAGCTGGACGAGGGTCATCGAGTACGGGATGAGCGTGAACGCGCCCCAGGACAACACCGAGCCCAGCTGCGACGCGGATGCGGCGTCGAACTTGCCGAAGTTGAACACCGCGATCGCGATGGCCGGTCCGAAGAACGTCATGAAGGAGACGACCGGGACGAGCGCGACCATCGTGAGCCGGGTCGCCAGCGAGAGGTCGTCGACAACGGCCTTGGTGTCGTCCGCGGCCGCGTTGCGGGACAGTCGCGGCATGATCGCGGTCAGGATGGTCACGCCCAGGACGCCGTACGGGAGCTGCAACAACTGCCAGTGCGTGAAGTAGATGCTGACGCCCGATGCGTCGGCGGACGACGCGATCCGGTACGTCACGATCAGACCCACCTGCAGCAATGCGACGTAGGCGACGATGGCGACCGCCATGTTCCCGAACTGGCGCAACCGTGCATCGATGCCCCATTGCAGGCGGAGTCGAATCCCCGACTTCCGTAGGAACGGCACCAGGATCAACGCCTGCAGGACGACACCGGTCGTGCAGCCGATGCCCAGGACCAGGAGTTGGGGGTCGGACATCCGTACGGGGTTGACCGTGATCTCGCCCGGCATCACGGCGTAGAGCACGAGCGTGGTGATCTGCACGACGTTGTTCAGGACGGGTGCCCAGGCACCGGGCTTGAAATGTCCGCGCAGATTGAGGATCGCGATGAACAGTGCCGACAGGCCGTAGAACAGGATCTCCGGCAGCAGCAGGTAGGCGAGCGCGGTGGACAGCTCGCGATCGACCTGCCCGTCGCCCAGATTGAGGTAGGTGAGCAGCGGCGCCGCGATCACCGCCAGTACCGTCGCCGTACCGAGGACGACGACGGTGATGGTGAAGATCCGATTGATGAACCCCTCCCCGCCGTCTTTGTCCTCGGCTTCGGCGCGGGCCAGCAGCGGGATCACGATCGCGGTCAGGACGGCACCGAGGACGACCTCGGCGATCATGTTCGGCAGGACGTCGGCCGCCTGGAACGCCGACGCGATGGCGGGTCCGAGCATCGCCAGGATGAGCACGGTGCGCAGGAAGCCGGTGATGCGACTGAACAGGGTGGCGATCGCGATGGACCCGCTGGTGCGCAGGATGCTCGAGTCCGAGTCCCGCGCCAGGCCCGTCGACGACGCCTTCTCGTCGGACACCGCGGCGGAGCCCGCCGCACCTCCCGATGGCCGTCCGGGGGCGGGCACGGTCATGACACGCGTGTTGCCCTGAGCGGGTGATGCCCCGGGCCGGGGCGGCGTCGTTGATGTGGGTGGGCGGGGCGTCGGCGGGGGCGCCGAAGGTGCGGTGGGGCGGGGTGCCGGTGGGCGGCCGGCGGAGGGTGTGGGCCGGCCGGGACGCGGGTCGGCTGATCGCGGGCCGGGGGATCCGGGCTGGTTCCGCGCGGGTGGGACCCGGTCACCGGGGACCCTGGTCGGCGGAATCCGCTGGGGTGCGGCGCGCTCGGGACGCTGGGGCGGCACCGGGCCGGGTCTCCCCGACCGCGGTGCACGCGGCTCATCGTTCCAGGTCACGTCGCTTCTGCCGCCGTCCTCGGGTCGTCTGATGTCGGTCATGTCGGGTCATCGCCCGGTTCCTCGCCATGGATCCGACCCTCGCTCTGCAGGGTACGACGTCGTTCCTGGTACCCGCTTCCGGCGAGCATCCGCTCGAGTTCGTCGGGTTCGGGACGGTCGGCATCGGCGGGGTCGGGCTGGCCGCGGAAACGATGCCACAGCCGGCGGGCGGTGAGCAGGATGAGCGCTGCCGCGGCGATGATCGTGATGTAGAAGAGCGGTTTGCCATAGGCGTTGGTGTGCACGGACAGACTGATCGAGTCGCCGAGTGGCACGCCGGTGACCGTCGACAGCCGGATCTCGACGCTGATCGCCTCGGACGTCTCGCCCCGGGTGGGCAGCTGGATCTGTCGGGTGCCGCGAGCCGGGATCTCGATCACCCCGAGGTCGCCGATCTCGATGTCCGCCGGTTCGGACGTGGTGATGCGGGCACGCACCGGCAGGGCGAGGTCGTTCTTCACGACCAGCAGCAGCGGACTTCGCTCGGAGGCAAGCGTGTACCGGCCGCCGGGGTCGAGGATCGTGACCGACCGGGTCATCCGGTGCAGGGTCGACGACACCGCTTCGATGCGTTCGGTCTGCGTCCGCCGCAGGTGGGTGTAGACGGCCGACCCCTGTGCATCCGGTGAGCGGATGGCCCGCAGCTGATCCTCGCGCAGCGGGGACATGTAGCGCTCGGGGGTCGCGGCGACGTCGGCCGAGCGCACCAGGGCGCCCTCGAACTGCCAACTGTCCTCGACATTGCGCCGGATGGATGCGGTCGCGTCGGTCGTCAGCACCGAACCGACGCGGCCGACCGGACCCACCCCGGGCGGGTCGATCAACCGCGCCTGCTCCGGCGCGGACCCGAGTTCGGCGGCAAGCGTCGACAGCGGGGTCGGGGTCGCGGCACCGGACTCGAGCAGCAGCCGTGCGGTGGTGAACAGCACTTCGGCGTCCGCGGACGTCGGTGACCAGTACGTCGGCGGCAGGAGGAACGCCGATCTGCCGACGACCGGGTCGCGCGGGGACGGCCGGGAGCCGGATGCGGTCGGGTCCGGTTCGGGAGCGGCGATCGCCGGATAGGCCAGGGCGCCGATCGCGCTCTGCCGCCGACTCCCCTCGGACTCGCCGGACAGGTCGACGCGCTGATCGGGTGGCGTCAGTGCGGGGGTGGACGGCGCCGTACCGATGGCGGCGAGCGAGGCCGTGACAGGTGCGTCGTAGGTCTGCGCCGCGAGGTCACCGATCCGATAGCGGCCGGCGGCGTCGCGGCGACCGGTCGGTGCCACGGAGTTCGACGCCACCGCGGTTGCGGCGACCTGAGCCGCGGTGAGCGCCGCGGCGCCGTCGGCGTCGATGGCCCCGAGCGCCGGTATCGAGAGACCGCGCACGCTCCGGACGCCGAGCACGGTGTCGATGATGTCGGCCGGTGAGCGCAACGCCGCGTCGGTGAGGCCGGCGTTGCCGATCCGCGTCAGCGAGGTCAGATCAGCCTGTGCGAACGGCAGCGCCACGACGCACATCCGCTGCGCGGTCCACCGCAGGGTGTCGAGCCAGCGCCCGGCTGCTTCGGCGCCGCTGCCGGGGCGGGTCGACGACCTCGGATCGGCGGGATTGTCGGACACCTCGTACCCCAGCGACATCGCACGCACGGTGATGATGAGGTCGGGATCGATGGCCAGGCACATGCTGTCGGCGAGCTTCTCCGAACCCGGCAGGGCGCCGGGTTCCGGACTCTCCGCGGTCTCGGACGGGGATGTGTCCGACGCCGCCGAATCCGACTGCGCGGGTGGGGGCTCGCCGACCACCTTCTGCAGCGAGGCGAGCAGCTCGGCGAGGCGCCCACCGTCGGCGAGGGAACGGGCCATGTTCTCGTTGATCAGCCGGACCGGTTCGGTGCTGCCACCGAGCACGCCCGGTGCGAGCTGCGGCGGGGCGGCCAACGGCCACACCATGGTCATGCGTGCCGGGCTCGACAGGTTCGCCGACACCGATCCGTCCGGCCCCAGCCCGGCGACCGGATCGGCGTCGGAGTACTCCGTGGTCGGGTCGACGTAGCCGGCGGCACGGGTGTCGTCGGGCGGCAGCGACAGCACCGGCAACAGCATTCGTGATCCCGCGACCTGCGCGGTGTTGCCGTACTCGGGGGTGCCGTTGACGTTGACCTGCATCGGGTAGACGCCGGTCCGAGAGATGGCGAGGCCCTGCCCGTCGGGGCCGTTGTTGGCCGACAACGCCATCGACATCCGGAATCCGACGCTTTCGCCGGGGGCGAGCGAGTCGGTGAGGGCCTCGAACGGACCCGCCACCGCGACGGCGGGGTCGTCGTCGGCGAGGTCGGTGCGCAGACCCGAGGCGGACGCCACCGGGTCTCCGCGCTCGAGCCGGATGGTGAGATCGGTGATCGACCGGTCGCCGACGTTGTCGACGCGTCCGCTGACGGTCACCACCGGCCGGCTCGTGGTGGTGATGATGTTCGGCGTCATCGAGTCGATCACGATGCGGGCGAACCTGCTCGGTGACTGCTGGTCCGAGGTGTCGGACCCGGCGTCGGAACCGCTGGTGCTCGTCTCCGGAGCTGCCGAGGCCGGCCCCGTCGCGCCGGACAGGACGGTCATGCCCAGGACGGCCAGGACCACGGTTGCGGCCAGTGCCGCGAGCGCGCCGGACCGCGTCACGCGCGACGGCGCGAGAGGTCGGGACGAACGGGGCACGGCGGAGGACTGGCGCGGCTCAACCATCGCCGGCCGCGGGCCGTCGTGGACGGCGTCGGCGCCGACGAGGACGAGCCGGGGGCGGCGGCTCGTTGCGGCGCTGGTTGCGTGCGGCGGCGGCTTTCTCATAGGCGTTGGGTTCGGTGCGAATGCTGTCGGCCTCGGACTGGGCCAGCCGGGTGGGGTCGGCTGCGAGTTCGGCGATCACGCCGCGGGCCATCCGGGCGAGTCGTCGCTCGTCAGAGTACGTGAGCCGACGCGGGAGCTCGTGCAACGGCACCCAGGCCACCTCGGACACCTCGTAGTCGGCGTCGGAGAGCTCGCCGCCGGTGCACCGCAGGAGGTAATGGTGCACGGTCTTGTGGATTCGACGTCCTTCGCTGACGAACCAGTAGTCGATCTTGCCGAGCGGGGCCACCACCGTGCCCTGGATCCCGGTCTCCTCCTCGACCTCACGGATGGCGGTCTGCTCGGCGGTTTCACCGGTCTCGATGTGGCCCTTGGGCAACGACCACATGGTGCGGCCGCGGCGGTCGATGCGCCCGATGAGCGCAGCCGACAACTGGTCGACGGGAAGGTCGAGGTCGGAGATGACGAGACCGCCCGCGGAGGTCTCGCGCACGGTGCGGAGCTTCTCGTTGCCCGAGCGGTCGGTGTGGGAGCGCTCAGTGGCTGGGCGCTCGGACCCGCGATCGGATCGCGACGAGCGTCGTCGTCCCTTCGATGCCTTGCCGCCCGATTGCCCCGGTCCGGTCTGGGCCAGTCCGGTCTTGGTCAGTTTGGCGCTGACGGCGACCATGTCCGATGGCTTCGGCGGGGTGACGCGCGGACGCGCGCGGTCGGGATCGACGGGCAGTTTGTCGACGGGTTCGGCCTCGACCGGGTCCGGGCACGTGGGATCGGCCGCGCGGGCTCGGGCGAGGTCATTGGGCGTCGGATGGTGGGTCGAGGGCGCCGGTTCGGAGGCCGGATTGGGCGAACCCGGCTTGTGACCCGGCCTGGAACCCGCCTGAGTGGAGTTCGACTGTTTGTTCTTGGGCTGGTTGTTCTTGGGCTGGGGATGACCACTCTGCTTGGGCGACGCCGGGGTGTGTGCGCCCGCGGCACTCCGGGTCTCGGACTTGCGCCGGCCCCGGCGACGCCGGCCGCGTCGGGCGCGACGGCCCTGGCCGGAGGGGTTCTGCTCGACCTGTCCGCCGCCCTCGCCGTGTGCACCCGACGAGACGCCACTGACGTCTGAAGGGTTGGTCGAGGAATCGGTGGACACTCCACGATGCTAGCGGCTGGTCACCTGCAGTTTGTCCGGACGCCTCCCAGGGGACGTAGGTTGTGGATTCGGAGTGTCGAGAGTGTGCCGCACGTGTATGAGTGGTCGGCGTCGAACTGTGCGGCGTCGTCGCCGCGGGTCACGACGGTAGGGTGACAAGCCGTGAACGACACATCCTCGTCGGGGGCTGCGGTGGATCCAGAACGGCGTACCCGTCTGCTCGCCGCGGCTGCGATCTCGTTGCGTGAACTCGACGACGTCCTCGCGCCGTTGGGGAAACTGTTCGAGTCAGCGGGTCACGAGTTGTACCTGGTGGGCGGCTCGGTGCGCGACGCGGTTCTCGGTCGTCTCGGCAACGACCTCGATTTCACGACCGATGCGCGGCCGGAAGCGGTGTCACAGCTGCTCCGGGGCTGGGCGGACGCGTTCTGGGAGGTCGGCATCGAGTTCGGCACTGTCGGGGTCCGCAAGGGCGACCACCTGATCGAGATCACCACGTTCCGTGCGGACTCGTATGACCAGGTCAGCCGCAATCCCGAGGTGACCTTCGGCACGTCGCTCGAGGACGATCTGGTCCGACGCGACTTCACCGTCAACGCGATGGCTGTGCAGATCGGGTCCTCGGGCGCCCAGGACTTCCGCGATCCGCTCGACGGGATGACCGCATTGCTGGATGGGCTCATCGACACCCCGGCGACCCCCGAGCAGTCGTTCGGGGACGACCCGCTGCGGATGCTGCGCGCGGTGCGGTTCGTCTCCCAGCTGGGATTCCGGCTCGCGCCGCGGGTGTGGCGGGCTATCACCGAGATGAACGGCGAGATCGACCGCATCACCGTCGAGCGCATCCAGGCCGAGCTGGACAAACTGATCTGTGGAGAATTCCCGATCGAGGCGATCGACGCCATGGTCGAGACCGGTCTGGCCGAGCGGATCCTGCCCGAGGTCCCCGGGATGAAGCTCACCATCGACGAACACCACCAGCACAAGGACGTCTATCAGCACTCTCTGACCGTGCTCCGGCAGGCCATCGACCTCGAGGACGGCGATCCGGACCTGGTGCTGCGCTGGGCCGCCCTGTTGCACGACATCGGCAAACCCGCGACGCGACGCCACGAGCCAGGGGGCGGCGTCAGCTTCCACCATCACGAGGTGGTTGGCGCGAAGATGGTGCGTAAACGGATGCGGGCGCTGAAGTACCCGAAGGCGGTGGTGGCCGACGTCGCGCAGCTGGTCTTCCTGCATCTGAGGTTCCACGGATACGGCGACGGCGCGTGGACCGACTCGGCCGTCCGGCGTTACGTCACCGATGCCGGTCCCCTGCTCGACCGGTTGAACAAATTGGTGCGAGCCGACTGCACCACCCGCAACAAGCGGCGCGCGCGGCGTCTGCAGCAGAACTATGACGATCTCGAGCAGCGGATCGCCGCCCTCCAGGCGGCCGAGAACCTGGAGAAGGTCCGTCCCGATCTCGACGGCAACGCCATCATGGAGCTGCTGGGCGTGCCGCCCGGTCCGATCGTCGGCCAGGCGTGGCGTCACCTCAAAGAACTGCGACTCGACCGCGGGCCGCTGAGCCGCGACGAGGCCGAGGACGCACTGCGGGAATGGTGGGCGTCCCGCGGCGGGAAGTGACGCAGCCGCCGGCCTCCCCGCGCGCTCAGCTTGCGGGTGCGAAGACCTCGATCGCGTGGGGTACCGCCTCGAAGACGGCCGGCAGCTGCCCGACGAGGTCCCCGTCGACCGACACCAGGGCCGGCGGATCGCAGTACAGCTCGACCTCTGCGCCGCGCATGGTCCGTACGTTCGGACTGTCGACATGCTTGCCCGAGAACACCTTCGGGAAGACCCGCGCGATCGTCCAGCGCGCCAACCGCGGTGGGGTGAGCGCGAGCGTCACATCGAGCTGGCCGTCGGTGATCGATGCCTGCGGTGTGATCTTCATACCGCCGCCGTACGACTTGGTGTTGCCGATCGCGGCGAAGATGAGGTCGGATTCGACGGCATGGTCGTCGACGCGGACCTGGTAGTGCCGTGACCGGAGCGCGAGTAGTTCGAGCAGCGCCGCGATCGTGTAGCGGGACTGTCCGCGCGGCCGGCGCATGTCGATGGCCCTGGCAGTGACCGCGGCGTCGAAACCGGTGGCGGCGACCGTGCTGAACAGTGCGGTCTGACCGTCGGGGAAGCTGACCCGCCCGAGGTCGATGGGCTGCCGATGACCGGCGAGGATGACCTCGACGGCCTCGGTCGGATCGAGTGGGATGCCGAGGTTGCGGGCGAAGTCGTTCCCGCTGCCGGCCGGGATGACGGCCAGTGGTTTGCCGGAACCGATGGTGGCCTCGACCGCCAGACGCACCGTGCCGTCGCCCCCCACCACGACGATGACGTCGGTGTCTCCCCGAGCTGCCTTGCCCGCGAGATCGGCGGCGTCGGCGATGTCCTCGCCGACGATGATCTCCACCTCCACGTCCCGGGCGCGCAGGAGTTCTGCGGCATCGTGGGCGACGCGCAGTCCCGTCCCGTGACGCGCGTACGGACTGGCCACAAGTGTGGCGTGTTCGATAGTCATATGAGTCGGCCCCCCGCCGTTCAAGTGATCCGTTACAGTGTTACACATCATGGCAATCCGTAACGAGGAGATCGGGGATCTCGTTCTGGATGCAGCGCGGAGCTGCCTGCTGCGTAGCGGCGGACGCAAGGTGACTGTCTCCGAGGTGGCCCGACAAGCAGGCGTCAGTCGCCCGACGGTGTACCGCCGTTGGCCCGACATCACCGAGATCATCCGGGGTCTGTTGACCCGCGAGGTTCTCGGTGTGGTCGAGGAGACCATCGGCGGCACCGCCGACCCCGCGGATCTCGACGCGCTCGTCGCCCGGGTCGTGGCGGTCGTCGGCGCGCTCCGGGACGACGAACTGATCGCGTCGCTGTGGCGCGAGCAGCGAGAGTTCATGTCGCCGTACGTGTTCGAGCGTCTCGGTACGAGCCAGCAGGGCATCCTCGCGATTCTCGCGGACATGTTGTCGCAGGGTCAGGAACGGCGCCAGGTGCGTGCGGGCGACGCCAAGCGCATGGCAGCGATGGTGCTGCTGATCGCGCAGTCGTTCCTGCAGTCCGGGGCGCTGGTCTCGGACATCCTCGCCGAGGGCTGGAGCGTCGAACTGCACGAGATGTTGGCCGGCTACCTGCGGCCGGTCGGCACGGGCGTCGACGGATGACGGCGTGAGCGCCGATTTAGCGGCGGTGCGACTCTGATGGCGACCCTGTCCGCCGACACCCGTCGCCGCGCGCTCGGCCGTCTGGCTACCGGTGAGCCGCTGGACCTCCTGGTCATCGGAGGCGGTGTCACCGGCGTGGGCGTTGCGCTCGACGCCGCGACCCGGGGTCTGCGGGTGGCTCTCGTCGAGAAGGACGATCTGGCTTCGGGCACCTCGCGGTGGAGCAGCAAGCTCGTCCACGGTGGCCTTCGCTACCTGGCCAGGGGCGATCTCCGGATCGCGCGCGAGAGCGCGATCGAGCGTCACCACCTGATGACCGCCATTGCTCCACATCTGATCGCCCCCCTCCGACAGATCATCCCCGATCGCGGCGGCCGACAGAGCTCGATCATCCGATTGGGACTCCGAGCGGGAGACGTGCTCCGACGCAACGCCGGCACCTCCGATCTCTTGTTGCCCCCACCGTCTCGGCTCTCGGCGCTGGAGACTCTCGGCCGCTGTCCGGCCGTGTCGCCCGACGGGCTACGCGGCGGGATCTCCGCCACCGACGGCCAGCTTATCGACGACGCGCGACTGGTCGTCGCCCTCGCGCGGACGGCCGCAGGCTACGGCGCAGCGATCTGCACCCGGGTGCGGGCCGAACGGGTGGACGGCCGCGGGGCCACCCTCACCGACCGGCAGACGGGTGACAGTTTCGACGTCGGCGCTCGGATGGTGGTCAACGCCACCGGTGTCTGGTCCGGCGGCGTCGACGGGGCGATCGGTGTACACCCCAGTCGCGGAACGCATCTAGTCGTCGACGCGGCGAGGCTGGGATTTCCCGACGCCGCGCTGATGAGCCCGCTGGGCACCTCGGTGTCACGGTTCGTCTTCGCGATACCCGCCCAACTGGGACGGGTCTACGTCGGTCTCACCGATGTCGCTGCGCCCGGACCCATCCCGGACGTCCCGACGCCGGACGAGTCGGAGATCGACTTCCTGCTCGACGCGATCAACCCGGCGCTCGGGCGGCCACTCGATCGGTCGGACATCGTGGGCACGTTCGCAGGTCTGCGACCGCTGGTCGACACCCGGGACGGCGGAGGTGGCCGCGACGCCGACGCGCTCGCCGACGTCTCGCGGCAGCATCACGTCGGTGTCCGCGGCGACGGCCTCGTCAGTGTCCTCGGCGGCAAGCTCACCACGTACCGGAGGATGGCGCAGGACGCCGTCGACGCCGCGCTGGCGACCACCGATCTGTCCGCCGGGGACTGCGTCACGAGCACGACTCCGCTGGTGGGGGCCCTGCGCAACCCACGCGAGCAGGGGCTACCGGCGTCGCTCGTACAGCGGTTCGGCGGGGAGGCACCCACCGTCGTCGACGCCGCCGTCCTCGACCGTCCCCTGGAGCCGATCGTCCCCGGCATCGACGTGACGCGCGCCGAGATCGAGTTCGCGATCAGTCATGAAGGGGCTCTCGACGCCGACGACATCCTGCACCGGCGCACCCGGATCGGACTCGTGGAGCGCGACGCCGACGCCGCACGCCCGGAGATCGAGCGGATCGTCGGTGAGATTCTCGGGTGAGGACGCTCCTCGGACCCCGGGGGGTCAGTAACCCATTGTGCGCAACGTGTCGGCGACGCGGTCGAGTTCGGTCCTGCGCACATCGAGGTGCGGGCTGATCCGAAGGACCGGTTGCTCGGTCGCCAGTGGTGCCCGCCAGGTGTCCGCGGCGGTCACCAGGACACCGAGTGAGAGCAACTTGTCGCGCGCGGCCGCGACGTCGTCGAACTGCCACCCGGGCGGCGGCGCGAGGGTGACGATCGCGGACGGCTCGTCGATCGGTTCGAGAACCTCCCAACTCGCGATGCCGTGGAGCCGTTCGCGTGTGGCCTTGCCGATCTTCGCGAGTTCGCGGAAGACGCGTTGCTGGCCGATCTCGAGCAGCTCGCGAACCGCGACACCGAGTCCGAGTCGTCCCGCGATGAAGGCCTCGGAACCGTCGATCTGCACGGGCCGCAACGAATCTCGACGCACCGCGACGAACCCGACGCCGCGCGGGCCGGTGAGCCACTTGCGGCTGGTGCCGTAGACGACGTCGGCTCCGGTGACGGTGGGGACATGGCCCACGGACTGTGCCATGTCGACGACCACGGGCACGCCGGCCCGGTGCGCGAGTTCGACGATGCGCGTGACCGGCTGCACCACACCGGACATCGAGCCGACGTGGCAGACGTGGATGAAGTCGGGCTGCTCGAACTGCAGCATGTTCTCGAGCGCGTCGGTGTCGACGTGACCGTAGACGTCACCGTCGGGCATGGTCCGGACCGCGTATCCGCGGCGCTCGAACTCCTCGAGATTGGGCCCGAATTCGTTCTTGGCCACCCACACGTTCGAGGTGACGGGCAGGCTCCAGTTGGTGAGAAGAGCGCGCAGTGCGGCACGGGCACTCTCGCGGAACACGACCTCGTCGCCGGTGTGCCCGATGAGCGCAGCGAGATTCCTTGTATCACGGGCGATTTCGTCGGCGCGATCATCGGCGGCGACGTAGGAACCGCGCTCGGTCTCCCGCCACAGGTGCGCGGTCATCGCGCCGATCAATGCGTACGACGAGCGGCCGGCCGAAGCAGAGTCGAGATGTGCCAGGGCTGGTTCGAGCCGGGCCGCGTGCCACTGCTCGCCGAGATCGCTGACATACATGGGCCACAACCTACCGGGTGGGTAGGTGCGTGGTCATCCGGCGGGTGCGGTCGGCGACGCACGGCGCGCGATGGCCTCGCCCGGGGGAACCGCACCGGGCCCCGCTGCGTCCAAGACCCCATGGACCCGGCGATCGAGTACTACTTCGGGACCGGCGACGGTCCGACGACGCGCTGGTCTGGCACCGCAGATCTCACGCTCGGGGACCCGCATTCGGGGTCCCTCGACGCCATCCGGCTCGACTTCGACGGCGACGGACGTCGCGACGACGCGATGTGGGACACCGACGCGGACGGTGTCGCCGACGTGGCCGCGCTCGACACCGACGACGACGGCGAGCCGGATGCCTTCTACCGCGACTCGGGGGCGGGGCTCTGGGACCGGCCTGCGGCGCGAACCGACCTCGCCGGCGAAGAGCTGCCGCGGCGCGACGTCCCCGACCGGAATCCGCGACCCCCGGCGGCGCATGTCACCCGGGTCGACCTCGACGACGACGGTGACCCCGACGCGGAGATCCTGGGAACCGACCGGGGCGGCCGGATCGTCGCTGAACGGCTGTACGTCGACTCCGACGGGGACGGCGGCCACGATGCGGTGCTGGTGGATGTGAACGGGGACGGGATCGCTGACGCGGCCTACGACAAGCGGGATCCGCGGTTCACGCGGCCGGGCCGGTGACGGTGGGCTGCACACTCTTCGGATCGTCGGACCCGTGTCCGCGCGGATGCAGGACGCGCACCGCGAGCATCCCGAGCAGGTACAGCACCACCCCGAGTACGACGAGCCCGGCGGCCCGGCCGTCGACGGGTATCGCGAGGGCCGCGACGGTCACCGCCCCCACGTAGGCGATGTTGAACACCGCGTCCTGGACCGAGAAGACCTGCCCGCGCACCGCGTCGTCGACGTCGACCTGCATGGCCACGTCGCCACAGAGCTTGGCGATCTGGCCGATGAGTCCGAGCACGAACGCCGAACCGCAGATGACCGCGAACTCGAAGCTCAGCACGGACAGTTCCGCGACCGCCCCGACTCCCAACGCGACGAGCAGCGTCGCGTATCGGCCCACGCGGGCCACCGCGATCGGGGTGACGATCGCGGCGAGGAGCGCTCCGGCGCCGGTGAACCCGATGACGACGCTGACCCGGTCGAGGCCGTCGCCGGGACCCATCTGGCGCGTCAGCACCAGGATCATCAAGGTGTTCATTCCGAAGACCAGCCGGTGGGCTCCGATCGCCGACAGAGCGGCGGCCACGGTCTTGTGGTGCACGACGGCGCGAGCGCCGTGCCACAGTCCGACGGAGACCGCGTGCAGCGCCGAGCGGCCCGGATCGTCGGGTTCGTCGGGTCCGAGCTGCAGGGGGCGGAATCCGTGCGCCAGACCGCCGGACACGATGGCCAGTACGATCCCGGCGAGCATCGTAAGTGCACTGCCGGTGTTGTCGTCGCCGAAGATCGCGCGGAGACCCAGCGTGACGCCGAGACCGACGGTGAGCATCGCGCCGCCCAGCGTCGTGAACAGCGCATTGGTGGCCACGAGGACCTCGCGCCGCGCGACGTGCGGCAATCCGGCGGACAACCCGGCGGCCACGAATCGGCTCGCACCCGTGGCGGCGAGGGCGGAGATCAGCACCACGACGTCGGGTGCGCCGGACGCGACCGCGAGCGCGACGAGTCCGATGATCAGCCCGCGCAAGAGGTTCGCGTACAGCAGGACGTTGCGGCGATCCCAGTGGTCGAGCAACGCTCCTGCGAACGGACCGATGAGCGAGTACGGCAGCAGGAGCACCGCCAGACCACCGGCCACGGCGAGCGGATCGGCGTGGCGCTCGGGGTTGAACAGAATGCTCCCGACCAGCGCGGCCTGGAAGATCCCGTCGGTGATCTGGCTCGACAGTCGGACCGACAACAACCGGCCCAGGCCCGGCGAGGAACGGAGGGAGTGGACGAACACCGACCACCCGCGTTGGTCACGGGTCGTCTGGGTGCTGCTCACTGATCCAGGGTACCGAGCTGACGCCGGGTCTCGTCGGCCACGGACGTGCGATGATGGTCGGGTGGCCGGAGGTGAAGACGCAGACGATCCCACACCGGAATCCCGTCCCGGAGAACAGTCGGCGGGTAGCGGTGGTGGTGCCCGCATGCCCGGGGTCCCGTGGGACGCCGACCCCACGCCGCGGGTTCGTCCGGGCACCGCGCTGATCGCGTCGACCGACCTCGTCGAACCCACTTTCGCGCGCACCGTCATCTACGTCATCGAGCACAACGAGTCGGGCAGTCTGGGCGTCATCCTCAATCGGATGAGCCAGACCGCCATCCACAATCTGCTGCCGCAGTGGACCGACATCGCGGCGTCGCCGCGCGCCCTCTACGTCGGTGGACCGGTGAACCAGGAAGCTGCGCTGTGCCTGGGTGTGGTGAAACCCGGCACCGACATCGACGACGTGCCGGCCCTGCGTCCGGTGGACGGTCGGGTCGTCCTCGTCGACCTCGACACCGACCCCGAGTTTCTCGCCGATGTCCTCGAGGGCGTCCGAATCTTCGCCGGGTACAGCGGCTGGGGAATCGGGCAGCTCGATGACGAACTCGACCAGTTCAGCTGGATGGTCGCCTCGGCACTCCCCCGCGATCTGCTCGCCCCGCCGGCGTCGGATGTGTGGTTCGACGTACTGCGCAGGCAGGCCTGGCCCAGACCGCTCCTCGCGACCCACCCGATCGATCTCAGCCTGAACTGAGCCGGCCAACCGATCGGTGATGCTGAGCGTTCCCTGAGATACCCGGTGATCCATGTCACCCGCGAGGTGTTAGGTTGTGGACGCTTGATCACAAGCTCGCTGGATCAACCGTGGTTTCTCCAGCGCATGACATGCGGGGGTGTGCATGAGCGGGTCGAAGAGTGTCCGGGTTCTCGTCGGGGTGGTCCTGGCCGTGGTCGCGCTGGTCGCGCCGATCGCTGTCGCGGGAGCCGCGCCGGTCGGACCCACCGGCGGAGCCGACGCGGCGCGATGGGCGGCGAGCCACGACGGCCCGCAACCGTACGCCGGCGTCAACGTCAGCTGGGACGTACCGATCCGGATGAGCGACGGCACGGTGCTCCGTGCGAACGTGTACCGCCCGGCCGACATCCGCGAGCGTCCGACGTCGACGAAGACGCCGGTCATCGTCAACATGACTCCCTACACCAAGCTGATCACCACAGTCGGATCCGCGGTGATGCAGAACCCGGTCCTCGAGCCCTACCTGCTGCAGCTCGCGCGATCGATCAACCTGTCCGGCACACCGATCGACGGCATCACCGACATCGCGCACACCATCCGCGACGGTGGCGCGAAGACCTTCCTCGTCGACTTCGACCTCGTCCGCAGCGGATACACGCAGGTCGTGGTGGACGTCCGGGGCACGGGCTTCTCGCAGGGTGTCTGGGACGTGTTCCAGTCGCGGGAGCAGCGCGACACCATCGAGGTGATCGACTGGGCGTCGAAGCAGCGGTGGTCCAACGGCAAGGTCGGCATGTCGGGTGTGTCGTATTCGGCGATCAATCAGATCCAGGCCGCCAACAAGAACCCGGAAGCGCTCAAGGCGATCTTCCCGGTCGAACCCGGCGGCGACCTGATCCGCGACATCGTCGCCCCGGGCGGTGCTCTCGGCATCGGATTCCTGCCGCTGTGGCTGACGTTGGTCAACACCACCAAGATGATCCCGAACGTCGCGTCGATGCTGAACGGGACCTTCGACTGGAAGTGGCTGGCGGACCGGATCTCCGACCCGTTCACCTTCTACCCCCAGCTGTTCGCGGCGCTCCTGACCCCCGACATCCCGTCCGTGCCGCCGAACCTGAAGGCATTGCTGGACAACAATTCCGAACCAAGAACTGCGTGGCTCGACCATGCGGATCGCATCACCACGCCGACGCTCATCTACGGCGGGTGGTTCGATCTGTTCACCAACAGTGAAGTCCGGATGTACAACAAGATCCCGTTGCCGCCCGGCAAGAAGCAACTGATCATGAGCGACGGCTATCACCTCACGATCGGCGGCGGCCAAGAAGGCCGGCGGAACACCCCGCCCCGGTTGGACGTCCTGCAGAAGGCGTGGTTCGACAAGTGGCTCAAGGGAATCGACAACGGTGTCGACTCCTACGGGCCCGTCAACCTCAAGCAGGTCGGCGACTCATGGATCACCGCGAAGCAGTTCCCCCGTGCCGGGATGGAGCGGCAGCGGTTGTACCTCGGCGACCGCCGCAGCGGCACGGCGGCGCACGCGGTCCGCGACGGCAGTCTGACCCCGGCGCCCTCCACGTCCCGTGCGCGCATGACGATCGCTCCCGGACTGGCCACCATGTGTTCGCGTGACGCGGCACAGCAGCTGGCCGGTGCGCTCGCGATCTTCCCGTTCTGCGCCGACGACGCACGCATCTCCGAGCGCGCCGCATTGTCGTTCACCACTCCCCCGCTGACCACGACGCGCAGCGTGTCCGGTTACGCCAACGTGCGGTTGAACACCGTGCTCGACGCGACGGACGGGTACTGGACCACGACCCTGAACGACGTCGCCCCCGACGGGACGTCGAAGGTGCTCACCTCTGGCCAGGTGATGGCGTCGCTGCGCGGGTACGACAGGGCGGCATCGCAGTTCGCGCCCAACGGTGACGTGATCGACCCGTTCTACGAGCTGACGCTGGCATCGCGGCAGCCCGTGGTGCCGGGCCGGCCGGTCAGCGTCGACATCGGTCTGTTGCCGACGGAGGCCCTCATCAAGCCGGGGCATCGTTTGCGGATCGACGTGTTCGCGATGAACTTCCCGCGCGGTCTGCCCCTGCGTCCGCTGCTGAACGAGTCCGGCCTGCGCCCGCAGCACATCCAACTCGACCCGAATCGGCCGAGCTTCGTGAACCTGCCGTTGTCGACGCCGGTGGGCCGGCCCGTCCCCACTGCTCCCTAGCCCGAAAGAGCCACACACCCTCTGGTCCCTAATCCGAAAACACCGCATAACCCCTGGTCCCTAATCCGAAAACACCGCATAACCCCTGCTCCCTGAGGTGCGAGGAGCGCAAGCGACGAGCCTCGAAGGGCCTGGTGAGACACGTCGCTACACCCTTCGAGGCTCGCTTCGCTCGCACCTCAGGGAGCATGGATTTCGGACACTCAAGAGTGTTCTTTCGTGGTCCACGACGGCCGCCAGGCCGCAGATACTGAGGTGCGAGGAGCGCAAGCGACGACCGCCCCGCGTCACGAAGGGTCTGCCACGCATCTCACCAAGACCCTTCGTGAAGCTCGCTCCTCAGGGAGCCGGCGTCGGCGCGCCGGCCGCTTCGGCGTCGTCGGCCTCGCGCCCATACCGCGTGGCCAGCCACGAGCAGATCATGAGCTGGATCTGGTGGAAGATCATCAGCGGCAGCACGATGAGGCCGACGGTGGTCCCGGCGAAGAGGACGGTCGCCATCGGCAGGCCGGTGGCGAGGCTCTTCTTGGTGCCGCAGAACTGGATGGCGATCGTGTCGGCGCGGTCGAAGCCGAGGCGTTTCGGGAGCCAGCCGGTGATCGCGAGCATCACCAGGACGAGCAGTAGCGAGATGACGGTCACGGCGATCACCTGACCCACGCCGACCGTCGACCAGATGCCTTGGACGACTCCCTCGCTGAACGCGACGTAGACCACGAGCACGATGGCGCCGCGGTCGGCCAGTTTGGTGATCTTCGCGTGCCGGGTGAAGAACGGGCCGACCCATCTGCGGGCGAGCTGGCCGAGCAGGAACGGCACCAGGATCTGCGCGACGATCTTGAGCACGGACGTCGCGTCGATGCTGATGTCGCCGGCGTTCTGCATCAGCGCGACCACCAGCAGCGGGGTCAGGAAGACACCGAGGATGTTCGACGTGGACGCGCTGACGATGGCACCGGCGATGTTGCCCCTGGCCATCGAGGTGAAGGCGATGGAGGACTGGACCGTCGAGGGGACCAGGCACAGGAACAGCAGGCCGGCGTAGAGATCCTCGCCGATCAGCGGCTCGACGACCGGCTCGAGCGCGAGCCCCACGATCGGGAACACGATGAACGTGAACGCGAGGATCGTGACGTGGAGGCGCCAGTGCCGGAGACCTTCGAGTGCCTCGCGCGGGTGCAGTCGGGTGCCGTAGAGGAAGAACAGCGCGGCGATCGCGAAGATGACCACCCAGTCGAGTGCCTCCGCTGCTGCTCCGCGCACGGGCAGGAACGCGGCGACGACAACGGCGATGATGATGGCCAGGATGAAACCGTCGATCGGTGAACGATCGAGGAGATTCTTGAGAGTACGCATGGATGTGCCCCGAGATCAGTGATGTGAAGCGACGCCGGCCGGCTCAGGCCTGGGCGGAGTCGCTCGCGCAGACGCCGCGCAACGAGCAGGCACCGCAGCTGCTGGTGCCGCAATCAGCCGGGCCGGAGGAGTCCTCATCGGCGGCGTGACCGTGGGCGTCGCCGCCCGAACAGCAGGAACAGCCGTCCTCGTCGGCGGGTACGGCTGCCGCGGCGCGTACGCCGATGCCGCTGACCAGTCCGATCACCACGAGCGCGACCACCAGCGCGACGAGCCCGAAGGCCAGTGCCCACCCACCCGGGACGGCTAGGGTCGCGATGCCGCCCAGCGCCAGGATAAGACTTGCGCCGAGGGTGCCCGGTCCGGCGATGCGGTTGGCGATGCGGAACGCCTCGTCGGATCGCATGGTCTCCGCTGAGCGGACGCCGATCCAACGATTGCGCGGGAGGGTGCCGCGGAGTCCCCGGATTCCTACCACCGCCCAGAGTCCGGCCAGCACGAAGAGCAGTACGGCAACGGCGACGGACACGGCATTCACGACCCACAGCATACGACCGTGCGTCGTACAGGGGTGAATCGGTATCGGTCGAGGCGGTGCCGACCACAGCGAGAGCGACCGGGTTGGGGAGCTACGACCGACAGGATTTACCCTGGTCGCGTGACTTCAGCCGAGAAGACGAGCGGCGACACCGCCGGTACGACCGCACACCGCTACACGGCGTCGGTCGCCGGCGAGATCGAGCAGCGCTGGCAGCAGACCTGGTCCGACGAGCACGCCTACGAGGCGCCGAATCCCGTCGGGCCGCTGGCCGGTGACCTGTCGGCGTTCGGCGGCGGCGACGCGACCGCTGCCGACAAGCTCTTCGTGCAGGACATGTTCCCCTACCCGTCCGGTGCGGGCCTGCACGTCGGACACCCACTCGGCTTCATCGCCAGCGACGTCTTCGCCCGCTACCAGCGGATGACCGGCAAGAACGTGCTGCACACGATGGGCTTCGACTCCTTCGGACTGCCCGCCGAGCAGTACGCCGTGCAGACCGGCACCCATCCACGCACCACCACCGATCAGAACATCGAGCGCTACCTCGGCCAGATCCGGCGCCTGGGCCTCGGCCACGACGAGCGTCGTCGGGTGGCCACCACCGATGTCGACTTCTACCGCTGGACCCAGTGGATCTTTCTGCAGATCTACAACTCCTGGTACGACGCCGATCCGGGCAAGGCCCGGCGCATCTCCGAGTTGGTCGACGAATTCGCAGCCGGCGCACGAACGTTGGGCGGAAAGCACGAGGGGCGCGACTGGGCCGACCTCTCCCCCGCCGAGCGCACCGAGGTCCTCGACGACCATCGTCTGGTGTACCTGAGCGATTCGCTTGTCAACTGGTGCCCGGGACTGGGCACCGTGCTGGCCAACGAGGAGGTCACCGCCGACGGACGCAGTGATCGCGGCAACTTCCCCGTGTTCCGGAAACACCTGCGGCAGTGGATGATGCGGATCACCGCGTACTCCGACCGGTTGCTCGACGATCTCGATCTGCTGGACTGGCCCGACAAGGTCAAGTCCATGCAGCGCAACTGGATCGGGCGCTCGCGCGGCGCCCAGGTGCGCTTCGACGTGCCCGGCGTAGGTGGTATCGAGGTGTTCACCACCCGTCCCGACACGCTCTTCGGCGCCACCTACATGGTCCTCGCTCCAGAGCATCCCCTGGTCGACGAGCTGACCGCAGTCGAATGGCCGTCGGGCACCGACGACCGCTGGACCCGTGGTGCGGCCGATCCTGCGACCGCGATCGCCGAGTACCGCGCGTCGATCGCTGCGAAGTCCGATCTCGAGCGCCAGGAGAACAAGGAGAAGACGGGCGTCTTCACCGGCAGCTTCGCGGTGAATCCTGTGAACGGCGAACGGGTTCCGGTGTTCGTCGCCGACTACGTCCTGATGGGTTACGGTACCGGTGCGATCATGGCGGTTCCGGCGCACGACGCCCGTGACCACGAGTTCGCGACGGTGTTCGGACTGCCGATCCGCGAGGTGATCGGCTCCGACACAGACATCACCGCAGAGGCCTATGTGGGCGACGGTCCCCTGGTGAACTCCGGATTCCTGGACGGCCGCAACGTCGAAGACGCGAAGGCGGCGATCGTCGAGCGTCTCGAGGCCGACGGTGTGGGTACCGGCCGGATCCAGTACAAGCTGCGCGACTGGCTGTTCGCGCGTCAGCGGTACTGGGGCGAGCCCTTCCCGATCGTCTACGACGCGGCAGGTCAGCCGCATGCGCTACCCGAAACGTTGTTGCCGGTGGAGCTTCCGGAGGTCGAGGATTACGCGCCGGTGTCCTTCGACCCCGACGACGCGGACAGTGAGCCGTCGCCTCCGCTGGCCAAGGCGGCCGAGTGGATGACGGTGGAACTCGATCTGGGTGACGGCGTGCAGACCTACACCCGGGACGCCAACGTCATGCCCCAGTGGGCGGGCAGTTCGTGGTACCAGTTGCGCTACATCGACCCGACCAACTCGGAAACCCTGTGCGCCAAGGAGAACGAAGCGTACTGGATGGGTCCCCGTCCGGATCTGCACGGCGAGAACGACCCGGGGGGCCTCGACCTCTACATCGGTGGCGTCGAGCACGCGGTCCTGCATCTGCTGTACTCGCGCTTCTGGCACAAGGTCCTGTTCGACCTGGGTTACGTCACCAGCCGGGAGCCGTACCGAAAGCTGTTCAACCAAGGCATGATCCAGGCCTACGCCTACACCGATTCGCGCGGCGTCTATGTACCCGCCGAAGAGGTCACCGAGGAGAACGGCGAGTTCTTCTACAACGGTGAGAAGGTCCGCCAGGAGTACGGCAAGATGGGCAAGTCACTGAAGAACTCGGTGACCCCCGATGACATCTGCCGCGACTACGGTGCCGACACCCTGCGTGTCTACGAGATGTTCATGGGCCCGCTCGACCAGTCACGGCCATGGGCAACCAAGGACGTGGTGGGCTCGCAGCGCTTCCTGCAACGCATCTGGCGCCTCGTCGTCGATGAGGAGTCCGGTGCGCTACGGGTGGCCGACGCCGAACTCGACGACGACACGAAACGGTTGCTGCACAAGACGATCGCTGGGGTCCGCGAGGACTACGACGCGCTGCGCAACAACACTGCGGTCGCCAAGCTGACGGTGCTCACCAACCATCTCACCAAGAACTTCGAGAAGACCGGCGCGCCGAGGGAAGCCGTCGAATCGCTGGTCACCATGCTCGCTCCCCTGGCGCCGCACATCGCCGAGGAGCTGTGGCATCGACTGGGTCACGCCACCCTCGTGGTGCGGACCCCGTTCCCGGCGGCCGACGAGTCATGGCTTGTCGAGGACACCGTCGAGATCCCGGTTCAGGTCAAGGGCAAGGTCCGCAGCCGCATCACCGTGGCCGCCGACGCCGATGAGGACACCCTGCGTGCCACCGCGCTCGCCGACGAGAAGATCGCCGCGATCCTCGACGGTGCCGAACCCCGCAAGGTCATCGTGGTGCCCGGCCGGATGGTCAACATCGTCCCCTGACGGCGCCCCTCCGCTCCTGCTCCCTGATCTGAAAGAACCGCATAACCCCTGGTCCCTAATCCGAAAGAACCGCATAACCTCTGCTCCCTAATCCGAAAGAACCGCATAACCCCTGATCCCTGAGGTGCGAGGAGCGCAAGCGACGAGCCTCGAAGGGCCTGGTGAGACACGTTGCGAGACCCTTCGTGGCTCGCTTCGCTCGCACCTCAGGGAGCATGGATTTCGAACACTCACGAGTGTTCTTTCGTGGTCCACGACGGCCGCTAGGCCGCAGATACTGAGGTGCGAGGAGCGATAGCGGCGAGCCACGAAAGGTCGGCGACGTATCTCGCCATGACCCTTCGAGACGGCCTCCGCAGGCTCCGGCCTCCTCAGGAGCAGAGGTCGGGCCCGCAGGCTCCGGCCTCCTCCGGGAGCAAGAGATTGGCGCTCGCTCCTCGGGCAGCGGCGCGCCCCGATCTACTTCGGCGGGAGCTTGCGCGCGTAGTCGGAACCGATGGCGATCCAGCGGGAGAGTTGGCGGTCGGTGGCGATGCCTGCGTCGTCGACGCGAAGCCATCCCCGGAGCTCGCGCTCGGACATCACCATCGGGCGGGTGTGCGGGTACTCGAGCAGGCTCGCCGTCTCTTCGGGTGCGACTCGAACCATGATCCCGCCCTTGCCGCTGGCGGCGACGGCCATGTTGCCGTTGATCAGGAAGGCCAGCCCGCCGAACATGGCCTTCTCGTCGAGGCGGCACTCGGTCGCCAGCAGAGCGCGGATGCGGTAGGCCAGTTCCTCGTCGTACGCCACCGGTCCAGGCTATTCGGCTTCGGTCACGAACCGGGACTTGGCAACCAACTTACTGGGCAGTAAGGTGCTGACATGGCGATCAACCTGGAGCTCCCGAAGAAGTTCGATTCGACGGTCGAGCGCACCCACATGGCTGCCGAGCACCTCTTCCGGCCGATCTCGCGCAAGTACGACCAGGCCGAACACGAGTACCCGGTCGAGCTCGACGAGCTGGCGAAGCTCGCCAAGCAGGGCCGATCCTCGGAGAAGTCCGCTGATACCGATGGGTCGGCGTCCGACGCGCCGTCGGTGAACGGCGCCAACATGCGTGGACTGCTCTCCGCGCTGGAGATGAGCTGGGGCGATGTCGGGCTACTGCTCTCCATCCCGGGTCAGGGTCTCGGCAACGCGGCGATCGCGGCGGTGGCCAACCCCGAGCAACTCGAGCGGTTCGGAGATGTGTGGGCGGCGATGGCCATCACCGAGCCGAGCTTCGGCTCCGATTCGGCGGCGGTGTCCACTACTGCGACCCTCGACGGCGACGACTACATCCTGAACGGCGAGAAGATCTTCGTGACCGCTGGGTCACGCGCCGACCACGTCGTCGTGTGGGCGACCATCGACAAGAGCGTCGGGCGCGCCGCCATCAAGAGCTTCGTCGTGCCCATGACCACCGAGGGCGTGACCGTTGCCCGCCTCGAGCACAAGCTGGGCATCAAGGCCTCCGACACGGCAGTCATCCGGTTCGAGAACGCGCGGGTTCCTGCCGACAACCTGCTGGGCTCGCCGGAGATCGACACCAAGAAGGCCTTCGGCGGGGTCATGCAGACCTTCGACAACACGCGGCCGGTCGTCGCGGCTATGGCCATCGGACTCGGTCGCGCTTCCCTGGAGGAGCTGCGTCGAATGCTGGAGGAGGCGGGCCACGATATCGACTACGACCGTCCCGCCGCGTCGCAGCACGCGACCGTCGCCGAGTTCATCCGACTCGAATCCGACTGGGAGGCATCGTGGTTGCACACGGTGCGGGCGGCGTGGATGGCGGACAACAAGCAGCCGAACTCGACCGAGGCCTCGATGTCCAAGGCGAAGGCCGGCCGGACCGTCACCGACATCACCAACAAGACGGTCGAAATCGGCGCCACCGCAAGCTATTCCGAGACCTCGCTGGTGGAGAAGTGGGCGCGCGACTCGAAGATCCTCGACATCTTCGAAGGCACGCAGCAGATCCAGCAGCTGATCATCGCGCGGCGTGTGTTGGGTAAGACGTCGGCGGATTTGAAGTAGTGGTTCTGGATCCGCGAAACCTAATGCGGTGACCCGACAAATCTCGGATGCCCAAGTGTGACGATGGGGGAGGAAGAGGGCCAAGACCGGCGCCCTGACCGAGGACTCCATCCATCGGAGGTGGTGTGGGATGACCGCACCCGCCAATATCACGATCGATCCGTCGCTCGTGGACGTGTACAAGGATCTCCACCGGCATCCCGAGCTCGGTTTCCGAGAACATCGGACCGCTTCGATCGTGGCCGATCGCCTGGAGGCCGCCGGTGTCGAGGTCACAACGGGGGTGGGGAAGACCGGGGTCGTGGGCGTCCTGCAAAACGGGGACGGACCGACGATCGCGCTGCGCGCCGACATCGACGCACTCCCGGTCCGTGAGGACACCGGTCTCGACTACGCCAGCACGGTGACCGCCACCGACGACGCCGGCAAGTCGGTCCCGGTGGGGCATGCATGCGGCCACGACCTCCACACCACGTGCCTGCTCGGGGCTGCGGCGGTCCTGGCTGCGAACACCCGAGGGTGGTCTGGCACGCTGATCCTGGTCTTCCAGCCTGCGGAAGAGCTCGGTGCCGGCGCGCAGGCGATGGTCGACGACGGCCTGTGGGACCGATTCGCGCGACCCGACGTGGTAATGGGCCAGCACGTGGCCCCGCTGCCCGCGGGCAAGATCGCGGGCCACCCAGGTGCCTCGTATGCGGGCTCGGATTCGTTGCGGGTCCGTCTCGTCGGCCGTGGAGCGCACGGATCCATGCCCGAGGCCTCCGTCGACCCGATCGTCCTGGCGGCGTCTACGGTACTGCGGCTGCAGACCATTGTCTCCAGGGAGATCCCGAGCACCGCGACCGCTGTGCTGACGGTCGGCTCGATCCATGCCGGCGACGCGGCGAACGTGATCCCCGGTGCGGCCGAGATCCAGCTGAACATCCGCAGTTACGACGAGGGCGTCCGCCGCAAGATTCTCGACGGTGTCGAACGCATCGTCCGGGGGGAGGCCGCTGCCTCGGGAGCGCCCGACGAACCGACGGTCACCGAGATCGAACGGTTCCCCGTGGTCACGAACGACGCTGACGCACTGGGCAAGACCCTCGAGACATTCGCCGGGTGGCTCGGGGAGGGCAACATTCTCGACCCCGGGGCCGGTGCGGGCAGTGAGGATGTCGGCATCCTTGCAACGAGTTGCGGTGCACCACTGTCGTATTGGTTGCTCGGGGGTGCGGACCCGTCGTTGTTCACCACCGGTGACATGACCGACCCGGCACTGCTGACGGTGCCGTCCAACCATTCACCGCACTACGCGCCGGTCATCGACCCGACCTTGCCGATCGGGGTTCGCGCGCTGGTGCATGCCGCGCGTACGTGGCTCGGTCCAGGTATCTGACCGACGTTCACACCCGAGCGATCAGCCACTCGGCGATGATGTGGGCGTTCTGTCGATCGGTTGCCACTCCCGCGTGTCCGGTGAACCGGTCGGCATACGACACCGGTACGCCCGCGCGTCGATACGTGTCGACCAGTCCCGACACCAGGGGTGCCGGGGACACTGTGTCCACGGTGCCCGAGTCGATTCGTACCGGAACTCCGCGCGGGAAGCGGAGTGCGGCAACGTCGTTGGCGCGGAGGATCGTCAGCAGCGCCTCCTTCATCTCGGCGCCGCGTGGTCCGAGGAGCTGCGCGGGAGCGAGGCCGCCGAACGAGTCCGGTGCGGTCAGATCGGCGTAGCAGCGGGTCTCCACCTGCGGTCGGAGCTGCTGGGCTTCGACACTGAGACCGCCGTTGTCCATCAGCTTGTCGAAGGCGGGATCTGCTGCGGCCGCGCCGCTTCCGATCAACGCGGCCAGCCCCATGAGTTCGTTGATGGCCGGTCCGGCGATCGGGACATTCGATGCGCCGTCGAGAAGAGCGGCGATCTGCGTCGGCGGTGCCAGCGCCGACACCGCGCGCAGACGTAGATCTCCCCACTCCGACGACGGCCGGGCAGCGGCCGACAAAGCGGCGACAGCACCCTCGGAGTGACCGGCCACGACGACGTCACGACCGATCCGCGGATCGTGCCCGGCCGCGGCGAGCGCCATGTCGATCGTCGACCGCGCGAGCGAATCCCGGATGAGGTAGGGGTGTGGACCCGGCTCGCCGATGCCCTCGAAGTCCGGCCGGGCCACGGCGAATCCGGCGTCGAGCAGACGCGAGACGATGGCGTCACCGGAGGTCATCCGGGGTAGCTCGGTGTGGTCGGAGTGCGCGGTCGAGGGGGCGCAGTCGTCGGCGGCACCGACCGTCATGTGGTTCCAGACGGCCAGCGGCCAGCCCCCGGCGGGCGGCGGTGTCTGCGGTGTCAGGACGGTACCCGACATCACCGTGGGCACTCCCCGGATCGACGTCGAGGTGTACCGCACGCGAAGCGTCGAATCAGCATGGGGGAGAGCAACAGTCCGTTCTGTCACCACCTCGGTGTCGACGATGCGAGGCACCACGCGTTCGACGGTCGACGACCCGCCGGCCGGCGCGGCCCACGACGGGACGGCACCCGTCAGAACTGCGGCGCACACCACCCCGGCGGTGAGCAAGCCGCGGAACAGCCGTCGACCACCGCCTGGTCTCGTGTCCGTCGCAAGAAGGGTCGGAACCGTCACTCGAGCAGCGTAGCCGCGATGAATGCGTCGCGCGCCGAGGTCAAACGGCCGCGGCACGGATCATCGCAGCAGACGTTCCCGCAGTTCGGCTTCGCGTGCCAGCCGTTCGGTGTCGCGGCGCCGGCGCTCGGCCATGATCGCCGACAACACGTCCTCGAATGGGGCACCGGGCGGGGGAGGGGGCGCGACGAACGGCGCGACGTCGAACACGATCCGACGGGCGGCATGCGCCCGCGGTTCGGGTTTCATGCCGTGCCGGCCGTCGAGGAACTGGCGGACGACCACCGCGAGCGGGTCGGGGAGTGCGGCCATGTCGGCCGAGACGGCCCACGACACGAGGCCCGGCGGCATCTCGATGGGTGCCTGGTCGACGAGCTTGTGGCGGTCTCGGATCACGTAGGTGCCGGCAAGGAGGTCACCCAGACGCTTGTTCCGGCGCGAGATGGCCGCCGAGATCAGCGCCGGGAGTCCGAGGCAGGCGTAGAGCTCGACGAAGCCGATGAGGGCGCGGGTCAGCGAGTGCCGGAAGCCGGTCGGGCCGGCATCATCTCGGACCGTTCGCAGGCCGAGGATCAGGTGGCCGACGGACTTGCCCGGGGTGACCGTCTCCAGCAGCGTCGGCAGCGCGACGACGGCGAGAATCGGGATCAGTGTGTTGATGGTGCCCCGCCAGGCGTCGCTCGCCTCGCCGGCGACCTTGAACGACAGCCACCACAGGAACAACCACAGCCCGAAGCCCAGCAGGACGTCGATGATGCCGGAGAGGATCCGGTAGCCGAGGCTCGCCGGCGGGAGTGCGAGGGCGACGGCCTCGCCGGAGACCAGGTCGTTTCGTCCGACGCCGACCGTGGTCGTGGCGCCGGCACCCCAGGCCGTCGGACCGGGGCGACCGGCGACGGGTGCACCGGGGCCCGCGGGGGGTCGAGGCGGCACAGGGTGAGTCGGCACGCCTCACCCTACGACGCGCCGCCGCGCCGCGACGGTGGGAACACACAGCCGCGACGTCCGCTGAATGACACCTGCCGCGGTTGCGAGAACGCCGGATACGCTGGCCGAGTGGATCTCGACGCCTATGTGTCCGCGCACCGCGCGACGTGGGAACGGCTCGACGTGCTCTCCCGCCGCCGCCGACTCACCGGTGCCGAGGCCGACGAGATGATCGACACCTACCAGCGGGTGGCCACCCACCTGTCGGTCATCCGCTCGACCGCGCCCGATGCGTCGCTCGTGGCGTACCTGTCGGCTCTGCTGGCGCGTGCCCGCGGTCGCGCGACCGGGACCCGCGTCAGTACGCCGGTGATGGTGATCGAGTTCTTCACCCGGTCGTTCCCGGCTGCCCTGTACCGAATGCGCTGGTGGTGGCTCTCGGTGATGGGTGGGTCGCTGGGTGCGGCTGCAGTCATGACGTGGTGGGTGCTCGAGCACCCGCGTATCGAGAGTTCTTTCGCATCACCCGGAGAGATCGAACGACTCGTCACCAACGACTTCGAGAACTACTACAGCGAATTCGAGGCGACGTCGTTCGCCGCGCGCGTGTGGACCAACAACTTCTGGCTCGCCGCACTGTGTATCGCGTTGGGCGTCTTCGGCTTCCCGGTCATCTGGATGCTCTACACGAACATCCTGAACCTGGTGGTCGTCGCGTCGATCATGATCCGTCACGGCCGTGGTGACCTGTTCTTCGGACTGATCCTGCCGCACGGGATGCTCGAACTCACCTGCCTGTTCGTCGCCGCGGGCGTGGGTCTGCGCATCTTCTGGGCGTGGGTGTCCCCGGGAGACCGAACGCGTACAACGGCCCTCGGGGAGGAGGGCCGGGCAGCGGTCGGGGTCGCACTCGGTCTGGTGGTCGTGCTGTTGCTGTGCGGGGTCATCGAAGCGTTCGTCACCCCGTCCTCGCTGCCGACGTGGGCCCGGATCGGCATCGGTGTGACGGCGTGGTCGCTGTTCATGGCGTACGTCTTCGTCGCCGGACGTCGCGCTCACGACTACGGCGACACCGGTGATCTCGACGAGGCCGACCGCGGGCTGACCGTGCCGACGGTGCGATAACGCCTGTCGGGGTTCGGCCACGATGGGTCGACGCCTACGATCACCGGGAGAGTCGACGACGACGAAGGGGAACACTCTGATGGCCACTCGTAAGGGATCACTGGACGCTGTCTCGCTGCTGGGCGGCGGACTGGCCGCTACCGGAGTGGCGCACTTCGTGGCGCCGCAGGCGTTCGCCTCGATCACCACGCCGGTGTTCCCCGACGACACCACCACGTGGACCTACCGCAACGGTGCCTGCGAGACCGCCATCGGTCTTGCGCTGGTGTCGCCCCGCACCCGACGACTGGGTCTGGCGGGGCTCACCGGGTACGTAGGGTTCCTCGGCTACCGGGCTGTGCTCGCGAAGAAGTGACGCCAGTGGCGACGCCCCCTCCGCTCCCTGAGGTGCGAGGAGCGATAGCGACGCCCCCCCTCCGCTCCCTGAGGTGCGAGGAGCGATAGCGACGCTCCCCTCCGCTCCCTGAGGTGCGAGGAGCGATAGCGACGAGCCTCGAAGGGTCTCGCGACGGATCTCACCAGGACCCCTCGTGATGCTCGCAAGCTCGCTCCTCAGAGGCGGGGTAAGCCGTTCGTTCGAGATCGAATCGGCCCGCACGGAATCAGATCCGTCCGAACTCCGCCATCGCGTCGTCGAGGGTCATGCCATTGCGGATCGCGGCGGGGTTGACGATGACACCGTCGTCCGCGCACTCATCCGCTCTCGCGTGCGAGGCGCCTCATGTGTCCTGGCGTGTGCGCATCCGCACGCGGCGGAACGCAGTGAACAGGACGACGACGGCCAGGACGCCGTAGAGGACCCAGGTGATCGCGCTGCCCACCAGCACGCTCGGATCTCCGCCGCTCGACATCATCGCGTTGCGCAGGCTGGTCTCGGCCAGGGGGCCGAGGACGACGCCGATCATGACGGGTGCGAGCGGGAAACCGTAGCGGCGCAGCAGATATCCGACAAAGGCGATCGCGATGACCAGGATGAGGTCGGTGATCGCGGCCGAGGTCGCGTAGACACCGAGGACGCAGAACACCGCGATGCCTGCATAGAGGTAGTGCCTGGGGATCAGCAGCAGTTTGGCCCAGATCGCGGCGAACGGCATGTTGAGGATCAGCAGCATGACCAGTCCGATGAACAGGCTGGCGATGAGTGTCCAGACGAGGTCGGCATTGCGCTCGAAGAGCAGCGGACCGGGCTGCAGGCCGTACTGCTGGAACGCGGCCAGCATGATCGCCGCGGTCGCGGACGTCGGCAAGCCCATGGCGAGAAGCGCACCCATCGCGGTGCCCGACGTCGCGTTGCCCGCGGCCTCGGGTCCGGCCACGCCGCGGATGGCGCCTTGCCCGAACTGGGGGTCGGGTCGCTTACGGTCCAGACGCCGCTCGGCGCCGTAGGCGAGGAATGTGGGCACCTCCGCGCCGCCGACCGGGATGACGCCGAACGGAACACCGAAACCGGTGCCGCGCAACCATGCTGGGAGGGCTTCACGGAACTCGGCGCGCTTGAGGAAGGGACGTCCGATGACGGCGTCGGCGTCGGGGGCACGCGTGCGATGGATGCGAGACGCGACGTAGATGACCTCGCCCAGGGCAAGGGTGCCGACCGTGATGACGATGATGCTGATGCCGTCGAACAGTTCAGGTGCGCCCATGGTGAAGCGCTGGGTGCCTGAGATCCCGTCGATACCGACGACCGCGAGGATCAGACCGATCAGGAGTCCGGTCAGACCTTTGATGACGGAGTCGGAGACCACCGAGGCGATCGCGATGAAGGCGAAGACGGCGAGTGCGAAGTACTCGGCGGGACCGAACTGGATGGCGAGCTCGGCGAGTTTGGGTGCGAAGAACACGACGATGGTGGTCGCGATCATGCCGCCGATGAAGGCGCCGATGGCGGCGGTCGCGAGCGCCTGCGCGGCCCGGCCGCGCTTGGCCATCCGGTGGCCCTCGAATGATGTTGCGATGGCGGTGGACCCACCGGGTGTATTCATCAGGATGCCCATGGTGGAGTCGCCGAAGAGACCGCCGAAGTACACGCCGGCGAACATGATGAACGCGGCGGTGGGGTCGAGGGTGAAGGTCACCGGCAGCAGGAGCGCGACGGCCATCGCCGAACCGAGACCCGGGAGCACGCCCACCGCGGTGCCGAGCAGCGCACCGATGAAGACCCAGAGCAGGTTCATCGGCGTGAGCGCCTGGGAGAAGCCGTCGAGCAAGAGCGAGATGTTGTCCATCAGAACAGGCCTCCGAGAATTCCGGCGGGCAGGTTCAGCCCGAGGCCGGCCGAGAAGAACGCCTGCACGGCGCAGGAGACGACGAGGGACACCGCGATGTCGAGGCCCGGCCGCTTCGAGCCCATGGCATAGGCGACGATCCAGAAGAGTAGCGCGGCGGACAGAATCCATCCCAGAGGGATCAGCAGCACGGTGAAGGCAATGAGTCCAGCGAGGACGAGACCCATTGCACGCCAGTCGCTCTGCGTTCGCCACTGTCCGGTCTCAGGTGGCACGATGTCGGGGTCGGGCTCGTCGGGATGACGCAGGGTCTGCACTGTCAGCAGGCCGGCGATGGCGTAGGAGCAGATCGCCAGGATGACCGGGAAGAAGGCCGGACCGGGCGTTGCGGCGCTACCCGGGATCTCCATGCCGATGATGCCGACGGTCAGGTAGACGGCGAGTGCGAGCATCAGACCCGCGACGACCAGCCCGCTTCGTCCGGTGAGCGGGCCACGCGCACGTTCTGGTCTGCGGTCGCCGTCGAGCGGTGCGGCCGGCTGGGCCGCCGCGTTGTCAGTCGTCATGATGTGATGCCTTCACTGCCAGTACCGGAACCTCGGCATCGATGAGGATGCGCTGCGCGTTCGACCCGAGCAGGAGTTTCCCGACGCGGGATCGACGGCGCAGGCCGACGACGATGAGTTCGGCGGAGAGTTCCTCGGACACGTCGATGAGTTCGGCGGCCGGGTCGGAGTCTTCGCGGCGATGGCCGATCCATCGGACCTCGGTGGCGTTGACCGCGTTGTCGACCCGGGCGAAGTCGGGCTCGGTGATGCTGCCGCCGTCTTCGACAGCGGGGGTGTCCATGTCGAAGACGATCAGTTGTGAGTTCTCGCTGCTTGCCAGGCGCCGGCCGTGCTCGAGCGCCGCGAGACCTTCCGGGGTGTGGGCGAAGGCGACGAGGATGGTCATGGTGTCTCCGTGATGTCGTGTGGGCGAGAGGTTGTGCTGGACGTGCGAGAAATCCGGTCAGTATCCGAGGTCGGCCCAGATGCCGCGGACGAACTCCGACTGCTGGTCGATGACCTCGGTGAATCCGTTCCCCGGCGTGAATGTGTCGGACCAGTTGTTGCGCTGCAACGCATCTCGCCACTCGGGTGATTCGACGACCTCGGTGACGATCGCTTCGAGTTCGGTTCGCTGTTCGTCGGTGATCCCCGGTGGTGCGACCACTCCGCGCCAGTTGGTGAGGGTGACGTCGTAACCCAGCTCCGACAAGGTCGGCAGATCTATGGCCGGCACCGGGGCAGGAGCCGAGATGGCCAGCGCACGCAGGTTTCCGGCGGTGATCTGGTCGACGAAGTCCTCGTAACCGCTGACCGAGGCCTTGATGGTCCCCGACATGAGCGAGGTGGCCAGCTCGCCTCCACCGGAGTAGGCGATGTAATTGACCGCAGCAGGGTCCACACCGTTCTCGCGGGCCATCTGACTGATGATCATCTGATCGACGCTGCCCAGCGAGCCGCCACCGAATGTGAAGCCTTTCGGGTCCTTCTTCCACGCGGCCATCAGCTCTTCGACGGTCGTGATCGGGGAATCGGCCGGTACGACGACCACGTCGTAGTCATCGGCCAGGCGAGCGATCGGGGTGACATCTCCGAGATCCACGTCGGAGCCGTTGATGTTGATCGCGCCGAGCATCGTGATGCCCATGATCATGATCGTGCTCGGGTCACCAGACATCCCGGCGAACTGGCTGAGTCCGATGGTGCCTCCGGCGCCCGGGATGTTGACGACCTGTGAGTTGTTGACGATGTTCTGAGCCCGCAGTGCCTGCTGCATTTCGCGCGCCGCACCGTCCCAACCTCCGCCGGCAGCGGCGGGTGCGATCAGGGTGAGCTGGGCCCGTGCGTCGGCACCGCCCTCACTGCCGGCGGCATCCACGACCCCGACAACGACGATCGCTGCGGCGACCAGAGCGCCGAGCACCTTGACGAGCAGGGGGAAACGCCTCGGCGGGCGAGGTGTCGGGGGCGCGGCGGCCGACTCGTCGGCACTGGGCGGTGGTGCGGTCATGCGGTCCTCGTTCTCAATCGGTTCTGCAGGCGGATGTGAGGACGACCACAGCGGTGGTCACATCAGCAGTGTTGGCGTAACGGGCATCACAGTCACCGTTAGGCGCATAAGTATCGTTTTGCGCTTTTCGCGCGGCGCCGGTCATGCGGCTTTCGATCCGGTCGAGCCACACGGCGTTATAGATTATAACCTATGGCAGTGATCTACACCACAGTTGGAGCGGAGGTGATCCTGAGGCTGGTCAGTCGGCGGCGGGGCCCTCGTCGAGCGCATCGATCGCTCGACGCCCCAAGCTGTTGCCGATGTGCTCGCGCATCACTGCGTCCGCGCGGTCGGCGTCGCCGTCGGCGACGGCCGCCATGATCGCCCGATGCTCGGCGGTCACCCGAGACCGGTCGGCGGGGGAGTCGCCGCGGTGAGTGAGGCCGATGACGCGGTAGCGGTCCGCCTTGTCCCAGAGGCGCTCGAGGATGTCGATGAGGACGGGGTTGCCCGACGCGCGGTACACCGTGCGATGGAACTCCCGGTGTCGGACAAGGGCGTCGAGATCGGATGCGCTGGCGATGGGCGACAGGCGATCGAAGGCGTCGCCGATGGCCGCGATGTCGGCGGCTGTCCGCGTTCGCGCGGCGAGTGCCGCGGCGAGCGGATCGAGATTCTCGCGAACCTGATAGAGGTGACGCGCCTCGTCGGCCGACACGGGCGTCACCCGCGCGTCCCGGTGGGCCTCGAGTTCGACCATGCCCTCTGCGGACAGTCGGCGGATCGCCTCGCGGAGAGGTGTGGTGCTGACGCCGATCTCAGCGGCGAGTCTGGCCTGGGGAATTACCGCCCCGGCCGGAAGGACGCCGGTCAGGATTCGCCGCTGGAGCTCGGCGTACGCGTAGTCGTTCTTCGTGAACATCCCGCCGGATGTCGTCATGGCGGGCCTCCCGGGCGATCGGCTCTCCTGGATAGGTCCGGACCCTTCCGGACCCGGAGATAGTAGCATCGGTGGTGCAAGTTATAGGTTATAACCTATGATGTAGTGCGTGAGTGGATGTAGACCGCCGGCACTGCCCGACGCGTGGGACCTGCCGGTGGTCGACGTCGAGCGGCGCGTCGGACCCGACGTGTACCGGCAATGGCCCACGGTCATCCGTCTCCTCGCGGAGAACGTGAGTCGTAATTCCGACGCCGCGACGCGCGACAAAGCACTGGAAGACATGGCGCAGTGGCTTCGTGCCGGCACCAGCGATGCCGAGATCCCTTATGTGCCGGGACGATTGCTGATGCATGACACCACCAGCACACCTGCCCTGGTCGACATTGCCGCGATGCGTGACGCGGTCGCGGCGCGGGGTGGGGATCCGACGGCCCTGAGTCCACGACTGCCGGTCGAGGTCTCGGTGGACCACTCGCTAGCGGTCGAGTCGTTTGGTCGTCGCGACTCCGCGGTCGTGAATCTGGCACACGACATGCGCCGTAACGCGGAACGGTATCGCTTTCTGTCCTGGGCGTCGAAGACGATGGACACCGTGCACATCAACCCGCCGGGCACCGGGATCATGCACACGATCAATCTCGAGCAGCTCGCCACTGTGGTGACGGTGGAGACGGTCGATGGCATCGATCACGCGGTACCCGACATGATGCTCGGCACCGACAGCCACACGCTCATGATCAACGGACTCGGTGTGTTGGGATGGGGCATAGGTGGTTTGGAAGCCGAGACGGTCATGTTCGGCATGCCGACCACCTTACGGATCCCCGAGGTGGTCGGAGTGCGTCTGACCGGGACGCTGTCGGCTGGTGTGCTGGCCACGGACCTGGCTCTGGTGGTCACCCACCGTCTGCGCGAGATGGGGGTCACTGGTGAGTTCGTCGAGTTCTTCGGTCCGGGCGTATCGGCACTGACGGTGGGTCAGCGGGCGGTGATCGCCAACATGGCCCCGGAATACGGTGCCACCACCGGGTTCTTCCCCGTCGACGCACGGACCGTCGACTACCTGGCCGACACCGGACGAACGAGACAACACTGCGATCTCGTCGAGTCGGTGACACGACGTCTCGGTCTGTGGTTCGACCCCGCTGCCGTGCCGCGTTTCACCCGCACGATCGAGATCGACCTGGACGCCGTGGTCCCGTCGGTGGCCGGACCGCGTCGTCCGCAGGATCTCGTGCCGGTGACCGAACTGCCGGCGACCTTCCGCGCCGAGGGACCTTCCCGGTGTGACGACGACACCGAGATGCCCGCCTTCCCCATCGCCATCGCGTCGATCACGAGCTGTACCAACACCTCCGATCCGCGCCTTCTGGTCGCCGCGGGTCTGGTGGCGCGCCGTGCGCGGGAACGAGGGATGCGGGTGCCACCGTATGTGAAGACCTCTCTCGCGCCGGGTTCGCCCTCTGCTGCCAGTGTGCTCGAGAGAGCCGGGCTCGTCGACGACCTGTCCGCCGTCGGCTTCGACATCGTCGGATTCGGTTGTGCCACCTGCATCGGCAACTCGGGCCCGCTGCCGGCGGAGATCGCAACGGTCGCCGAGGCGCGTACGCGGAAGCCGGTGGCGGTCCTCAGCGGCAACCGCAACTTCCCCGGGCGCGTCCATCCGGACCTCGAACTGGGCCTGCTGATGTCGCCGCCGATGGTGATCGCCTTCGCGCTCGCGGGTGATGCGGCCATCGACCCCACGTCCGAACCGGTCGGTGTCGACGCCGACGGACGGAGTGTGATGCTCGCCGACCTGTGGCCCGCCCCTGAGGAGATCGACGCCGTCACGGATTCGGCGCGGCGTCCGAGCGATGTCGTCGATGACTTCGTCTCGGCGTCCCGCAATCCGGCATGGGACGCACTCGACGTGCCGAATGAACCTCTCTTTCCCTGGGACCCGTCGTCGACGGCACTGCGGCGTCCGCCCTTCGCCGATGACGACTTCGCGCACAGCATGCTGGGCGACTACGACGCCCACCCACTACTCGTCCTCGCCGATGACATCACCACCGACCACATATCCCCGGCCGGGGCCATCCACGCCGACAGTCCGACCGGGCAGTATCTCGTGGAGCGGGGTGAGAAGCCGGGCGACCTCAACGTCTACGCGTCCCGACGCGGAAATTGGGAAGCCATGCTGCGGGGCGGATTCCAGAACAAGAACGTACGAAACGCACTCGCTCCGGACGCGGTTCCCGCGCACACCGTTCACGCACCCACCAGGGAGGTTGTGCCCCTCGCGGAGGCCGCCCGGAGGTACGCAGACGACGGCGACTCGGTGGTGATCGTGGCCGGTGAGCGGTACGGCATGGGCAGCTCACGCGACTGGGCGGCGAAGCTGGTGCGTCTACTCGGGGTGCGGGCAGTGCTCGCGCGCAGTTTCGAACGTATCCACCGGTCCAACCTGATCGGGGTCGGCGTCCTGCCGTTGCTCATCCCCGCTGACGTTGACGGCGGCCTGCAGGACCTGCGGTCAGGAGACCGGCTGCACATCGTCGGCACCACCGATGCCGTCGAGCGCGGGACGGTGGCGATCGTGGTCGATCGGGTCGACGGGACCGAAGTGCGTTTCGACGCCCGGGTCGCCGCGGAAACCGACCTGGATCGCCGACTTCTCCGACGCGGCGGAGTCATCCCCAGCATTCTCGACGAGCAGCTGGCGCGATGACCAGCCAGGCGTCATGCGGTGGCCGTCCGGGCGCGGAGTGTGATCACTGGGTGGAAAAGCGCTGCGCCGTCGAGTCGTCCTCGGCCTTGTCGAAGGCATCCCGGGCACGTTCGATGTCGGGCATGTGTGCCGTCGCCCATTCGAGGATCACGTCGATCGGTGGACGAAGCGTCTTGCCCAGCGGGGTGATTCGGTACTCGACCGCGACCGGACGCGAGCTCAGCAGGACCCGTTCGACGATGCCGTTCCGCTCGAGCTTGCGCAATGTCGCGGTGAGCGACTTCTGCGTGACCGTTGGTATGGCGCGCCGCAAACCGTTGAAGCGGCAGGGCTGCTCGCAGAGTTCGTTCAGGACCGCCAACGACCACTTGTCGAGCACCTGATCCAGCAGCTCGCGATGCGGCGCGCTGATCGCCAGTTCGACGGACTGTTCACCGGTATCGGTCATGAAACCACGTCTCCTTGAAGTGTCCTGCAACCACCAGGTATCAAAGCTATACCTAATGGGAACACCGCTCGAAGGAGAACATCATGACCGTTGACTACTCGACCCCGCTGGGCATGACCCAGCCGACGCCGTACCACCACGTTGCTGTGGGCACGGGGACGCGTCATGTCCACGTCAGTGGCCAGATCGCTCGAACGGCCGACGGAACGCCTGTGGCACCGGGGGACCTCGCAGGCCAGGTCGCTCAGGCGCTGCGAAACACCGCGACCGGCTTGGCAGGGGCGGGAGCCACTTTCGGCGACGTCCTGCGGTTGACGTTCTACGTGACCGACTGGGCGCCCGAGAAGATCGCCGATTTCATGGCCGGTGTCGAGCGAGTTGCCGAGGACATCGGCCTGCCGTCTCCGATGCCCCCCGCCTCCTTGATCGGCGTCGATTACCTCTTCGAACCCGACGTCCTCGTCGAGGTGGAGGCCACTGCGATCCTCGACTGACGGCGCGGCGGAGACCCTCGGATCAGAACGGCGGCGGGTTGTCGAGGAAGTCTCGACGTTCGGCTTCCTCTTCGGCTTCGCGCAGCTTCCGATTGCGGGCACGTTCGGCTCGCCGACGCGCCAGTTTGGCGGCGAGTCGATTGGTGGTGCGCGGAGGGTTCTCCTCCGACGCGATCGTGCGGGGTGAGGGTGGTGCCTGCGCGGCCTGTTCGAACCGCAAACGGCGCAGATTCGGAAACAGATCCTCGAGGGTTTCGGCGTCGCCGTGGATCGTCACCCCCTCAGGCGTCACGTACTCGGTGACCAGCCGTCCGTCCTCGTCGCGGTACTGCTCGTCGATCCAGTCACCGTGCGTCTTGAGGAGATGGCCTGCCCGGCACTTCGCGTTGAGGTTGTCGCTCGACGTCGCGCCACCTTCCGCTGGGCTTTCGTGGTCGTACTCGGTGACATGGTCGAGGTCACAGTCGAAAGCCGAACGCTCACAGCCTGGTTCGGTGCAGTAGCCGTCCCGGACACGCACAAAGTCCGCACACGCTGACGTGGGGCGGTAGGGGTCGGCTGGTTGCGCGCCCGGGTAGACGACAACCACCTCGGGGCCTGATGGCTCGGTCGGTGCCTGGCGTTTGGCTGTGCGTCGTTCGGTGTGGCCGGGTATCGGTTGGGTCCGTTGCGGTGTGACGGGCTTGAGTGTCGCGTCTGTCCGGGCGGCGAGGTCGCGGACGTGATCGTCGGAGATGACGCCGTACCCGTCCAGAAAACCCGGCCCGGACGCGCCGACGAGAGTGGCGGCGTCGGTGACGACGTGGATGACGACCTCGGTGCTGACGGCGGCGATGACCGCGTCGGGACCGGGGATGTGGGCGGTGCAGTCGTCACGGGCGCAGGAACACTCGAAAACCGTTCGGGTGAGCAACGCGAACATCGCGTCGGAGCTTCGGACACCGCGGGTGCGACCGTCGTGCTCGCACACCGAATCAGCCAGTATCCGAATTGCTTTGGCGCTGATCCGGATGTTCTCGGCGGACATGACGGCGGTGATCTCGCCGACGCCGTCGCGGAAGTTGTCGGTCCACACACCGCGGGACTCGAGAGCTTCGCGGCGCCGTTCGCGAACCGAGTCGGGGTCGTGGCGGAAGACGAGACGGTCGACCATGTCCCGTAGGCGTGAGCGGTCCCAGGAGCCGCGCCGGTTTCGGATGATCTTCGCGATCTCGGCGTCGATGGTCGGGGTGATCGGGTCGTCGGCGGGGATGAGTTCGGTACGCGAGATGATGAGACGGATCTGATCTTCGCTGATGATCCCGTCGCGTAGCGTCGTGGCGACCTCGGGTAACCGATCACGCAGCGCGAGCGCCTCATCGATCAGCATCTCGGCGCGCCGGCGGGAGATCGCAGACTGGCGGGCGATGCGTGCGGCGCAGTCGGCGTAACCGTCCATCACGAACGCGTCGGCGTGTTCGCGGGCGGCGACGAGTCGGTCGTAGAGGACCGCGATTGTCTGGTAGCGGCTCCAGGCGAGGTAGGACTGGCCGCGGCTGCCGGCGCCCAGGCTGTTCATGAGGGTGACCATGTCGTCTTCGTCGGCGTAGGCAGGATCGAGCCCGGCGAGAAACTCGCTCGGTAGATCGGTCCACACCCGCACGATGACCCCGGACTGTCACGGACCGGTCCCCATCCCGACCCTGTGACCACCAAGGTAAACCACCCCACCGACAATCCCGACCCTCCATCCAGAGGACCCGGGAATCACTGTCGGACAGATTCTTTCAGGGCGCAGAATGGGTGAGCCTATTCCGGTCGCCATCGTCGTGGGTTGGTTTCCACGACCTCGGGCGGAGCAAGCTGCCTCGCCCGAGGAAGGTACACGAAGTGGAACAGGAGCAGGGCCATCGCGAACGCCAGTGCGGTGCCGAGAAGTTTCAGGTGACCACCGAGAAGTCCGGCGAGCACTCCGTCGTTCACGCTGTGATACAGAATCGCGATCACGAAGGTCACGATCGCGGGTCGCGAGAAGAACTTCCCGCCCCGCCACGCGATCAGCCAAGCGACGGCGGCCACCGACGCCGTGGTCAACGGATGTACGAACTCGATGGCCGGCCGGGTCAATGCGAGAACAATCGCCGCGTTGCGCTCCTCCGAGATCGCACCGATGTGATCGTGGAGGTGATGATCGTGCGCGAGGTGGATCGCTCCGGCGACGTACTCGGCGCCCTCCCCGGCACCGAACACGGAGCCCGACACAAACGCCAAGAAGAATCCGGTACGCGGGTCTCGGAGGGCGCCACCGACGAAGAAGTACAACAGGACTGGTACCAGGAGCTTGGCGGTCTCCTCGATCGGCCCGGCACCGAACAGACCACCCACATGGCTGCCGATGGGCCCTGGGATGCGTTGCTGTGCCTTCTCCACGGCGAAGGCAACACCCAGTGCTACGAGGCCGGACAGCACACCCAGCGCGAGTACCCGCCTCACGTCGGCGATGGCACTGAGGCCGAGTCGATCCCAGGCGATCCATGCCCCGGCGATCAGGACCGATCCGCTCGATACGAATCCGGCGATCGCGAGCATCCACTTGTTCGCCTCGTCACCGCTGGTGGCGACAACGACGAGCAGAGTTCCGACGACCATCCCGGCGAACACCAAACCCATCCATCGATGGCGGCCACGGATCTTGCCGCCCTTTCTGGGAAGAACACCGACCCTTGGGTCGGGGGTTCGGGTCCCGAGCCACGCATGGCCGTCCCACTCCCGGACGTAGCCGTCTCCACCGGTTCGAAACCTCTGCGCCATTTGTTCCGTCGCCACCGCCGAAGTCTATGCGCGGCATCCGATCAGCCGTGGGACCTCACGATGGATCATCGGCAATTCGCCGGCGCGCCGACAGCGCGCACGGACCGGATCGGTCAGAGCAATCCTCGTGACTTCAGAAGCAGATAGTGATCGGCGAGCTTGGCCGGGAGCTTGTCGGGGGCGGCATCCACCACGTCGACGCCGAGCCGGCTCAACGCAGTGGCCGTCCGGTTGCGGAGTGTGATCGTGCGGGCCGCGGCCGCGGCGTCGTAGATCTGGGCGGCGTCGCCGCGTTCGGCGAGCAGGTCGTCGAGGGCGGGGTCGGCGACCGAGCCGATGACGACCTTGTACCGCTGTGCCAGTACGGACAGCGGTGGGAGCAGCGACTCCTCGACGGCGGCCGGTTCGAGCGGTGTCAGCAGGACGAGCAAAGCCCGCTGGCGCCCGATCTTGGCGACCTCGGCACCGAGGAGCGGCCAATCTGCCTCGAGCAGAGCGGGTTCGAGGTCGGCCATGGCGGTCACCAGGCTGTTGAGCAGCATCGTGCGACCCACGCCGACCACCCGGCGGTGCACGCGCCGGTCGCCGGCGATGAGATCCACCCGGTCGCCGGCGTGTGACGCGAGCGCGGCCAGTAGGAGCGCGGCGTCCATCGCGGCGTCGAGTCGAGGGGTGTCGCCCACGCGCCCGGCCGAAGTCCGCGAGGTGTCCAGGACGATGACGATGTGCCGATCCTTCTCCGGTTGCCAGGTACGGACCACCGTCGACCGACGCCGGGCGGTGGCGCGCCAGTCGATGCTGCGGACGTCGTCACCCTCGACATAGTCACGAAGCGAGTCGAATTCGGTGCCTTGACCGCGCACGCGCACCGCCGACCGGCCGTCGAGCTGACGGAGATGGGCCAGCCGGGACGGCAGAAGCCGTCGGGAGTCGAACGGCGGGAGTGCGCGGACCCGGCCCGGCAGCGGGACCGACCGTTGGCGACCGGCCACGCCGAGGGGGCCGACACGTCGGACGGCGACTCGGACCGCGAGCCGGTCACCGCGACGAGTAGGAGTGAGAGACGTTGTCACCGAGCGTGTCTCCGCACCGGTGATGGTCACCCGATGGGTGTTCCCCGACGCACCGGCCGAGGGCTGCCAGCTGTCGCGCAGGACACCACGGAAGGTCTGAGTGCCGTGGTTGGTGACGGCGATCGAGCACGTGGTGCTCTGGCCGAGCCGGAGCGGGCCCGGCACCGAACGCACCAGGGCGATCGACTTCGTGGTCCCGGCCAGCGCGATGTCGAGGCACATGAGCACTACGCAGAACAGCGTCCACAGGACGGGGACCGCGTAGTTCGGCCAGACCAAGATGGGTACCGCACCGAGCAGCACCAGGATCAGAAAGCGGCCGGTGAGGAACATCAGCGGGGGACGGGCACCGAGTTGATCGCGGCGTCGAGCACCGAACCCACCGACACCCCTTCGAGTTCGGCTTCCGGGCGCAACGACAACCGGTGCGCCAGCGTCGACTGGGCGAGCGCCTGCACGTCGTCGGGGGTGACGAAGTCGCGACCGTTCAGCCACGCCCACGCGCGGCTGGTGCCCAGCAGTGCGGTGGCACCTCGCGGGCTGACGCCGAGTGCCAGCGAGGGCGAGAACCGGGTGGCCCGGGCGATATCGACGATGTAGGCGGTGACCTGCGGAGCGACTGTGACCCTACGGACCTGCTCGGCGCCGGCCTCGACGTCGGTGGCAGATGCGACCGGCCGGAGTCCCGCCGCGGACAGGTTCCGCGGATCGAAGCCGGACGCGTGCCGCGTCAGCACGGTGATCTCGTCGTCGCGAGGTGGCAGCGGCAACGTGACCTTCAGCAGGAAGCGATCGAGCTGCGCTTCGGGCAGCGGGTAGGTGCCCTCGTACTCGACGGGGTTCTGCGTCGCCGCGACGAGAAACGGACTCGGCAGCGGGCGTGGGTCGCCGTCGACGGTGACCTGCCGTTCCTCCATAGCCTCCAGCAGCGAGGCCTGTGTCTTCGGCGGGGTGCGGTTGATCTCGTCCGCCAACAGGAGGTTGGTGAAGACCGGTCCCTCCCGGAACGTGAATTCCGAGCTGGCGGAGTCGAACACGAGCGAACCGGTCACGTCGCCAGGCATGAGGTCCGGCGTGAACTGCACTCGCTTGGTCTCCACGTCGAGAGCGGCGGCCACCGAACGGACGAGCAGGGTCTTGGCCACTCCCGGAACGCCTTCGAGCAGGATGTGCCCGCGGCAGAGCAGCGCGATCAGGATGCCTGCCACCGCGGGATCCTGACCGACGACGGCTTTCGCGACCTCGACGCGGACGGCCCCGAGCGCATCACGTGCGCGGTTCGGCTTGGCAAGCGGGTCCGGGGTGTGCGGATTCGGGGCGTATGGGTCTGGGGCATATGGGTCTGGGACGAACGGACCGGGGCCTGGGTTGCGGGACGGGTCGACGGTCATGGTGTCTGTCGGACTTCCTTCTCGAGGTTGGTCAGTTCGGCGGTGAAACGGACGAGTTGGGCGTCGGTGGCGGGCAGCGGACCGGCGAGCAACGCTCGGACCTCACCGAGGTCACGGCGTGTTGCGCCGGCCACGGCGATGACGATCGCCGTCACCGACGGGTCCGAGGTCTCAATCGGTGCGACCGCTACCTCCCAGTCGGGCCGCGCGAGTGCGTCGGTGGCCTGCGCCGCGTCGAACGGCAGCCCCAGATACGACGCCAGCGAACCCAGTGTGTGGATGCGCAGCGCCGCCGCGGCACGAGCGTCGGCGCCGGCGCGGTGATACATCCGGCCTCGGGCGCGGGTGGTCTCGACCGCCTTGACGACGGCAGGCAGTGGTTCGGCGACCAGCGACCCGAAACGCCTGCCGCGCCACAGCATCAGGGCCAGAACCGCGAAGACGGTCAACAGGATCAGCGGCCCGACAGCTGCCGGGATATCGGACTCGTCATCCTCGGATGCGACCTGGTCTGTGATGAACGGTACATACCAGAGGATCTCGTCGGAGCTCGCGAAGACCCGCACGACTACGCCTGCGTTGTCCTGCTGTGCCAGTTGGTCGTTGGTGAGCATCTCGCCGCTGAGGACGACGACCTCGGGGCGCTCGGCGGTGCGTGGTACGACCACCAGGTTCGATGTCCCGTCGGAGGTGAAGCACGCAGTCGTCGAGGGCGAGGTGGGGACGTAACCGAACGGGGTGAAGCCGGCGACGTCGGTCTCGTCGATCCCGCGGGTTCGGCACCCCGCGGCGACCGCGGACGGGCCGGCGCCGTAACCGGATGTGACGGGCAGGCCGAGCGCGGTGAGCACGGTGTTGTCCGGGGCGATCAGGATCACGCGGTCGGCGTCCTGCACGCGATCGCGGAACTGTTGCGTGGTACCGGGATTGAAGGACGAGGTCGAGCTCACCACCACGGTGGTCCCGCGGTCGGGCCGTGGTGCGTCGGTGAATTCCTCGAGTCCGCGCACCTTCCGGAGATCGGCCCCGCGATCGTCGAGGATCTGTGCGAGTGCGCGCGACCCGGTGGGTTGGGCATTGTCGGGGTCGTAGCTGACGCCGGGCCCTCTCGTGCCCTGCACGCCGGTGACTGCGGCGATGCCGAGCAGACCGATGCCGGCGACCACGACGACGATGACCAGGACGATGACGACCCAGATCCACGCCGGCGTCTTGTTCTTGGCCGGTGCGGGTCGCAGCGGCGGCGACAGGGCGGAACGGGGCGGCGGGGTCGTCTGCGCGGTTCCGGTCATCGGGGTACCGCCAGTCGGCGTGGACGCGATGGTTCGGTCTCGGATGGTCGTGCGGACGACACCGAGCGCTCGAGTTCGAGGATCGCGCGCGCGGATTCGGCGGACGCGTGCCGGTCGCCATAGGCGATGGCGTCGAACAGATCGGTCGCGCTGCGCAACGCGGCGTCGTGTTCGGGAAAGCGTGGGCCGAGGTCGACCGACACCTCATGAGCGGTGAGTGACGGCTCGTCGGCCAGCAATCCGCGCTCGATGCCGCCGCGTGCCAGGGCACGTACGGCGGCGAGCACGCACGAGTCGTAGTGTCCCGCGGTGAACGCGGCGTCGGCGTCGGACCGGAAATCGGCCGCCGACCGGGCCGGGCCGGACAGCACCTGCCCGGAGGGCGCGGTGCCTGTGGATCGGGGGATACGCGGGTTGCGGCGGAGATGACGGACGACCGCGATGACGAGCCCGAGGACGAGTGCGATCGCCAGGACGATCACGATGACCCGGAGGGTGTCGGAGCCACCGAACCAGCCGAAGACGTTGTCGGCGATCCACTCCCAGAGGCGGTCACCGAAACGATCGAGCCACGACGGCTCTGGCGGTTGGTAGTCGGACTCGGAGAGCTCTTGCTCGGCCCACCTGCGTGCTTCGTCGTTGTCGGGGTCCAGTGGTGCCGCGAGGACTCGGATCACCGGCCGCTCGATCCTGGGTGGCGCCGGCCGACGTGGGGCTCACCGGCGCGGGCGTCGTCGTAGAGGACCGCCGGGACGACCGTCAAGATCGGTTGCACGACCATCGACGCCACGACGGTGCCGACGACCGCCGCGATGGTCGCGGCGCCGGTGTGCCACCCGCCGGACAACGTGCCGGCTGCCGACCCGAGGAAATCGAAGGGGTACATCACCGCCGCCATCACAGCCCAGGCCAGTACTCCCAGGACCGCCAGAATTCCACAGGTGCGCCAGAACCGGGTTGCTGACAGTGCCCCGGAGTAGCCGATGGCGTCCCGGACCGAGAGTCCGTCCATGACGATCGCGGGGGCGACGAACACGGTGCGGACGGCGAGCCACGTCACCGGGATGAACGCGACGAGGGTGAGGAGCAGGCTGCCCGCCATGAGGACGAGTCCGCCGGAGCGCGCACCGAGTCCGAACAGGACGATGGCCGGTGTGAAGGCCGCGGCGACCGCCGATCCGAAGAGTGAAGTCCAACCGAGCAGCGCGCCGAGTGCGTAACGAGTGCGTCGCCACGTGTCGGTGAGGGTAGGGCGCGACCCGCCGCGTAGACGCGCCACGGGGTGGGCGGCGACACCGGTGAGAGTGCCCGCCACCACGACCCATTGAACGACCAGGAGGGCAAAGAACGCCGCCACGGGAACGAAGATCGACGTCCAGGGGTCCGGATCGTCGAGGGCCGGGTCGGTGCTCACCATCCAGAACGCCGCGAGCGTGAGAGGCACCGCCGCCACGATCCAGGTCAGCCCCACGAGACCGAGGAACACACGCGGTGCCGCGAAGGCGGTCGAGAAGACCCTCTGCAGGAGGTCGCTGATCGAAGTCGGGTGGTGCGGCACCCATCCCGGCGGCGGCGCGAGCGGTAGAGGTGCCGACTCGGCATCCGGGACCGGGCTCCACTCGTCGGAGACACCCGGTGGCTGCCACGGAGGTCCGCCGGACGGCGGTGGCGACACGTGCGGCGGCTCGGACATCGAGAAGGTGCACCGGCCTTTCCGCGCAGGGAGAACTGTGCGGCGAACGTATCAAACAACCGGCACGGTGCACCGGAATCATCCACCGGTTGACGGACGCCGTGCTACCGTGCCGAACTAGAACACGTTCTACTTTTTGGAGGATTCTATGACCGTGGAACAAGCCGGGCTCGTCGAGAAGATCGACGCGGCTGTCGATGCCTACATCGAACTGCTCAACTCGGGGACCGCCGAGCAGATCGCCGACCTCTATGCGGGCGATGCGACCGTCGAGGATCCCATCGGTGCGGACATCCGCGACACCCGTGAGCAGCTCGTCGAGTTCTACTCGGTCATCACGGGTATGGATGAGCGCACCGCAACCCTGAAGTGGAAGAAGATCGCCGGCGACACCGCGGTCTTCGAGTTCACCTTGGTCACCAAGACCGCGGGACTGGCCTTCGAGATCACCCCCGTCGACATCATGGTCTTCGACGCCGAGGGCAAGGTCGCGACGATGCGCGCGGTTTGGCAGCAGTCGGACCTCAAGCAGCTCTGACCGCCGCCTCTGCTACCCCCGCCCGGTCGGCCGCAGCACGATCTCCTCGGGGTGGGCGTCGGCGGGGGTGTGGACGGCCTGCGCCACCGCGCGGGCCACGGTCGCGGGACGCAGGAACCGCGATCCGTCGTAGTCGTCTCCCTCGATGGCGACGATGTCGCGCTGCATGTCGGTGTCGATGCGGCCGGGGAAGATGGACGTGACCCGGAGGGTCGGTTCCTCGACCCGCAATCCGTCGGCAAGGGCGCGCACCCCGAACTTGCTCGCGGCGTACGGCGTCCATCCGGGGTTGACCCGGCGTCCCGCCCCCGAGTTGATGAAGACGACGTGACCTCCGGCCGTCCGCAACGCGGGGAGGAGTAACCGCGTCAGTTCGGCGACGGCGACGAGGTTCACCTCGAGGACGTGGTGCCATTCCTCGACGGGGGTCTCTCCGATGGGTTCGAGACTGCTGGCCACCCCGGCGTTGTGGACGAGTACGTCGAGTTCGCTGATCGCCTCCACGGCGGCTTCGACCTCGTCGTAGTCGGTGAGGTCGACGGCGAAGGTGCTCGCGCCGTCGAGTTCGGTGGCCAGTCGGTCCAGTTCGGGGGAGGGCCGTCCGCCGAGCAGGAGGTCGTGGGTCGGCGCGAGTTGGCGGGCGATCTCGGCTCCGAGGCCCCGGCTCGCCCCGGTGATCAACGCGGTGGGCACCCCTCGACCCTACTGGGAATCCACAACCGGGGATCCCCGGTCGAAGGCCTCGTCGGGCTCGGTGAGCAGACGGTGGCGCCGCGGGGCACAATCGTCGAGGTGGCCAGGTACGGATTCACCCCAACGCAGCTGTCGGCACGTGCCGCGTACCTGCTCCGCGGCAACGACCTGGGCACGATGACAAGTGCTGCGCCGAAGTTGTACCCCCACATGTGGAGTTGGGATGCGGCGTTCGTCACGGTCGGTCTCGCGCCGTTGTCGGTGGAGCGCGCCGTCATCGAGATGGACACCCTGCTGTCGGCGCAGTGGCGCAACGGCATGATCCCGCACATCGTCTTCGCGAACGGTCGCGACGGCTATTTCCCCGGACCGTCTCGCTGGGAGTGCGCCCGCCTGGCCGAATGCGCGCCGGATTTCCCCGACACCTCGGGCATCACCCAGCCGCCGGTCCATGCGATCGCGGTGCAGCGCATCCTCGATCATTCCCGGCGCCACGGTCGTACCACGCGCGCCGTCGCCAACGAGTTCATCGACCGGCGCTGGAGTTCGCTCGTCCGCTGGCACCGCTGGCTGGCGCATGCGCGGGATCCGAACGGGCGCGGCCGGATCACGATCTTCCACGGCTGGGAATCGGGGATGGACAATTCACCGCGCTGGGATTCCGCATACGCCAACGTGATTCCCGGGGTCGACCTCCCGCCGTACCAACGAGCTGACCTCGACCACGTCGACGATTTCTCGATGCGTCCCACCGACCTCGAGTACGACCGGTACATCTGGCTCGTCGAGCAGATGAAACGCGCCAACTACGACGACGATGTGCTTCCGAAGGCGATGAGCTTCGCGGTCGAGGACGTCTTCGTCAGCGCCATCTTCGCCGTCGCCTGCGACGTGCTCGCGACGATCGGCGAGGACTATTCCAAGCCACGATCGGATGTGCGCGACCTGCGCGCCTGGGCTGATCGCTTCCGGGCCGGGGTGGTGTCGGCGGCCAACGATCGCAACGGTGCGGCAAGGGATTTCGATCTCCGAGCCAACTCGTGGATCAACACCGAGACGATCGCGGTGTTCGCGCCGCTGCTGTGCGGCGGACTCTCGAGGGACCGGGAACGCGCCCTGCTGCGTCTCTTCGACGGTCCGCGGTACTGCGGCCACCCGGACCTGCGCTACGCGGTCCCGCCGTCGACGTCGCCGATCTCGGCAGATTTCCGCCCCCGCGAATACTGGCGTGGGCCGGTCTGGCCGGTCATGACCTGGCTCTTCAGTTGGGCTTTCGCCCGACGCGGCTGGACCGAGCGGTCGGCACGCCTGCGCGCGGAAGGGCTCCGGCAAGCCACCGACGGCGCCTTCGCCGAGTACTACGAGCCGTTCACCGGTGAGCCGCTGGGCAGTATGCAGCAGAGCTGGACCGCGGCGTCCGTGCTGGATTGGCTGGACTGACTACAGCTCCCGCATCCGACGGCACACGTCGTCGTAGACCTCGACCAGCGACCGGGTCCGCGCTGACCCGCCGGCGGCTTCGTTGATCTCCACCCACTCCTCGAACGCGCATTGGACCTCCAGGTTGGCGATCTCCAGGATCATCCGGATCTGGCCCCGGGTTCGTGCCGAGCTGCGGTCGCCGAGAGCTTCGGGTCGCCGGCGTGACTTGTCGGCGTACCGCCCGAGAGCGGCTCGGCTCAGGGTGGGCGTCGCGAGCACCAGTTTCTGCACGCGCATGAAGTGTGCGGACACGTCGTCGCTGCGGTCGCCGAACCCGTCCAGGAGGGCCCGGTAGACGCTCTCGATGTCGGCGAGCGCCAGGGTGTCCGGATCGATGGCGGCAAGATGCTCGTCGAGCGCCTGGTCGAAGCCGAACCGATCGAAGAGCACGCACTCTTCCTTGGTCGGGAAGTACCGGAAGAAGGTTCGTGGCGAGACCCCGGCGGCGACGGCGATCTCGTCGACCGTCGTCTCGTCGAATCCATTGCGCTCGAACAGATCCACTGCAGCTTCGTGGATCTCCATGCGCGTCGCATCCCGCCGGCGGGCCCGCAACCCACCGGCCTCGGAAGAATCTGACATGCGTCGAGACTAGCGCCGGTGCCGTCAGATGTGGCATCTACTGCCACAGTGGCAGTGACTGTCAGTTTGCGGTAGCGTCGCCGTGTGATCGACCGGACGACCGACCTGATGGAAGAACGACAGTGACAGAGAACGCCGCCCTCGCGGGTACCGACAACCGAGACGACAACCGCACCGAGCGCAGCGCGGTGCTGCTCATCGGCGTGCTGCTCGTCGCGGCCTTCGTGATGATCTTGAACGAGACGATCCTCAGCGTCGCCCTGCCAACGCTGATGACCGACCTCGAGATCACCGCCGCCACTGCGCAGTGGTTGACCAGTGGGTTCCTGCTGACCATGGCGGTGGTCATCCCGACCACCGGCTTTCTGATGCAGCGATTCACCCTACGGTCGATCTACATCGCCGCGATGACCCTGTTCACCGTCGGCACGCTGGTCGCCGCTCTCGCGCCGGGCTTCGAGCTCCTGCTCGTGGCGCGCGTGGTGCAGGCCTCGGGCACCGCCCTCATGGTCCCGTTGCTGATGACCACGATCCTCAACGTCGTCCCCGAGCAGAATCGGGGCCGGACGATGGGCCTGGTCTCGATCGTCATCGCTGTCGCACCGGCTGTCGGACCGACGGTGTCGGGTCTGATCCTGCAGTCGCTCAGCTGGCGAGCCATGTTCTGGATCGTGCTGCCCATCGCGATCGGCGCACTGATCCTCGGCGGGGTGTTCGTCCGCAATGTCACCGAGCAGCGACCTGCGCAGCTCGACATCATCTCGGTCCCCCTGTCGGCGTTGGGTTTCGGCGGAGTCGTGTACGGCCTGAGCAGCATCGGGGAGTCCGCGGGCGGGCACGCACCGATCCCGCCGTGGGTGCCACTGGTGATCGGTGTCGTCGCGCTCGCCCTGTTCGTCCTGCGGCAGCTCAAGCTCGCCGGCCGCGGCCTGGCGCTGCTCGATCTGCGGACCTTCGCCATCGCACCGTTCCGCCTTGCTGTCGTGTTGATGGCGGGCTTCATGCTGACCCTCTTCGGCGCTCTGATCCTGTTGCCGCTCTATCTGCAGAACGTGATGGGCAAGGAGGTCCTGACCACTGGACTGGTGCTGCTGCCCGGCGGTCTGGTGATGGGTTTGCTGGCGCCGTTCGTGGGGGCACTGTTCGACAAGGTCGGCGCGCGACCGCTCGTCCTGCCCGGCACGGTGGCCGTCAGTGCCGGTACGTGGCTGCTCACCACGCTCGACGCCGGGTCGTCGTTGGGCATGGTGATCGCGGCGCATGTGATCCTCAGTGCCGGTATAGCTTTCGGTCTGACTCCGCTGATGACCTCGGCGCTGGGATCGCTGAGTCCCGAGCTTTACTCGCACGGGAGCGCGACGGTCAGCACGATTCAGCAGGTCGCCGGCGCGGCGGGCACCGCGCTGTTCATCACGCTGATGTCCCGGGGTACGCAATCGGCCATCGACGACGGGGTGAATCCGATGCAGGCGGGCGCCGATGGCATCCACCTCGCGTTCGTCGTCGCGGCCTGCCTGTCGCTCGTGCTCGTCGGGGCGGCCGCACTCGTTCGTGGCCGGACCGGTGCGCCGAAGGCCGACGCACCCGTGCCGGCCTAGCGCCGGACCCCTCTGGGTGCCGGGCCGGTCACCGGGTCCGGTACTCCAGCAGGCCGGACCAGAACTCGTCGGGGATCTCCTCACCGGCGCGCAGCACCTGTGCGAGACCGGCGGCCATGAACACGCCGAGCAGGCCGAGCCAGAGACCGGACACCGAGATCGCCACCCAGGCGATCACGACGGCGACCGGCCACGGGTCGAGGATCAGCAGGATCGGCGCGAAGAACAAGCCGGCCCCGATGAACCAGGACGACAGGGCGCGGTCGCACCGCATCACCGCCGTCAGCCAGCGTGGACTCGAGTCCGTGGGCGCGGTGAGCGCAGCGGGCCTCGCGCTCGCAATGATCGGTTGGGCGGTCATCGGACACCTCCTCCGGGAATCGTCACCGATTCCAGACTGAGTGTCGGAGATCGTGGAAGCCACTACCTCTCAGGTAGTCGTGAGCCGCAGGAGGCAACCGCGCGTCGAGTTCACGCCGTCGTACGGCGCTCCTCGTGCGGTTTCGCGTGGGGAAAGCCGATGGACCGCAGGCGGTTCAGCGCATGCGTGCGGGCCTGGTGCTGTTTCCCGGGCAACGGGACGTAGACACCCGCCCAGATCCCGGTGAGGTGAGTCGGATCGTCGAGCGCGAGTCGCGCGCAGCTGGAACGGATCGGACAGCGGACGCAACCGTCGAGAGCGTGACGGTTGGCAAGGCTACGAGTGGCGGCGCCCTGTTCCGGGAACCACGCGTCCGGATTCGAGGTACAGGGGGGCTGCATGTCAGGCACTCCGCCGGCAGCGACGACAACCGTCGTGCTCTGACGTCGATGGCCCACTGATCCCTCCGATCAAACTGAGAACGTATGTTGTCAGAGTTCGGTCGCAGGCGCAACAGGAAGGGTGATACCCAGGACGGCGCCCGGCTGGGTACTCAACCAGGCGCCTGGGCCGGACCGCTCGCATGGGGTGGAACCGGCTTGCCGACCGCGGTACCCGACGTGCGGGGGCCCGAAACAGCGGGTCGGTCGGCCGACTCGACCAGCGATGATCGGTATCCTGTCCCTCGTGAGTTCTGTATGCGACGGGTGGGTCATGACTCCCACCGAGAGCGGTCGACGTGGCTGAGTACCGGCTCAATGAACTCGCGAAGGCTTCGGGAGTCTCGGCCCGGAACATCCGGGCCTACCAGGAACGCGGGCTTCTCCGGCGGCCCGCCCGCTCCGGCCGTGTCTCCGTCTACGACGACAGTCATCTGTGGACCCTCGAGATGATCACCTTTCTCCTGCAGAAGGGTTACACGGTGGCTCACATCGCGGACTTCCTCGACGGCTTCGACAAGAACCTGGACCTCGCCGACATCCTCGGTCTCCAGAGTCTCGCCGAGCAGACCGGGATGGAACAGATCTTCCGCGCACCTTGGAAACCCGGCAGTTCGGCCGAGGGCGCCGACCGTCCCGATTCGACTCTGCACGTGGACCCCGTCAGTGAGCTCGGGCGAAAGCTGGTGGAGTATCGGATCGCGCGCCGGGACGGAGACGTGCTGGTTCTGATCGATGACGACATCGCGAGACGTGTGTCGGCCGGACGCGACGAGAGGTTCTATCTACAGGTGCTGATCGGTGTGGTCGAGGCCACGCACACGACGATCGGCGATCTGGCGACTGTCGCGGTGAACGAGCTGCGCGACCGACTCGTCGAGCACTACGGAGAGGGCTGGATAGCTCCGGTCGACCAGCGCGACGAACTGGCCAGAACGATCACCGACGTTCGCGAACTCGGTGCGAGACTCATCGACACGCGTTTGAACGAGGCGCTGGAGACCAATGTCCTCCGAGTGGTCGGAGAGTACCTCGAGGGTGTCATGGACCAGCACGGTCTGACGGCGGAGCAACTCACGCAGGCGCTCGGCGGTGACTCCGAGAACAACTGATGCTCGTGCGCAACGGGTTTCGGATCAATTGACCGGCTCGGCGCCCATGATCCTGCTGCTGAACGCCATGCCGCGGTTGGTCAGTGCCGGAGCGAATCGTCTTGCATGCCAGGCGATCTTCGCATCGATCTGGGGCATCACGTACAGTCTGCCACGGTCGTTGGCGTCGAGTGTCTTGCGCGCGACGACGTCCGGCGCCATGCCGCGCTCGGCCATCCTGGTGGCGAACTCTGCCGGTCCGGGGGCGATGCGGCCATCCCGGGCAACGTTCGTGGCCACGAACGTGGGACACAGAACGCTCACCGTGACACCGGTGCCAGCCATCTCGGCGGATAACGTCTCCGACAGCGACATGACCCCGGCCTTGCTGACGCAGTAGGGTCCCATCACCGGCGCGGAGTTGAAACCCGCGGCCGACGCCACATTGATGATTCCGGCACGCTTCTCGGTTCTCAGGAGTGGTGCGAAGATCTCGCAGCCATGGATGACGCCGTACAGGTTGATGCCCAGTACCCAGTTCCAGTCCTCGAAACCGATGTCTCCGACGACTCGTCCGCCGGCACCGACCCCCGCGTTGTTGATGAGCAGGTTCGGCGATGTCCCGAAGAACCGGGTCGCCTCGGATGCGAGCTCCTGCACCTCGTATTGCTCGGAAACGTCGCAGCGGACTGCTCGACCTCGGCCACCGGCGTCTTCGACGAGTGCGACCGTCTCTTCGGCCCTGTCGAGGAATACGTCGGAACACACCACCGCCCCTCCTCGGTGCGCGAGTTCGATGGCGAAGGCGCGGCCGATACCGCTGCCTGCACCGGTGACGACGGCCCGCGACGAGTGGGAAACGGCCCTGGATCTGAACATGTTTCGCATCATTCCTCGTCGTGAGTGGCACGGGTCGCGATGGCGGCGCAGATGAACTCGGCCGCAGATCGCAGAGCCGCAGCGGACTCGGGCAGGGCGGCAGACGCCTGGAAGACGTGCGCCTGGCCCGGCCAGATCTGCAACGAGCTGTCGCCCCCGATCGCGGTTATCTGACCGTGGAGGTGACGCGCATCAGCGCTGAGCATCTCGTTCGCGCCCGCCTGGATCAGAGTGGGAGGGAAGTCGGTCACCCCGTCGAGGGTGAGGGTGATCCGCTGGTCCGAACGGTCGGACTCGCCGATGTAGAGATCGATCAGACGGCGGCAGTCGGCCGCGGCGATCAACGGATCGGGTCTCGTGACCTCCTCTGCCGCAGCGAGTTCCAGGGTCAGGTCGACGAGCGGCGAGAACACCACCAGCGCGGCGGGCGCGGGCCGGTTGGCGCGTGCGAGCCGTGACGCGAGGTCGACGCAGAGATGGGCACCCGCAGAGTCACCGGCCAGGACCATCTCGCGCGGATCGACGCCCTGCTCGAGGACGTACTCGTAGGCGGCGAGGACGTCGTCGGACGCTGCTGGGAACGGATGTTCCGGTGCGAGCCGATAGTCGACGCTGAACGCCGGGAGACCCGTTCGGTCCGACAACCTCGACACCAGGGGGCGGTGACTCTTGGCCGACAGGAGTACGAAGGCGCTTCCGTGGACGTACAGGATCGTGGGCCCGCCTCGACGAACTCCGGGCGCCTGCACCCACTCCGCGCGCACCGTGTCAGTGGCGACCAGTTCCGTACCCGTTCCGGGCACAGTGCGTGCGAGGGCGTTCGGTGCATCGACGATCGTGCGCAGGGCGGCGATTCCCAGCGCGTTCAGCTCGAGATGCGGCATGAGTCGCCGGATCGTATGACGGGTCAGGGCCTGCTCCCACCGAGCCCGACGAGACGGATCGGGGAACACCGGTTCGCGAGGTCGTTGTCGGGTGAGCACTGGGACCTCGGTCATGACGGCGTCCCGCACGACCCTGCCGACACGAGGATCACCGGTTCACCGCATGCGACCGCAGGTCCGCTGTCCGCGGCCCGCCGATGGCCAGCTCGAGATCTCCGGCAGCACGATAGTGGTGAAGATCGATGTCGCGGAGCAACTTCTGATAGGTGGTTGCGAAACCGGGGAACATCGTGGCGTTGAATCCGTCTTCGGTGAGATACCAGCTGTCGCATCCACCGCTGTTCCAGGTGGACTTCTCCAGCCGGTGTTGCAACCACTCGTTGTAGTCGGCCTGCGCCTTCGCGTCGACTTCGAGCCACGTGAGCTTCCGCTTCACCATCAGGGAGATCAGTTCGGCGGCGTACTGGATCTGAGCCTCCATGTAGACCAGGGCGGACGTGTGCCCGGGACCTGCATTGGGGCCGAACGTGAAGAACAGGTTCGGATATCCCGCCACGCTCACACTCTTGTAGGCGAATGCCCCGCGCGCCCAGTCGGCGTTCAGGGACTTGCCGTTCCGGCCGACGATGTCGATCGGCGGCGCCGCCTTGGTGACCTCGTATCCCGTCGCGCATACGATCGCGTCGGCGAGGTGTTCGACCCCCTCACAGGTCATCACGCCGTTGTCCCCGATGCGGGCGATCGGCCAGGCGATGACCTGACAGTTCTCTGCCTGTAGGGCTTTCAGATAGTCGTCGGAGACCAGCATGCGCTTGCAACCGGGGCGGAACCTCGGGGTGAGGAGCCGCCGAAGCCATGGATCGCGAACCTCTCGGCGGAGAAAGAGCTTGCCCGCGAGGGCGACCACCGAAGTGAGTACCGTATTCCAGACCAGCGCGAGCGCACTGAGTTCGGTGGCCCGGAAAAGACCTGCACGAACGAGTCCTTGAGCGAAGGGGAAGCGACCGAAGAACCGCAGCACTCGGGGCGGTGTACGCAGGTTGCCCCGGGGCAGGACCCACCCGGCTGTCCGCTGGAAGACCACCACCTTGCCGGCGACCTTGACCAGCTCGGGAATCAGCTGAACTGCGGTCGAACCGGTGCCGATGACCGCCACGGTCTGGCCACTGAAGTCGTGATTCCGATCCCATGCCGCCGAGTGGATGACGTCGCCACCGAAATCCTCGAGGCCGTCGATAGACGGCAGGGACGGATTCGCCAGCGGCCCGTACGACGCGATGACGTTCTTCGCCCGGAGCTGACCCTGATTCGTGGTCACGGTCCAGATGCCCTCGGCGTCATCGAAGGTCATGGAGCTGACATCGTGACCGAACCGGACGAAGCGGCGAACGTCGTACTTGTCGACGACATGTCGGATGTACTGCTGAATCTCCGCGCCGTCCGCGTACAGCTTGCTCCACGGTGCAGGCTCGAAGGAGTAGGAGTACAGGAGTGACGGCACGTCACACGCCACACCGGGGTAGACGTTGTCTCGCCACGTCCCGCCGACCTCTTGGGCCCGTTCGAGAACGACGAAGTCATCGATCCCTCTCCGCCGCAACTCGATCGCCGCCCCGATTCCCGAGAATCCGGCTCCGATCACCAGTGCTGTGTACACCGTCGACGTCTCGTCGTCGTCCGACGCCACATCGTGCGCGTCGAGGGTTGGATGATCTGTCACGGTGGCGAAGCCTCTCCTGGGTCGTGCGGGGCGTCGTGCGGGGGTGGGCCGTGCGGGGGTGGGTCGACGCACGACTCGAGTCGCTCGATCTGCGTCGTCGATGAACGATGGTCAGGCAGTGGGTTGGTAGGTCAGTTCGTCCGACCACGTGGGACGCGCGGGCCACTTGCGACGCGGAATGCGGTGCGCGTACGCGATCATCGCGGATTCGACCCGCGACCAGATGGGATGACGTTCCATCACCAGGCGCGAATAACCACGAACGATCTTGTAATAGTGGTTGGACTCGAGCCGCGGATCACGTTCGCCGGCCTTCCGGTAGCGATCCATCGCCACCGACAGTCGGTCACCGTCGAGTCCCATGGCGTAGAGCTCTTCTCGCATACTCCCGATGATGGGGAGCGTCGAGATGACCCCTCGAAGCGACACCAGTCGCATGCTGGACGCCAGTTTGAACAACACGAGCGCGGTACGCCGCAACGGTGCGCCCGACAGCATGCCCATCACGTGGAAGCCGACTGCCAGATGACGGGACTCGTCGTTGTTGATCTTGTTCAGAACGACTTTGAGCAGTGGGTCCTCGACCTCGTCGGTCAAGAACTTCAGCAACGCCCCGTCGAGTGCGACCTCCAGCATCGGGATGACTGTCGCCTGATACTCGAACGGGGCCTTGTCGGCCATCTTGTCCATGGTCTCCAGCGAATGCGAGATCATGACGCCCGGCATCGGGATCTCCCCCTCCTCGAGCAGGTTCCACCGCTTCATCAGCGCGAGTTCGGCGTTCGCGTGCTTCTGCTCCTCGGCGTGGAAGTACCGGTAGATCTCCTTGAGTTCCTCGGTCGGCGCGTGTAGCGCCAGACCGGCGAAAGCGCGCGCACCCACGTGCTCGATCCACATGAGGTCGGCCATGAACGCCTTCAGGTCGGCGCGCTGGTCGTCGCGGATCAGTTCGGCGCCCGGGGCGTCCCAGTCGATGTCGCTCAGCATCCATTGCCGCGCTTTGATCGTCGCCAGTGTGTCCGACAGATTGAGCTTCGTCACTTCGCACTCCCGTCCGGCTGTGCGCCGGTCACCTAGTGATTCGTTGAGTGCATCCCATCGTGACGGCCACCTAGCCAGTTGTCAATGGCAACATCTCTGCGCGCGCCGACGGAGGCCGGCCGCACCTAGCTCCTGAACTGGGAAAGCGCCGGATCAGCGAGCCATCGAGCAATGGCAATGAGGCGGTTACGAGCCCGCTCAGACCGCTGCAAACTCGCCGACGTCCGCGAGAGCGTGTCGTGCAACCGGGGCTCGGCGTCCCGGGTCCTCTCGTGTAGCACGCCATTACAGGGCCGTCATACAGCGGAAACACTCGGCTTGTTTCATAACAGGGGACAGCGTCCACTCTGGTGATTCGCCACGGCACGGTGGCGCCACACCGGGGACGCGATCACGTACCGCCGCCCGCGAGTACACCCCGAACAGGCAAGTGAAGGAGCAACGTTGACCATCGAGAGTGCCAAGGCATTGGAGTTCCGCGTGACCAGCGGCGGATACGAGGATCTGCCGAAGATGCCCGAGGCCGAGTACCCCGGAACCCAGGGCTTCATCGGCGACGTCTACGAGAACCCGGACGGAAGTCCCATGTGCAGCGGGTACTTCGAGCTGCGCCACACCGACGAGCCGCTGTACTACGAATACGAGTACGACGAGATGAAGGTCGTCCTCGAGGGCGAGTTCCTCCTGGAGAACAAGGAGACCGGGCAGAAGACGGTCGCGAAGGCCAAAGATGCGATCTTCTTCCCGAAGGGCTCCAAGATCTACTTCAGCACACCCGATTACGCGCTCGCCTTCTATACGGGGTTGCGCGACGCGACATTGCTCTGATTCATGCTGTCGCAGATCGCGTACTCCAGCGTGCCGCCGTGGGCACGTCCCGGTGGGCCGGACGCCCCGACGGCCCCTGCAACGACCGGTAGCTCCTACGTGCTGGTCGGTGTCGGAGACGTCGCCGACAACCTGGGTCGATGGGAAGCTGAGCTCCCTCCGCGCGCCACCACACGCATCCACGGCGATGCGGACTCGGTGGCGGGCTTGCTCCGCACCGCGTTGGCCGAAGCCGTTGTCGGCGTGCGGGTCTGGATTGTCGCCGACGCCGGCGCCGCCCTCGCGCTCCGTGCCGTCGCGCTCGGTGCGGGTCTCGAGGACGACGAGATCGAAGTCGTCCCGGCACCGCCGGCGGACAGGAACCCTGTCGAGATCTTCTGTGCCCACTGCCGTTCGATCACGCGGATCACCGCCGCGGTCGACGACATCGTCCCGTGTGCCGGCTGCCGGCGCGACCTCCTTGTCTACCACCACGTGTCCCGCCGGACGGGGCACTTCCTGGGCTTCATGGTCGACGCCGAGACCGCGGGTGCAGACAGCGCCATGTCCCACTCCAACTAGGAGCTGATCCGATGAACATCGCGCTCGCAGAGACGAACCCACCGGTATCGGCCGAGAACGCAACCCGTCCGATGACGATGGACCTGCTCGTGACCTCCATCGAGAGCACGACGCGTGACATCCGCGCGATCACCCTGGCCGACCCGACGGGCCGAGCGCTCCCCGCGTTCGTCCCGGGCAGCCACCTGATGGTCCACGCCGGGAGCCACACCAACGCGTACAGTCTCACGGGCGACGGCACCCACCCGTCGCACTACTCCATCTCGGTTCTCCGTCGCGACGACGGCCACGGCGGTTCCCGTTGGCTGCACGAGCGACTGGCCGTCGGCGATCACCTGACCGTCGGGCTGCCCCGCAGCGCCTTCGGCCCGATCGCACGTGCCCGAAAACATCTTCTGGTCGCGGGCGGTATCGGGATCACACCGATGGTGTCGCATCTGCGGGCCGCGACACGGTGGCGTCGAGATGTTCAGTTGCTCTACGTGTTCCGCGACTCGTCCGCCGCCCACCTCGACGATGTGACGGAACTTGCCGGCACACGGGCGGAACTGTTCACCGACCGGTCGTCCTTCGCCGAACGGCTCGAGCAGGCTCTCGGGTCGCAACCCGTCGGCACACACCTGTACGTGTGCGGTCCGTCGGCGTTGATCGATGCCGTGACGGCGGCGGCCACCGCCGCCGGCTGGCCCGACTCGCGAATCCACTTCGAACGCTTCGGTGTCGACGCGCTCGACGCCGGTGACCCGTTCCGCGTGACCCTCCGCGAGACCGGCCGCACGATCGACGTGCCGTCCGGCACCAGTCTCCTCGAAGCCCTCGAGCACGACGGCATCGCGATTCCCAACCTGTGCCGGCAGGGCGTCTGCGGAGAGTGCCGCATCCCCCTCGCCGGTGGTACGCCCATCCACCGCGACCTCTACCTCACCGCCGAGGAGAAGGACGCCGGTGACGCCATCATGCCGTGCGTCTCGCGCGCGGCCGCGGGTTGCACATTGGAGGTTCCCCTGTGACCAGCACGCTCGAGACGGACATCGCGCGAGATCTGCTCGCGGGATTCCCGTTTCCGTTCCCCGACGACCGATATCGCTACAGCACCAATGTCGAACCGGCGCGGAATCCGGTGGTCACGCCCACCGGTCAGTGGGGTTCCGCGGTCATCGACATCGACGCGGAGTATCGAACCGAACTCGATCAGCGAGCGACGATCCTCGCCGCCGACCCCACCCGCCACGCGGTGCTGCCGCACATGGTGCCTGCGGCGTGGGACGCGATGCTGACGATCATGCGGGAGCTCGATTCCGCGTATCCCGAACAGATGCAGCTGCGATCGACCGGAGCCGACACCTGGATGTGGCGCAACACCGTACTCGGCATCGAGCAGGGTTTTCGGTACGGCGACGACACCACGCTGCCCGACGAACCGCTGCGCTACATCACTTCTCAGGTCCAGGAGGACATCGCACTCCTCGATCAGCGCAACGACCAGCTGTTCGTCGACGCGGGTGTGGTCACCTTCGCCGCCGACTGGAGCTTCGGATTCGACGTCGGTATGAGTTTCCTCGAGATCCACGGTCCGGTCCCGCGTGTCCGCAAGGAAGGCGTCATCACCCGGGCCCACGAATTCCTCAAACGCCTGCAACCGCATCAGCCGTATCGGCGGACGAACTGGACCCTGACCATCGACCGCCGCCTCGACGTCTCCACGGAGATCTACCACGAGTGGGGGCCCGACCGCGAGAGCATCCAGACCGTCCCCGACGACGAGTTCGGTCGCCGCGTCCACCTGCGCGTCGAAGTCCAGCACCTCATCCGTCTCCCGGACTCGGGTGCGGTGATGTTCGTGATCCGCACGTACATGCTCCCCCTCGAGCAGCTCGCGACGGTCGAGCCGTGGCGGCGCCGGACAGCGGAGGTGCTGGCCGAACTACCCGCGGACATGGCCGACTACAAGGGGATCATCAAGTTCCGGGACCGTGCGGCGAGCTGGCTGCGGTCCGCCGCCGCGACCCCACGGGAGGTTTCGGGGCCAGGGATGCCCGTGTGGCCGGCCTCCCCGCCCGCCGTCGACACCAGTGGGTCGGCGTTTCTCGTCCTCGCCGTCGGCGACGACCCCGAGGCCGCGCACGTGTCGCGGACCTGGGTGGGGGCGGCGGAAGCCGTGGGCCCGACCCGCCTCCTGGTTCTCGACACCCTGGCCGGCGATCGTGACCGCGCCGCTCTGCACCATGCCCTTGACGAGTCCGTCACCGGGACGCGGATTCTCGTGACCGGTGGACAGTACGACGTCATGACGGCGCTCGCGGCGGCCCGTGGCGCGGGCGCGCTGCCCGCGGAATTGTCGTCGTATGTGACCCACACCCGCGACCTGCCGCTCTACTGCGCACACTGCCGCCACACGTTTCGGGTGGAGGCAGCGGTCGGGGGAGCCGTCGCATGTCCGGGATGCGCGCGCGATCTCGCCGTCCACGAACATCATTCGCCGGTCCTGGGCAGCTTCCTCGGCTCCGCGGCAGGTGATGCATGACCGCCGTGGCCGTTCCGGAACAACCGGCGGCTCATCTGCACCCGGCGTACGCCACCGGACCGCGACCGATGCGGGTCGTCTCGATTCGCCGGCTCACCGACGAGATCACGCACTTCCGCTTCGGCCCCCTCGACGACTCGTCGCCGGTACTGACGGCGTACCAGCCCGGCAGTCACGTGATCGTCACGACAGGTGGTGGGCGCAACGCGTACTCACTCGTCGACGACGGGATGTATCCGACCAGTTATGGCATCTCGGTTCTGCGACGCGGGGCCGGCGGTGGCTCGGACTGGTTGCACGACAACCTCGTCGAAGAAGGTGTGGTCGAGATCGAGGGCCCACGTTCGATGTTCGCCCCCGTGCTCGATCAGCGTGGTGCGCTGCTCGTCGCGGGTGGGATCGGTGTCACGCCGGTGCTCTCGCACGCGCGGGCTCTGGCGCGCGACGGGCGTCGGGCGGACATCGTCTACTCCTATCGTCGCGGGTCGGGTGCGCACGCCGACGACCTACGCGCGCTTGCAGCGCAACCCTCCGTGACGCTGCACGAGGTGTCCGGTGCCGAACAGACCGCGTCGCTCATCGCCGACAGACTGCGGGCACAACCCCTGGGTACGCACGCCTACGCCTGTGGTCCCACATCGCTTCTCGAGACCTACACCCGACTCGCGGAGGCCGCCGGGTGGCCAAGAGCGCGGGTGCATCTGGAACGCTTCGCCGCTCCCGACCCGGAGCCGGGCGACCCGTTCACCGCGACCGTGGCGTCGACGGGCACCAGCATCGATGTCCCGGCCGGGGTGTCGCTGCTGCAGCGTCTGCTCGACACGGGCGTCGCGGTACCCAGCCTGTGTCGTCAGGGGGTGTGCGGTGAATGTCGAATCCCGGTGCGTCGCGGCACCATCGAACATCGCGACTTCGTACTGACCGACGACGAGAGGGCCGCGGGCGACACCATGCTGTGCTGTGTGTCCCGTGGCCACGACATCGAGGTGGACCTGTGAGTACCGATTCCCTCCCCACCCGCCGAGTCGATCACCTGTCGAACCTGCCGTGGCCGTTCCCCGACGATCTCGACGAGTTCGCCTACAGCGTGAACGTGGAACCGGCACGCGTCCCGCGAGCCACGCGCGCGGGCGAATGGGGTAGACACCTCGTCGATCTCGGCGGTGTCGAGTACCCGGAGATCATGGCCGAGCGGCGCCGGATCCTCGACGCGGATCCGACGCGTGTTCGGGTCCGCCCGGGCATGGAGCTCGCGTGCTGGGACCTCCTGCTGTACTACCTGCGCGACCTCGCTCACGCCTACCCCGCGGCCCTGCACCTCGAGGAGCGCGGTGACGGCCGATTCCGTTGGCAGAATCGATTTCTCGGCACTGATCAACAGTTCGTGCTCGGCGAACCGGCCACCCTCCCGTACGGCCCGATGGAGTTCCTGGCGCGCGAGGTCCCCGATGATCTGCTGCTCGTCACCGAGCGCGATGGACACCTGTACTTCGACGCAGGCGTCGTCACCTTCGCCGCGGCATGGTCGGTGTCGTTCGACGTCGGCATGGACATGTACGAGATCCACGCACCCGTTCCCCGCATGCTCCGCGAGGGCATCGTCGCCCGCGCGGAACAGTTCCTGCGGAGGCTACCGGCCGACCAGGTCTACCGCAGGGTGAACTGGACGCTCTCGGCGTCGGACTCCGACAAGCTCGACGTCAGTCTCGAGGAACTCCCCGAGTGGGCCGGCGACGTGCCGGGCATGGTCGCCGACGGCGATTTCGGCAGGGCGCGCCTGCGAATCGAGCTGGAACACTTCGTCCGGTTGCCGATGTCGGGTGCGGTGACGTTCAATATCCGGACATTCATGGCCTCGCTCGAGGACGTGAAGCGCATACCCGAGTGGGCCGGTCAACTGGCGACCGTCATCGAGACGCTCGGCGAGGACATCGCCGCCTACAAGGGATTCCTCGACTACCGCGACAGCGTCGTCGCCTATCTACGCGGTCAAAGATGCCCGTGAGCTCAGGTCCCGAACACCCGACTTCTCGTAGAGTCCCTGAACCGAAAGATCGCTCATGGAACCCATACTCGCTGTCAATGCCGACCTGGCATGGATGCTGGCGGCCTTCGTCTTCGTCCTGCTGATGTTCCCCGGCCTGGCCTTCTTCTACGGCGGAATGGTCGGATCGAAGAACGTTCTCAACATCATGACGATGGTCATGTCGACCCTGGCGATCACGGCGGTGCTCTACGTCGTGATCGGGCACGGCCTGGTGTCGGGTCCGTCGGTGGGCGGGTGGGGCCTCATCGGCAATCCGACCGACTACATCGGCCTGACCAACTGGCTCACCGACGACGCTTCCGGCGCCACCCAGAACCTCTACTTCGCGGCCTGGTTCATCTTGTTCGCAGCCATCACGATCGCCATCGTCGCCAGTGGCGCGGCTGGTCGGATGAAGTTCTCCGCCTGGCTCGTCTTCGCACCGATCTGGCTCGTCGTGGTGTATTTCCCGGTTGCGCACTGGGTCTTCGCGGCTGATGTCGACGACAACTACAGCGGTGGATTCCTCCTGAACGACATCGAGATCGTCGATTACGCAGGCGGAACCGCGGTCCACATGAACGCCGGTGTCGCAGCGCTCGCGCTGGCGGTGGTGCTCGGTGCCCGCAAGCGGCGGATGGAGCGACCGCACAACGTGCCGATGACCATCATGGGCGGCGGCATCCTGTTCTTCGGTTGGTTCGGCTTCAACGGCAGTTGTGCGCTCGGCGCGAACTTCCTCGCGCAGGCCGTCATCCTCAACACACTGCTGGCGGGTTCGGCGGGCATGATCGGTTTCGCCGCCATCGAGAAGTGGCGCGAGGGGCACGTCACCTCGCTCGGAATGATCACGGGCACCGTCGCAGGCCTCGTCGGCATCACCCCGGCGGCCAGCAGCATGGCGCCTCTCGGCGCTCTGCTCGTCGGTATCTTCGCTGCCGCGGTCGTCGCTTTCCTGCTGAGCTTCAAGAGCAAGCTCAAGATCGACGAGACGCTGGACGCGTTTGCTGTGCACGGTATCGGCGGCATCGTCGGAACCCTCTGCATCGTCCTGTTCGCCACCGAGGCCGCACCTGCCGGTGTCCAGGGCATCCTGTTCGGCGGTCCCGTCGACATCGTCTGGCGGGAGCTCGCGGGCATCGTCATCACCTGCACGTACTCTTTCGTGATGACCTGGCTGATCGCCAAGGGACTCGACAAGCTCATCGGCATGCGCGTCGATGAGGAGACCGAGATGGTGGGCCTCGACACCGCGCTGCACGCCGAGACCGCTTACGAGATCCCCAGTGCCTCTGTCGGACACGCCGGTGGGCTCGCGACCATGTCGCCCGCTCGCGCTGCGGACAAGGTGGAGGAGGCGATGCCGGCGTCCGCCCCGGCATCGGCGCCACCGGCCGGGGTCTGATCAACGACGGTCATCGACGCGACTACTCGGGGGCTCACCGTTCGACGGTGGGCCCCCGAGCCGTCGTCATCGCCGGCCGTCACGGAAAGCGTTGTCGGGCAAACCGACACCCACCGATCACGAAGTCGAAACAGGGTCGAAACAACTTGCATGTCTACTAATAGTAGACACTGGTTCACACCAGTGGACTTGCGCTAGGAAACCCCCTAGAGTCGACCACGGAGCACATGATGACAACCACCGAGACGACGACCGGCGCACTGGCCGATCTCTGCGCGACGCACGGCACCAAGTTCATCCTCGCGATGTTCGTCGACCTCCGCGGCAAACCCTGCGCCAAACTGGTGCCGGTGGAGGCCGTCGACGAACTGGCCACCGACGGAGTCGGTTTCGCCGGTTACGCCGTCGGTGCGATCGGGCAGGAACCCAAGGATCCCGACCTCATCGCCATCCCGGACGTCAGTTCCTTCCTGCCCATCCCGTTCATCAAAGAGGGACTCGCCGTCGTCCAGTGCGACCCGCACGTCGAGGGCAAGCCGTGGCCCTTCGCACCTCGGAACATCCTGAAGGCGCTCATCGCGCAGACCGCGGACGCCGGGTTCGAACCATGGGTCGGGGCCGAGGTCGAGTACTTCCTGCTCAAGCGGGCCGCCGACGGATCCCTGGTGACCGCTGATGCCGCGGACGACTCGGATCAGCCGTGCTACGACGTCCGGGGACTCACCCGGATGTACGACCACCTCACGACCGTGTCCACTGCGATGAATCAGCTCGGCTGGAGCAACTACGCCAACGACCACGAAGACGGCAACGGGCAGTTCGAGCAGAACTTCGCCTACTCCGACGCGCTGACGACGGCCGATCGCGTCGTCACGCTCCGCTACCTGCTCTCTGCCCTGGCGGCGGAGAAGGGCATGATCGCGACGTTCATGCCGAAGCCCTTCGCCGAGCGCACCGGCTCGGGACTGCACTTCCACCTGTCCCTCACCCAGGCGGGGGACCCGGTGTTCCCTCAGGTCGCCGACGACGAGCGTGGACTGGGGTTGTCGGAGACGGCATACGGCTTCATCGGCGGGATACTGGAGCACGCGCCTGCGCTCCAAGCCGTCATCGCACCGACGGTCAACTCCTACAAGCGGACTGGAGCGACCGCGACGCGCTCGGGTGCGTCGTGGGCCCCGCGTCGGGCGACCTACGGCGGCAACGATCGCACCCACTACATCCGGGTGCCCGACGAGCAGCGCGTCGAGCTCCGGGGAGGCGACGGATCGGCGAATCCGTACCTGGCCGTCGCCGCGCTGCTCGGAGCCGGCCTCGACGGCATCAAGCGGAGTCTGGACCCCGGCCCCGTCGGGAACTGCCCCGGCCACATCGCCGAACTCCCGCTCACCCTCCTGCACGCCGTGGACGCGCTCGAGGTCGACGCGGTGGTCGCCGGAACATTGGACGCCGCGCTCCCCGAGGACTGGCCCGCCGACCAGCAGCGGGTCTCGGCGTACTTCGCCGGCCTCAAGCGCGATGAGTTCTTCGACTGGCACGCGGCGGTCACGCCGTGGGAGGTCGACAAGTACCTGACGGCGTTCTGACCGTCGATCCGACACGGATCACTCTGAGACCCAAATACGAGCTCGGACAACATCACTCATTCTTCGACGTAAGGATCTGACCATGTGCGGAATCGTCGGGCTGCACCTGCGCAACCCGGACCTCCACCCCCGGCTCGGCGAAATGCTCGCCGAGATGCTCGGTGAGATGCAAGACCGTGGTGCCGACTCGGCGGGCATCGCCGTCTACGGCAATCGCGCCTGGGCGCCGCCGGGGCACGGCTGTATCTCCCTCCTCGAACTCGACGTGCTCCCCGACGAGGTGTCTGCGACCCTGGGCGCGGCACTCGGTGTGCCGGTCGCGGCACAGACGATCGACGTCACGCTCGTGGCGTCGGCCCCGGCGACGGCCGACGAGCTGCTGGCAGCCGCACGTGCCGCATATCCGAACGCACTCGTCGCCGGCTTCGGCTCCGATCTCACCGTTCTCAAAGGTGTTGGGGCGCCCCGAGACCTGACCGAATCGTGGGGGCTCGCGGCAGCCTCGGGGTGGCAGGGCGTCGGGCACACCAGGATGGCTACCGAATCGGCTGTCACCTCCTCGGGGGCTCATCCGTTCGCGGTCGGCCCTGAGCAGTGTCTGGTCCACAACGGCTCGTTCGCCAACCACGCCACCATCCGTCGCGAACTGCGCGCCGCAGGAGTGGAGTTCGACAGCGAGAACGACACGGAGGTGGGCGCTCGTTTCGTCGCTCACCAGCTGGCAGCGGGCAAAGACGTGGAGACCGCACTGAAAGAGGTGTGCGCGAACTTCGACGGTTTCTACACATTGCTGGTGTCCAACCGCGATTCGTTCGCCGTAGTCCGCGACGCGATCGCCTGCAAACCGGCCGTCATCGCCGAGACCGACGACTGGGTGGCCATGGCGAGTGAGTATCGGGCGCTGGCCAAACTGCCCGGGGTGGAGAACGCCCGGATCTGGGAGCCCGAGCCGGAGGTCGTCTACGCATGGACGCGGTGACCGCCGAGTTGCCCGCCACCTCTTCTGTTCCCGCCTCCACCGGCCTGGCGAAAGCTGAGACGATGAGTCCCAATCACACCTTCGACCTCGCGACCACTGCCCTGCGCGAGATCAACTCGACGCTGCACGGGGACATCTCCGGCGAGATCGTCATCGACAACCCGGCCGGCGCCCACAGCGTCGCCGCCGGGGTCAACCTCCCGTTGAAGATCACGATCAACGGTCACGTCGGCTACTACGCGGCCGGCATGAACCAGCAAGCCGAGGTGACGATCAACGGCAACGCCGGTACGGGCGTCGCCGAGAACATGATGAGCGGCAGCGTCATCGTGAAGGGCAACGCATCTCAGTCGGCGGGTGCCACCGCGCACGGCGGCCTGCTCGTGGTCGAGGGCGACGCCGCGGCGCGGTGCGGCATCTCGATGAAGGGTGTCGACATCGTCGTGGGCGGAAACGTCGGGCACAACAGCGCTTTCATGGCGCAGGCCGGCCGCCTGGTCGTCCGTGGCGACGCGGGCGACGGACTCGGTGACTCCATCTATGAGACCCGCATCTACGTCCGCGGCGACGTTGCTTCACTCGGCGCCGACTGCATCGCCAAACCGATGCGCGCCGAACACCTCGAGGAGTTGACCGGGTTGCTCAAGGCCGCCGGATTCGGCGACGACGACCCCCGCGACTACACCCGCTACGGCTCGGCCCGCGAGCTGTATCACTTCAAGGTCGACAACACCTCCGCGTACTGACGCCCCCGCTCCCTGAGGTGCGAGGAGCGCCGGCGAAACCACCCTTGCTCCCTGAGGTGCGAGGAGCGCCGGCGACATCACTTTGCTCCCTGAGGTGCGAGGAGCGCAGCGACGAGCCACGAAGGGCCGCAGCCTCGCACACACACCACACGACTAGAGAAGGATCACCATGACCGACAACCTCAGCGTCGAGCAGCGCGGACTGCGTGAGTCCGCCACGTTCGACCGCACCACCATTGCCGCCATCCAGCGCGCCGCCGAGACCGGCATCTACGACATCCGCGGTTGGGGCGCCAAGCGCAAGCTGCCGCATTTCGACGACCTGCTGTTCCTCGGCGCGTCGATGTCGCGCTACCCGCTCGAGGGTTACCGCGAACGCTGTGACACCGACGTCGTACTCGGTAACCGGAACGCGAAATACCCATTGCACCTGTCGACTCCGGTGACCATCGCAGGCATGAGCTTCGGCGCGCTCTCGGCCGGCGCGAAGGAGGCACTCGGGCGAGGCGCTTCGGAGGTCGGGACCTCGACCACCACCGGCGACGGCGGGATGACCCCCGAAGAGCGGGGACAGTCCAAGAACCTCGTCTACCAGTACCTCCCGTCGCGGTACGGAATGAACCCCGACGACCTGCGCAAGGCCGATGCCATCGAGATCGTCCTCGGCCAGGGCGCGAAACCCGGTGGCGGCGGAATGCTGCTGGGCCAGAAGATCTCCGAACGTGTCGCCGGCATGCGTACCCTGCCGCAGGGTATCGACCAGCGCAGCGCCTGCCGTCACCCGGACTGGACCGGTCCTGACGACCTCGCCATCAAGATCAACGAGCTGCGTGAGATCACCGACTGGGAGAAGCCGATCTACGTCAAGGTCGGTGCCACCCGCACCTACTACGACGTGAAGCTCGCCGTGCACTCGGGCGCCGACGTCGTCGTGGTCGACGGTATGCAAGGTGGTACCGCCGCAACCCAGGACGTCTTCATCGAACACGTCGGCATCCCCACGCTGGCCGCGATCCCGCAGGCCGTACAGGCGTTGCAGGAGTTGGGTGTTCACAGAGAGGTTCAGTTGATCGTCTCGGGCGGAATCCGCAACGGCGCCGACGTCGCCAAGGCGATGGCACTCGGCGCGGACGCGGTCGCGATCGGGACGGCAGCCCTGATCGCGCTGGGCGACAACGATCCTCGCCACGCGGCGGAGTACGAGGCGCTCGGATCGGCGGCCGGTTACTACGACGACTTCCAGGACGGCCGCGACCCGGCGGGCATCAGCACCCAGGACCCCGAACTCTCCGCCCGCTTCGACCCCGTTCTCGGCGGCAAACGACTCGCGAACTTCCTGCGGGTCATGACGATGGAGGCCCAGACGATCGCCCGCGCGTGCGGCAAGGCGCACCTACAGCACCTGGAGCCCGAGGACCTGGTGGCGATCTCGATCGAGGCGTCGGCCATGGCCCGTGTGCCGCTGGCCGGGACCAGCTGGATCCCGGGGTCGGGGTGGTGACCGCGGCGGAGACCGCGCAGGTCGTCATCGTCGGCGGCGGTCTGGAAGGTGCGGCCGCCGCGTGGGCGCTGGGTCAGCGCGGCATCACTGATGTGGTGGTGTGTGAGCGGGACACCGTCGGCGGCGGGATGACCGGCAAGTCGTCGGGGATCGTCCGTTGCCACTACGGTGTCAGCTCGTTGGCCGCCATGGCCGCCTACGGTCTCGAGGTGTTCGAGAAGGCCGAGGAGATCTTCGGTGCCGACATCGGTTTCCGTCAGACCGGTTACGTCGTCGGCGTGGGGGAGCCCAACGTCGAGAGCATGCGCGCGAGCCTCGCCGCGCAGCGTGCGGTGGGTGTACAGACCGAGGAGATCGACGCCGCCGATGTGGCCGCGATGTGGCCGACAGCCGACCTGGAGCCGTTCGCGGCCTTCGGCTGGGAAGAACGTGGCGGCTACGGCGACGCGTATCAGACCGCACAGGCCTTCGCGGCGTCGGCACGGGCCACCGGAATCCGAATTCGTCAGGGCACCAGCGTGACCGGGCTCGTCGTCGACTCCGGCCGGGTGACCGGCGTACGACTGGCCGACGGTTCGACGATCTCCGCGGACACGGTGGTGGTCGCCACCGGCGTGTGGACGAGGCCGTTCCTCGCCCCCCACGGCATCGACGTCCCGATCCGGGTGCATCGCGAGCAGATCGTGATGATCCATCCCGGTGAGGACCTCGGAGACGTCCCGGTGTTCTCCGATCTGGTGTCGCTGCAGTACGTCCGTCCGGACGTCCGCGGCGAGATCTTGTTCGGCAACAGCGATCTCGCCGCCTTGGACATCGCGGACCCGGACGGCTACCGCAATCGCGCAGACTCGGCCTTCATCGACCTCACCGTCGAGAAGGTGGGAGCCCGGTTCCCCGGGTTCGCCGATCCGGCCATCACCACGAGCTACGCCGGGTGCTACGACGTGACGCCGGACTGGAACCCGATCATCTCGCGCGGGCCGCTCGACGGCCTCGTACTGGCTGCCGGGTTCAGCGGACACGGGTTCAAGATCTCGCCGGCGGTGGGTCGGCTGATCGCCGATCTCGTCGTCGACGGGCGGAGCTCCGATCCGCGTATCCCCGAGTCGGACTTCCGTTTCTCGCGGTTCGCTGAGGGATACCTGCTGACGACGCGTTTTCCGTACGTGGGAGCCGGGGAGATGCGCTGACCGCATGTGTCGACTGTCAGGAAACACTGTTTCTCACTATGCTAGCAGCGTGACGGACGACCCTTTGATCCGGAATCAATCCGGCACAGCGCGCGAGCGGCCCGTCGACCAGTCGGTCGAGGAGCTGGAACTCGAGACCGCCATCGCGCACAACGTACGACGCCTACGACGCCAGCAGGGACTGTCGGTGGGGGACATGGCCACTCGCGTCGGCATCTCCAAGGCGATGCTGTCGAAGATCGAGAACGCCCAGACCTCGTGCAGTCTCAGTACATTGGCTCGTCTGGCCAACGGCTTCGACGTGTCGGTCACCTCGCTGTTCCGCGGTGCGGAGATGGAGCGATCGGCGGTGTTCGTCAAAGCCGGCGAGGGGGCCGAGATCGTGCGCGAGGGGTCCCGAGAGGGACACGACTACGAGTTGCTCGGCTCGTTGCGCGGCGAACACAAACGCCTCGAGTGCCTGCTCGTCACGCTGACCGAGAAGTCGGTCACGCAACCGTTGTTCCAGCACGCCGGGACGGAATTCCTCTACGTTCTCGAAGGCGTGATGGACTACGCGCACAGCCGGTCGGTGTACCGGATGCATCCCGGTGACTCACTGCAACTCGACGGCGAGGGTGCGCACGGGCCCGTCGAACTCGTCGAACTGCCGGTGCGATTCCTCTCGGTGATCGCGTTCCCGGATTCGGCTGTGTGACAGTCTGATTCAGGTCCGCGATCGGCTGGGGTCGAAGTCGTAGCGCGAGGTCGGGATCACGTCGAGGTGGCGGTCCGCACCGAATCGGGCGACGCTCTCCAGCATCAGGGTCATCCGACGCTCGAGTTCGAGTTGGTCCCCGCCGCTTCCATAGAAGGCGTGGATGTCGCTGATCGCCGCCATCGGGAACAGTTCTTCGACGATGGCCGCCACCGGCGGGGTGTTCTCGGTCAGCGGTCGTTCGACGATGTTCTGCACATATCCGAACGTGGCCTGGGTGTCGATGGCGACCTGGGTGTGGTCCTCGATCCACCGTCGGCGCCACTCGGCGTGATCGAGTTCGTCGGGGCGACGCAGGAACGCGATGTTGGCCAGCGCCTCGATTCGCGTTCCGTCGGCGGGCAATTCCGGATCCAGCGGTGCTCGCGCGGACACCTCCCAGCCGGCTGTCGGACCGTCGAGTTCGTCGTCGAGCACGGCGAGCACCAGGTCGGGTTCGGGCGCCCAGAACGACACCACGGCGCTGATCGGCGGGTCGAGCTCGTCGATGCGCATGGCGCCCGACACCTGGTCGTCGCTGATGTTGACCTGGACGCGCGTGGCGCCCGCTGCCACGCAGCGTTCGACGAGGGCATCGGCGTCGGTGCGCGTCAGTCCGCCGCCCCGGATGGCAACGATCACCTTGGAATCCGTCACCCCGCGGACGGTACCGGGCGATCCGCGGGTCGGTCACCGATTCGCAGATCCACCACAGCCCCGTTCCCTGAGGAGCGCCTGGAGCTTGCGGAGGGCCACAAGCTCGCTCTTCAGGGAGCAGGGGGACGCTCGCAAGCTCGCGCCTCAGTACTGCGGCCTGGGGGCCGTCGTGGACCACGAAAGAACACTCGTGAGCGGGGGTTTTCAATGCTCCCTGAGGTGATAGGGTAGCGAGCC
>NZ_JBHYNC010000023.1:0-76763 GCF_042743165.1 Gordonia sp. NPDC058843
CCGCCTCCACGGCCAGCAGCAGACCCTCCGACCCGCCACCCGCGGCGACGAAGGACGCCGCCTCGAAGGGCCAGTCCCCCACCACCGCGTCGTGAAGTCGGCTCGTGATGTACTCGCGCCCAGGATGATTGAGGTGATCGGATCGGAGTCCGGCCGACAGCGCACGCGCGAGATCGGGCTGCAACGTGTAGTCGGGGCTGCCGGTGAGCAGGTCACGGTCGGCCCAGGGCGGGGTGGCCGCGGCGGAGTTCACGACCACCGTGCCACCTCGGCGATTCGTCTCGATCAAGCCCTCCCGTCGCAGTTCACCCCAGGCCGAGACGATCGACCGTGTACTCAGCCCCGAGCGATGCGTCAGTTCACGGATGGTCGGGAGGCGGGTGCCGACGGCCAGCTTGCCGTCCCGGATCAGGCGTGCGGTGACGTCACGAACCTGGTCGGACGTCCGAGAGCCGTTCGCCGACAGTGAGGACACCAGCAGATCCGTGCCGTCCGTTACCGTCATCGGTTCACCGGGGAGATCACGGGGACAGTATGCCCGTTATGTGATCATCGGTCGAGAGTTTGGTTGCATCGAGACGAGAACATACCGAACGGGAATACCTCGGCCCTGGTGCCGCTGTTGACTTCATCCGAACTTGAGGTTGCAGCCTGTGTTCGTGATCGCCACCGTCTTCGACCGCCACGGCCCACCCGAGGTCTTACGCCTCGCCGAACTGCCCGATCCCGAACCCGGCGTCGGTGAAGTCCGCGTGCGCGTTCGGGCAGCCGGCGTACAACCGTTCGATCTCGCGGTGCGCAACGGCACGATGCCCTGGGTGACCGCGGTGTTCCCCCAGCAGATCGGTCAGGAGTACTCGGGGATCGTGGATGTCGTCGGCGATGGGGTCACCTCGGTGGCACCGGGAGACGCGGTCCTCGGCTCGACGATGCTGCGCGGTCAGGCGTCGATGGTCGTCGTGTCGGCCGACACGCTCGTCCGCAAGCCCGCCGACCTCGACTTTCCCACTGCAGCGGGCTTGGTCGCCGCCGGGCAGACGGCAACCGGGGCCCTGGACGAACTCGGCGTGGAGTCGGGCGACGTGCTGCTGGTCCATGCCGCCGCGGGTTCGGTGGGAACCCTTTCGGTGCAACTCGCACGGCTCCTCGGCGCCACCGTCATCGGGACCGCGAGCAGAAGCAACCACGAGTACCTCCGCGACCTCGGTGCGATCCCCGTGGCCTACGGCCCCGGGCTCGTCGACGAGGTTCGGGCCACCGGCCTCACACCGACGGTGGCACTCGACGCGGCGGGACGAGGGGCCGTGTCCGCGTCCGTGGAACTCGGAATCGATCGAGCCCGGATCGGCACCATCGTCGACGACGAGTCCGCGTCAGTGCTCGGCACGAGAGTGGTTCGCGCCCCGCGAGATCCGGGGCGTCTGGCCCGGGTGGTGGATCTGGCAGCCCAGGGCCTCCTGACGATGCCGGTCAGGACCTACCCGTTGACGGACGTCGTCGAGGCGCATGCCGCGGTCGAGGCCGGCCACGGGCGGGGGAAAGTGGTTCTGGCGATCGACAACTGAGGGCGACACGACAGGAGCCGGCATTGATTAGCCAAGGAGGTCAGGCCGATTCGACCTGAGTTTCGCCGTCGATGAGATCGACAGTCCCGATGATGTGGCGTCGCATAGATTCCCGGGCGCGTTCTTCGTCGCGATTGTGTATTGCTTCGGCGATTTCGTCGTGGTCGCATTGCCGTTGCGGGAGTGCATCGGACAGCGGGTTGGCGATGCCGGCGGTGTTGATGAGGAAGTCGGACATGTCCCACATGCGCTGGCTGGTTTCTTCCATGATTCGCGAGTGTGCCATCGCGTGGATGACCGCATGGAACTCCCGATTGTGCACACGGTACCCATGGGCGCGTGCAGTGGGGTCGTTGGAGCGAAGAAGTGCTTCGACCTCCGTTGATACGCGCTGCAGTTCGCGCAGTTGAGCATCGGTGCGGCGCGCCGCGGCAACGGCAGCGATGGTGCCTTCGAAATCGCCGAACAGTAGGTAGAAGTCTTCGACCTCGCGGTGGGTGTAACTGAGGACCTCGATACCACTCTGCGGGATGATTGCCACGAGACGGTCAGCGGCCAATCGACGCAGCGCATCCATGACCGGCTGCTTACTGACGTCGAACTCACGACGAATCTGCTCGACGATGATGCGTTCGCCGGCGGAATAGGTCCCTTCCAGCAACCGTGTCTTGAGGACGTCGTACAGCACCGACGAGAGCCGAGCGCCCGACAGTCGAGCTGCTGATGCGACGGCTGTTTCATTGGACGGCGTGGGCATTGCGCAGGCCTCCTCATTGCATTGTGCGGTCAGTCGTCGCTCACGGTAGCGGCGCGTGGCAAACGTCTGCGCGTGGCACGACCAGTGTGGCGCACAACTAGCATTCTAGCTACTTGTGGTACCCGTCACCATCGGTTACCGTCACCTAGAACGCTAGCATTCCAGTTTTCCTTGCTGGCGCTGCAAGAGTCCACCGTGTGTGAGTGGCGATGGACATCTCGACGATCGGGCCGTCGCTGTCGTGAGGACAGGCATTCGGGTCGCCGTACATCTGGAGGGAGAAGCCATGCAGTTCAGCATCGGGACTTGCGCCAAAATCGACCAGGTCGCCATGGTGCGGCAGGCCGAGGATCTCGGGGTCAGCCATTTCGGCGTGGGGGAAGGGCCTCTGCTGTTCAGCGACCCGTATCAGTTCTTGGCTTTGGCCTCGCAGCAGACTTCGACGATCCAGCTCGGCACGATGGTGACCAACCCGCTCACGCGGATCGCCCCTGTGACTGCGAACTCGATGGCCACGCTGAACGCGTTGGCGCCGGGCCGCACATTCCTGGGCATCGGGACCGCAAACAACGCGCTGCGTTCCATGGGCAATCGACCGGCAAAGATCGCCGAGCTGTCCCACTCGATCGAGGTGTCGCGGGAGTTGATGGCGGGTCGACGGGTAGTGCACAAGTGGCTGGGCCAGGAACGAGAGGTCGAGTTCCTGGACAAGGAGAGCGGTTTCTACAACGTCACCGATCACATCCCGATCTGGGTCGCCGCGGGCGGACCCCGCGGTTTGGTCGAAGCCGCGAAGTATGCCGACGCAGTCGTGTACTGCTTGGGCCCCAACGTCGAGATGATCAAGCTGGTGCGCAGCAAGCTCGACAAGGCCGTCGCCGATGCCGGCCGCGCCCCTGGGTCAGTGAAGTTGGTGTCGCTGTCGTGGTTCTACCAGCTCGAGAACGGCGAGACATGGGAAGACGGCGTTACCAACGGTTTCGGATCTGGCCCGATCAGCTCGTGCATCACCAATTCCGGCCTGATGAACGAGCACCGCGACCGGCTCGGCGACTCGATCGTCGATGCTTCCTTGACCGCCGCCCAACAATATCTGGGCGACCCAACCGCCCCTGACCAGCCGCACTACCTCGAAGTGTGGGCGAAGTACCTGCGCGGCCTGGATCCGCGCCACCGCCCGATCATCACCAAGGAACTCGTCGATTATTGGTGCCTGTACGGCTCGCCAGCCGAGTTGCGAGAGAAGAGCGCACTCATGCTCGAATCCGGTGTCGATGTGCTGCAGGTGTTCTTGTCCAATCCGTTCACCGCGGTCCGCGACATCGACAACATCGGCCGATCCATCATCGCCCACGCTTGAGGACTCTTTCGAAACCACTGCCTGACAACATTTCTGAATTGAGGAGACCTTCATGAGTATCGAACTCGACCCACGCGCAACGGCCTTGATCGCGGTCCACCTGCAAGGCGATGTCGTCGGACCCGACGGCGCGTTCAGCGACTTCTTCTACAACCAGGTCGTCGAACGGAACGTCTTGGCTACGATCGCCTCCCTGGCAGAGGCCTTCCGCGCCGCCGGCAGCCCGGTCGTCTACACCCGGGTTGCCTGGCAGCCCGACTTCTCCGACCTCCGAGTCAATTCACCGATCCTCGGCATCGTGTCTCAGTCGGGATGTCTCAAGGACGGCAGCGAACTCGCTGCCATCGTCGAGGCTGTGGCACCTGCCGAGGGCGACATCGTCGTCACCCACACCCGCGTCGGCGGCTTTCAGGACTCGACTCTTGACGATGTCCTGAAGCAACACGGCATCAACAACGTCGTGTTCGCCGGAGTGGCGACCAACTTCTCCGTCGAGGGCACCGCCCGCACCGCCAGCGATCTCGGTTACCGCGTGATCATCGCCGAGGACGCCTGCTCGGCCGCGGATGAAGCAACCCACGCCGCGAGCATCGCTTCGCTCGGGCTGCTCGCCGAGATCACCAGCACCGACGAGATCGCCGCCGCGTTGTCGTCGTCGACCACCACCTCTGCCTCGGCCTGATCGCCGGCTCGACTATTGCGAAAGAGACTGCTAGATGACCGACACCATGCTGGCCGCCCGACTCCACGACCACAACGCACCGATGCGGATCGAGTCCATTCCGGTCCCCCAGCCACGCGCCACCGACGTACTCGTAGAGGTGAAGGCCTGCAACGTGGTCCCCAACCTGCGCAACGTCCTCGCCACCTACGCCGAGTGGTTCCCCTACTTGCCGCTGCCGCAGCTACCCGCGGTGTTCGGCCTTGACTCGGCCGGAATCGTCACCGCGGTGGGAAGCCACGTCACCGACGTCGCCGTCGGCGACCGGGTGTACGTCAACCCCGGCCTGTCATGCGGCGCCTGCCGGGCATGTCGCCAGGGCACCGACCAGAACTGCGACAGCTACACCTTCATGGGCTACTTCGCCTTCGGTGAACGTGGCCAACAACTGTTCGAAGCCTACCCCTACGGTGGTCTCGCTCAGTATCTGACTGCGCCACAACGTAATCTGGTCAAGCTTCCCGACTCGGTGTCCTTCGAAGAGGGAGCTCGATTCGGGTACCTGTGCACGGCGTACTCCGCGCTGCGCAAGGCCGACGTCGGACCGGGCTCGACCGTGTTGATCGATGGCATCTCCGGAACCCTCGGCCTCGGCGCCTGCCTCAACGCCCTGGCATTGGGCGCGACCCGCATCTTCGGCACCGGCCGCAACGCCGAACTACTCGCCGACGTCGCGGCCATCGCGCCAGACCGCATCATCGTCAGCAACAACCACGGCGAGGGCGGACTCAGCGACTGGGTTCGTGAGCACAATCGTGGGGACGGTGTGGACGTCGTCATCGACTGCCTGGGCCCTGGCGCCCCCGTCACGTCGTTCACCGAAGCGTTCAGCACACTGCGTCGCGGTGGTGTCGCTGTCGACATCGGCGGGATGATGGAACGCGTCGAGGTCGACATGTTCGCCATGATGTGCGCCCAGCAAAGCCTGCTGGGAAGCTTGTGGTTCAGCACAGCCGAAGCTCAGCAAATGGCCGAACTCGCCGGTGCCGGGCTTCTCGACCTGTCAGTGCTCGAACATCACCCCTTTCCTCTCGAGAAGATCAACGAAGCCCTCGACGAGCTGCCCGCGCGCCACGGCGGCTTCACGAACTTCATCAGCGTCCCCTAAACCCCACCCAGCCAGCACGGGCGCGAGAGCGAACCCGGTCCTGCCTGGCACCCGCCAGAGACTTGCGTCACGCCCCCTGCACCCGTATCGTCGCAACTAGCCGTCTAGCATTCTAGTTTAGTCAGGAAGGCTGACATGACAGCCCACATCCCTCACGATGCCCCTCTCGTCGGCATCGCTCATATCGTCAGTACCGTCGGATGACCGCCTCATCCTCGTCGCCGTTGAAGGTGGCGATGGCGAGTTTCATCGGGACGACGGTGGAGTACTACGACTTCTTCATCTACGGCACCGCCGCCGCGCTGGTGTTCCCGAAGTTGTTCTTCCCCAACACCTCTCCCACCATTGGGGTCCTGTTGTCGTTTGCCACCTTCGGTGTCGGGTTCCTGGCCCGGCCGCTGGGTGGGGTGGTGTTCGGTCACTTCGGTGACCGGCTGGGCCGCAAGCAGATGCTGGTCATCTCCCTGGTCGGCATGGGTGCGGCGACCGTGCTGATGGGGCTGATGCCCACCTACGCCCAGATCGGGATCGCCGCTCCGATCCTGCTCACCGTGCTCCGATTACTGCAAGGCTTCGCTGTCGGCGGCGAATGGGGCGGTGCCACCCTGATGGCCGTGGAACACGCCCCCAGCGCCCGCAAGGGATTCTTCGGGTCGTTTTCCCAGATGGGGGCGCCGGCCGGCACTGCGTTGGCAACCCTGGCCTTCCTCGCCGTCGCCCAGCTGCCCGACGATCAGTTCCTTTCGTGGGGCTGGCGCGTCCCGTTCCTGTTCAGCGCGGTGCTGATCGTCATCGGTCTCGTCATCCGACTCTCCCTGACCGAGAGCCCCGACTTCGCCAAGGTCCGCGAACAGGCCGCGGTGGTCAAAATGCCCATCATCATCGCGGTGCGCCGGCACTGGAAGCAGATCCTGCTCGTTGCGGGCACGTACCTCAGCCAAGGCATCTTCGCCTATATCTGCATGGCCTACCTCGTCTCCTACGGCACCGCTGTCGCCGGTATCCCGCGCACTCAGGCGTTGCTGGGTGTGTTCGTCGCCGGAGTCGTAGCGGTCGTGCTGTATCCGGTGTTCGGGTCGCTGTCAGACACCTACGGCCGCAAGACCATGTACCTCACCGGTGCGGTGGCGATGGGTGTGGTGATCGGTCCGGCATTCGCGTTGATCAACAGCGGCAACCCGTGGTTGTTCCTGCTGGCTCAGGTGCTGGTGTTCGGCATCGCGATGGCCCCGGCGGCCGGTGTCACCGGCTCGTTGTTCACGATGGTCTTCGACGCCGACGTCCGCTACAGCGGCGTCTCGATCGGCTACACCCTGTCCCAGGTCCTCGGCTCAGCGTTCGCACCCACCATCGCCACCGCCTTGTTCTCCGCGACAGGCTCGAGCGCCGCAATCGTGGCCTATCTTGTTGGCGCATCGATCATCTCGGTCGTGTCGGTGTGCCTGCTTCCCGGCGGTTGGGGCCGCGACGGCGCCCGCCGCCAACTCGACGCCGACCGCGAGGTCAACGCCGTGGCGTCGAAGAACCCACAGACCGCCTTTGGCGCCATCGCCGCGAACACCTCGTCCGAGGCGACTCCTGCCCCTACCACCGAAGAAGTGATCTCGTCATGAATGCCCCCAACACCGCCCCGGCCGACGGTTTCGACACTGATGTGCTGATCGTCGGAACCGGGCCGATGGGGTCGGCGACCGCGCTGGCCCTTGCCACCTACGGCGTGCGAGTGCACGTGGTCAACCGGTGGAACTGGCTGGCCAACACTCCTCGTGCGCACATCACCAACCAGCGTACCGTCGAAGTGCTGCGCGACCTGCAGGTTGACAAAGAAGCCGAAAAGTACGCCACCCCATGGGAACTGATGGGTGACACCCTGTTCACCACCAGCCTGGCCGGCGAGGAGATCGCCAGGCTACGCACCTGGGGCACCGGCGATGACCGGGTCGGTGACTACATCGCCAACAGCCCCTGCCGCATGCTCGACATCCCCCAGCTCTATATGGAACCAGTGCTGTTCAAGAACGCCGCCGAGCGGGGCGCCACCTCGACGTTCAACACCGACTACGTCTCCCACAGCCAGGACGAGGACGGCGTGACCGTGCAGCTCGTCGACAACATCTCTGGACGCGGATACAGCATGAGAGCGCGCTATCTCGTCGGAGCTGACGGCGCTCGATCTCAGGTCGCCGATGACATCGGGCTCCAGATCGAGGGGGAGATGGCTCGCGCGGCGACCGCCTACGTGCTGTTTCACGCGGACCTGAGCCAATACGTCGAGCACCGCCCCAGCATCCTGCACTGGATTCTCACGCCGGGCGGTAGCTTCGGCGAGATCGGCATGGGTCTGCTGCGGGCCATCCGCCCGTGGGACACCTGGATCGCCGGATGGGGTTTCGACATGGCCGACGGCGAGCCGACCTTCGAGCCCGAGGACGTCCTTGCCAAAGTTCGCACTCTGGTCGGTGACCCCGATCTGGAGATCGAGGTCGAGTCCACCTCGGTGTGGTACGTCAACCAGGCCGTGGCCACCACCTACTCCAAGGGCCGGGTCTTCTGCGGCGGCGACGCGGTCCATCGCCATCCCCCCAGTAGCGGATTGGGTTCCAACACCTGCATCCAAGACGGATTCAACCTGGCCTGGAAGCTGGCGTTCGTGCTCAACGGCTACGCCGCACCCTCCTTGCTCGACAGCTACACCGCGGAACGCCAGCCCGTCGGCGCACAGATCGTGGCCCGCGCCAACCAGTCCCGCAAGGACTACGGCCCGCTCAACGCCTGCTTCGCCACCAACGGCGCCGACGACCCGGTCACCGCCGGCCTGGCCAAGGTCCGAGATCCCGGACCCGAGGGCGTCGCCGTACGCGACGCGATCGCAGACGCCCTCGAGCTCAAGAACTACGAATTCAACGCCCAGGGTGTCGAACTCAATCAGCGTTACAGCTCCAACGCGGTCATCACCGACCCGCAGGCGGGGCAGGAACAATGGCTGCGCGACCCTCAGCTCTACGTCCAGCCCACCACCCGACCGGGCGCGAAGATCCCTCACGCCTGGCTCGTCGACGAGCGCGGCCAACGTGTGTCGACCCTCGATGTCACCGGCAAAGGCAAGCTCAGTCTCGTCACCGGCTTGGCCGGTACGGCGTGGTCGAATGCGGCAGCCAAGCTCGACCTGCCGTTCCTGCGGACCGTGGTCATCGGCGCTCCCGGCGCCGCCGATCCCTACGCCGCCTGGCACAAGATCCGCGACATCCACGAAGCGGGAGCACTTCTCGTACGGCCCGACGGCTACATCGCATGGCGCCAGTCCTCGGGGATATGGGACGACAACGAGGCTTTCGAGCAGCTGCTCGCTGCCCTGACCGCGGTACTGGGCACCAGCCCCGACGACACCGCCCCGAGCCTGCACGTCACCGTCGACCCGCCGCTGGCCGCAACGTAGTCCGCGTGCGAACAAGCAGAACGCCCTCCCGACAGAAAGGAACCGCTGATGTCTGTCGCCCTGTGCGCACTCTCGCACTCACCTCTCATGGGCCGTAATGACCCGTCGCCGGAGGTGACCACCGAAGTCGACGCCGAACTGGCCGCGGCACGACGATTCGTCACCGACTTCGACCCTGACGTTGTTGTGATCTTCGCACCCGATCACTACAACGGCGTGTTCTACGACCTGCTGCCGCCGTTCTGTATCGGGCGCGCCGCACAGTCGGTGGGGGACTACGGGACCCAAGCCGGGGCACTCGATGTCGACCGCGACACCGCCCACCTCGTCGCCGAGACCGTCCTGAACTCCGGCATCGACACCGCCTTGTCAGAGCGGATGCATGTCGATCACGGGTTCGCCCAGCCGCTGGAGCTGCTGTTCGGATCGATCTCCGCGGTGCCGACGGTCCCCATCTTCATCAACTCCGTCAGCACACCGATGGGGCCGGTGCAACGCATCCGCCTACTCGGCGAAGCCGTAGGCCGCGCGATCTCCGGTCTGGACAAGCGAGTCCTCTTGCTCGGATCCGGTGGACTGTCCCACGACCCCCCGGTGCCGCAGTTCGACACTGCACCCGAGGAAGTCCGGCAGCGACTCATCGATGGGCGCAACATCACCGACGATCAGCGCGCCGCCCGCGAGGACCGGGTGATCAGCGCTGGACGCGACTTCGCCGCCGGCACGGCCACCCTCCAGCCACTCAACCCCGAGTGGGACAACGAGCTCCTGAACATCCTGGCCAGTGGCGATCTCACTCCGATCGACGACTGGGCCGTTGCCGACTTCGTGGCCGCAGCCGGCAACTCATCCCACGAGGTCCGCACCTGGATCGCCGCCTACGCCGCGTTGTCGGCCGTCGGGCCATACCGCATGACCTCGCGCTACTACCGCGAGATCCCCGAGTGGATCGCCGGCTTCTCCATCACGACCGCGACTCCCACCAATCCCTGACGCCCGGCGATCAGCAACACGCCACCGCCGCCGCACGACGTCGAAGCACCGAGGAGCATCCCATGACCAGCACCGTCGAAATCCCCGACTACACGACCGATGAGTTCTTCGGACTCGCCGACAAGTGGTTACCCACCGCCGACGGCGAACTCACCCACTATCACGAACTCGGCACCGGCACGCCGATCCTCTTCCTGCACGGCTCCGGCACAGGCGTGACCGCCGCAGCGAACTGGTGGCTCAACCTGCCGCAGCTGAGTCAGTACGGCCGCTGCATCGCGATCGATTCCATCGGTTACGGACAGTCGGTGGTCGCCGATGGCACGGAGTACGGCATCCGCGAGTGGGTCCGGCACGCCGTCCGTGTGCTCGACGCGCTGGGAATCGACAAGACATGGATCGTCGGCAACTCGCTCGGCGGCTGGCTGGCCTTCCAGTTCGCGATCGACTTCCCCGAACGGCTCCTGGGGATCGTGTCGATGGGCACCGGCGGTGCGAAACTGACCGGAGCACTCAAGGGGCACTCGAATCCGAACCTGTCCGAGGACGGCGTGCGCGCCACCCTCGAGCAGTTCGTCGTGGACAAGTCGCTGGTCACCGACGAGCTGGTGTCACTCCGCTACGCCTCTGCCCTGAACGACACCGCCTCCGATCGGCTGAAAGACGTTGTCGCGGCACGTGATCGCGACCGCACCGAACTGCCCCTCGACTTCGACGTCCTCTCCAACCTCGAGATCCCGGTGCTACTCATCCACGGTGTCCAGGATGTTGTCATCCCGGTGTCGCGGACCTGGGACCTACTCAACGTCATCCCCCACGCCGACGCCCACATCTTCAGTCAGTGTGGCCACTGGTCGCAGGTCGAGCGTGCCGACGAGTTCAACGAACTCGTCGGCCACTACCTGACACGCAATTTCTCCACCCACTGACCGGCAACAGGGAAGACTCACATGACAATTCCAACCGAACCCACGGTCCGGATACGCGAGGCAGCCCAGCGACTCGCCGACGCCGAGGCCACCCGGGTGCCGTGCAGCCCGATCCGCGAGCTCATCGCCCCCGACGACATCGATGCGGCATACGAGGTGCAGCAGCGCAACGTCTCCGCGGCCGAGGAAGCGGGCCGCAAGATCACGGGCCGCAAGATCGGACTGACCTCGCCCGCAGTCCAGCGCCAACTCGGCGTCGATCAGCCCGATTTCGGCGTCCTCTATGCCGACATGGACGTCTCGAGCAGCACTGAAATCCCGATCAACCGGCTTCTGCAGCCCAAGGTCGAGGCCGAGGTCGCGTTCGTGCTGGCTCGGTCGATCACTGAGCCGGTGACCGCCGAGACCGCCCGGGATCACGTATCCGAAGTGATCGCGGCGTTTGAGATCGTCGATTCGCGAGTGGCCGACTGGGACATCTCGTTGGCCGACACCATCGCCGACAACGCCTCGTCCGGACTGTACGTGCTCGGAGACCGGTTGGCGGCGAGCTCGGCGCCCGATCTCGTTTCGGTGACCATGACCGTCACCGACGCCCAGGGCGGGACACTGTCGTCTGGCACCGGTGCCGACTGCCTGGGCAGCCCGTACAGCGCGCTCGCCTGGCTCGCCAACACCGCCCTGAGGTTCGGCAGTCCCCTGCAAGAAGGTGACGTCATCCTCTCCGGGGCGCTCGGACCGATGGTGCCGGTCACCCCGGGCGCGACCTATCGAGCATCAATCAGCGGCATCGGCTCGGTCACCGCCGCTTTCACCGCGAACTGACGGAGGAAACACACAATGACGACAACCAAAGTGGCCGTGATCGGTTCGGGCAACATCGGCACCGACCTGGTCATCAAACTCCAGCGCATCGCACGCAACATCGAGATTGCCGTACTGGTCGGAATCGACCCGGCGTCCGACGGACTCGCCAGGGCCCGGCAGTTGGGGATCAGCACCGTGGACAGCGGCGTACAGGGCCTCATCGACCACCCCGACTTCGACGACATCGCCATCATCTTCGACTCCACATCGGCCAAGGCGCACGTCGCCAACGCCGAGGCGCTGAAACCGTACGGCAAACGGCTAATCGACCTGACCCCGGCAGCGATCGGACCGTACGTGGTCCCGCCGGTCAACCTCGAGCAACACCTCGACGCACCGAACGTCAACATGGTCACCTGCGGAGGCCAGGCCACCATCCCGATCGTCGCCGCCATCGCTGCGGTCACCCCGGTGCACTACGCGGAGATCGTTGCGTCCATCGCGTCGAAGTCCGCCGGACCCGGTACGCGCGCCAACATGGACGAGTTCACCGAAACCACCTCCAAGGCAATCGAAGTGGTTGGCGGAGCAGCCCACGGCAAGGCGATCATTGTACTCAATCCCGCCGACCCGCCGCTGATCATGCGCGACACCGTCCTGGCTCTGGTCTCCGATCCAGATCGGGACGCGATCCGTGCCTCGGTGGGCGAGATGGTCGAGCGCGTCGCCCGGTATGTCCCTGGATATCGCCTCAAACAACAGGTCCAGTTCAGTGCCGTGGACCCGGCCGACAACTTGACCACACTCACCGAGGGCGAACCGATCGACGGGCAGGTGTGGAAGGTGACCGTGTTCCTCGAAGTCGAGGGCGCCGCACACTACCTGCCGGCCTATGCCGGCAATCTCGACATCATGACCTCCGCGGCCCTGCAGGTCGCCGAACGTATCGCCGAACAGTCTCTGGAGTTGACCCGATGACCGCAACCACCGCCGACCGCACCGCCGGGGTCACCGCTGCCGACGGGGCAGCGCTATACATCCAGGACGTCACGCTGCGGGACGGCATGCACGCAACCCGTCATCGCATCCGACCCGAGCAGGTGGCTGCGATCGCCGGCGCACTCGATGCCGCCGGCGTGGACGCCATCGAGGTCACGCACGGTGACGGGTTGGCGGGCCACAGCCTCACCTACGGCCCCGGCAGCAACACCGACTGGGAATGGATCGAGGCGGCCGCCGGCGCGGTGCACCGCGCCAAGCTGACGACCCTTCTGCTGCCCGGAATCGGCACCGTCGCGGAATTGACTCGCGCACAACAGATGGGGGTCGCCTCGGTGCGGATCGCGACTCACTGCACCGAGGCCGACGTCTCCGCTCAGCACATCGCCACCGCGCGGGAACTCGGGATGGATGTGTCCGGCTTCCTGATGATGTCCCACCTGACCGAACCCGCTGAACTGGCCAAGCAGGCAAAGCTCATGGAGTCCTATGGCGCGCACTGCGTCTACGTAGTCGACTCCGGCGGTCGGTTGACCATGGACGGTGTGCGGCAGCGTGTTCGCGCCTATCGCGACATCCTCGACGCCGACACCCAGATCGGGATCCACGCCCACCAGAATCTGTCGCTGTCCGTGGCCAACTCCGTCATCGCCGTCGAGGAAGGGGCCATCCGCGTCGATGCGTCGCTCGCCGGACACGGCGCAGGGGCCGGCAACTGCCCGATCGAACCGTTCATCGCCGTCGCCGAACTGAACGGGTGGAAGCACGGCTGCGAGTTGTTCCCGCTCCAGGATGCGGCAGACGACATCGTCCGTCCCCTTCAAGACCGGCCGGTCCAGGTCGACCGCGAAACGCTCACCCTGGGATACGCGGGGGTGTACTCCAGCTTTCTCCGACATGCCGAGAAAGCGGCCGCTGACCACGGCCTCGACACCCGCGACATCCTGATCGCGGTCGGACAGCGACGTCTCGTCGGTGGTCAGGAGGATCTCATCACCGATATCGCCCTCGACCTGGTGGCGCAGCGCGAACGGGATTGAGCCGCGAGTGATAGGGGTCGCTGCTCACCTGCGGACCGGCCTGCGGCCTCGACCCGCCGACGCCTATCTCGCGCCATCGACAACCGAGCGGGACACGCCAGGATTCGGTGGATACCCGTACCCGAGGGCGGACTGATCCTGCAGACCATGCGCAGCCACGCTACCGCCATCTACGGCATCGACAACCGCTATCGCGGCGTCAGAAGCATGGCCGACGGCGTGTCCAGAGCCGTCACCACCCGACTCTAGCGACATCGCGACTAGTCGACCGCAGCAGCGGACCCGCGACCGGTGATCGGTCGCGGGCCCGCTTGCTGCCGTGTCGGACTCACTGATCAGGGAAAGATGTTCTCCAGCGATCCGAAGCCACCGCCGGCACCCGATGCGGCGAAGTTGGTGGTGCAACCGTTGAACGAGACGTTGTCGACGTTGACCTTGCCGGTCTTCTCGCTGGGCTGGCTGGAGATTCCGTAGTGGTCGACCACGGCGGTGCGACCCTCGGTGTTGGCGGCCTTGACCAGATCGCCCAGCGTGGCATTGGTGCCCTTCTTGATGTCGCCGAGGTCGCGCGTGGCCCACCACTTGTCGGAGCCGGCGGCGTCGGTCTCACCGGCACCCGCGGGCGCGGTCCAGACGAGCGTCGCAAATCCGTTGTCCTGACCGGTGTTCGCCCCGGTCACGCGAATCTGCCAGTTCGCCTGACCATCGGACTTCTCGAAACTGAGCGGCTTCGTCGCGGCATCGGCCAACTTGAGCTGACCGGCGCTATGGTACGAGGCCTGGCGCGGTGTCTGCTCGCTCGTCACGAACTCGAGAGACCCGTCCTGGTCGACGACGGTGGTGGCCGTCACCTTGCCCGCCTGGCCGCGCTCGTCCCCAAAGGTGTTGCCCCACCCCGCGGGGTTGGCCGGAGTCGAGGTCTTGGCGCAGTTCGCCTCGGATACCGGGGCTGCGGTCGCCACTGCGGGAGCGATCAGGGCCGCGACCCCGAGGGCCGCGCCAGCTGAGGTCACACGGATGACATTCTTTCGCACTGGTTCTTTCCTCCTTTGTCATTCGGTCCATCGATCTCCCGCAAGCTAACAAAGGAATTTATTGAATACCAGCGCGATTGACGGTATTTAAAAGAGCAACAGCTTTACAGATCGCCCTGACCAGTCCGGAAACGCCAAACTGAAGACTGCCGTATTTGATTTTCTTGATCCGGAACTCCTGGCTCTCCGCCTATTCAGCTCTGCCCGTCGACTGTGCGTCCAATCCCAGCGACTGTGCGTCCAATACCGTTGACTGTGCGTCGGATCCCGTTGACTGGCCTCAGGGCGTCAGAGCGTCGTCGCGATCCCGCCGTCGACCGGGATCACGGTGCCGGTCAGATAACAGCCGGCGCGACTGGCGAGGTACACCACCGTCCCGATCATGTCGTCGGCTCGGCCGATCCGCCCCAGCGGGGAGGCCGCCGCGACCTCGTCCCCCAACTCGGCCAGGATCGGCGCCATCATCTTCGACTCGAAAGGCCCTGGGGCGATGGCATTCACGGTGACGTGGCGCGGTCCGAGGTCGCGGGCGAGATGCCTGGTCAGCTGATGAACGGCCGCCTTGCTGGACGAGTATGAGTACGACGCGGTGCGCGGCACCCGGATTCCGTCGACGCTGCCGATCATGATCACCCGCGACGGATCCTCTGCGCTCGCGGTACGAGTCAGCAACGGCAGCAACGCCTGCGTGAGCACGAACGGTGTCTGGACGTTGAGCTTCAGCACCCGGTCCCACGCGGAGTCCGGGAACTCGTCGAGCGGTGCACCCCAGGTCGCGCCGGCGTTGTTCACCAGCACATCGAGGGTGTCGGTCTCCGACGCCACCTGTTCGGCAAGCGTGCGTGCGCCCTCGGCACTCGACAGATTCGCCTGCAACGCAATCAATCCGGCCGCGCGCGCTTCGGCAAGCGCGTCGTCGTTGCGGCCGGTGATCAGCACCCTCGCCCCACGGTCGTACAGGCCGTGAGCGATCATCGCCCCGATACCCGAAGTACCGCCGGTGACCAGCACGGTCTTGCCACTCACATCGAACAGGTCAGAAGTCATCGTCGTCGGTACCTCGGTGCTCGTTTTTCCAGGAAGGCGGCGGTCGCCTCGCCCCGATCTTCGGTCATGGCCGTGATCATCTGCTGCCGGTTCTCGAATTCCACGGTGGCGCTGAAGGAATCGGACTCCACCGCCGCCCACATCCCGACCTTGGTGAGTTCCACCGACAGCGGCGGGTTGGCCAGGATCGCATGGGCCGTCGACTGTGCCCGGTCCAGTAGTTCGTCGGGTTCGGCGAGATCGACCAGCAGACCGTACCGCTCGGCCTCGACGGCCGTGAATTTGCGACCCGTCAACATCAGTTCGTGCGCCCGGCCGGTGCCGACAAGCCGCGGCAGCAACCACGACACCCCGATGTCGCAGGCGGAGAAGCCGGCCCGGATGAACCCCACCGCGTACACGCTCGACGTGGACCCGATCCGGATGTCGCTCGCGCACACCAGGGCGAGTCCGCCACCGGCGGCGGGCCCGTTGACCGCCGCGATCACCGGCTGGCGCAGACCGTGCAACCGGCGCGCGAGACCGGCGATGTCCTGCTGACGCTCGAACATCGGGATCACCCCGCCGCGTTCGGCATCCGAGTCATCGTCGTCGTAGCCGTTGAGGTCGAGGCCGGCACAGAACGCCCGGCCCGCCCCGGTCAGGATCACGACCCGGCATCCGCCATCGGCGTCGACGGCGTCGAGTGCAACCGTCAGCTCGCGGACGAGGTCGGCGTTCAGGGTGTTCAACGCGTCCGGGCGATTGAGGGTGAGCGTGGTGACCTCGCCATCGCGCTCGACGACGACCGCCGGCATCAGCGTGGACCTTCGGCGTCGTGTCCCAGAACGTGGTGCATGACGTCGTTGTTACCACTCGCGCGGCCGAGGTCGTGGCATCTCGGGCAGGTGGACGAGGTCGCGGCGGGCGGACCACGTAGTGGATCACGTGGTGTCCACGCTGTGGCCACCCACCGCTCCGGCGCACTGTGATGCAAGCCATATCGGGCTTCTACTGAGAGGTAAGGCATGACCATCACATCACCGCTCGTCACGGAGATCTCGGCGTTCTCGGACGTGGACTACGTGGCGCGTGCTCACAGCGTCGCCCGCATCGTCGAGTCCGAGGCCGACGCCATCGAGTCGGCGGCGACGATCACCAGACCGGTCGTCGATGCACTCACCGAGAGCAATCTGTTCTGGATGCTGATCCCGACCGAGTGGGGTGGAGGCGGTCTCGACATCGTCACCGCATTCCGGATCATCCAGGAGATCTCGCGGGCGGACGGCTCGACCGGGTGGGCGTTCATGGCCAACACGTGCAGCATGGCGGTCGCCGCCGGGTTCATGTCCGATGCCGGTGCCGCCGAGCTGTTCACCGAACCCACGCGCGCGGTCACCGCGGGCATGGTCGTGCCCACCGGACGCGGCGTCCGGGTGGACGGCGGCTACCGCGTGAGCGGTCGCTTCCAGTTCGCCAGCGGGTCGGCCCATGCGACACACATCGGCGCGGGATTCGTCGTCCACGACGAGGCCGGGAATCCGGTCCTCGACGCAACGGGGCAACCGGAGTGCCGCATCTCCTTCCTTCCGCGCGAGAAGGTCGAGTTCCTCGGCAACTGGAGCGTGATGGGGATGGTCGGCACCGGGTCCTACGACTACGTGGTGGACGACCAGTTCGTTCCGGAACGCCACACGATGGAGACCTTCTCGACCGTTCCGGTCCGCCCCGAACCGGTCTACCAGCTGGGATTGCTCGGCATCGGTGTCGGCGGACACGCACCGGTCGCCCTCGGCCTGGCCGAACGCGCTCTGCAGGAGATCGCCGACATCACGGCGAGCAAGATGCGTCCCGGATACGACGGTCCGGTCGGCGACTCGGATCTCTTCCGCCTCGACTTCGCCCGCAACGAGGCGCTCTTCCGCGCCGCGTCCGCGTTCGTCTACGAGGTCTACGGCGACGCCGAGGCCACCGCGGCAGCCGGTCGCGAGATCACCGACACCCAGCGCGCGCGGATGCGTCAGGCCGCGACGTGGAGCCAGGAAGTCGCGGCGACGGTCGTCGACTTCGCGCACCGTTGGGCAGGCAGCGCAACGGTGCGGACGCCCAGTGCACTCGGTCGGTGCGTGCGCGACGCTGCGGTCGCCACTCAGCACGCGCTGATCGACCGCATGACCCTCGTCGAGGCGGCTCCCGCCCTCATCCCCGCCTACCGCAACCGCGGCGCCTGATCGCGCCGCCCACATCGTTCATCCACAGGAAGAGAGAAACATCATGGGAAATCTCGAGGGACGCGTCGCACTGGTCACCGGAGCGGCACGGGGACAGGGCCGTTCACACGCGGCCCGGCTCGCGGACGAAGGCGCCGACGTGATCATCGTCGACATCTGCGAGAAGCTCGGCACCACCGCTTACCGGGGCAGTACACGCGAGGAGCTCGACGAGACCGCGCGACTGGTCGAGAAGGCCGGTCGCCGTGCGCATATCGCGGTGGCAGATGTACGCGATCTCGGCGCCTTGCAGACCGCGGTGCGCGAAGGCGTCGCAGAACTGGGCCGCCTCGACATCGTGGTCGCCAATGCGGGCATCTTCTCGTCGGCTCCGCTGCACGAACTCACCGAAGAACAGTGGAACGAGATGATCGACATCAACCTCAGTGGCGTGTGGAAGACCCTCCGCGCCGCCGTGCCGACACTCATCGAACAGGGGGAGGGCGGTTCGATCATCCTGATCAGCTCCACCGGCGGCCTGCAGGGCTTCCCCAACTTCGCGCACTACGTCGCCGCGAAACACGGGGTCACCGGTCTCGCCCGCACGGCCGCCAACGAGCTCGGCGCCCACAAGATCCGCTGCAACTCCATCCATCCCACCTCGGTGCTCACCGACATGATCGATCACGAGGCGATGTACAAGCTGTTCCGGCCCGACCTCGACACGCCGACCCGGGAGGACTTCCGCGAGGCATGTCAGAGCGGGATGAACCTGCTCCCCACCCCGTGGCTCGAGCCGAACGACATCTCCGACGCAGTCGTGTGGCTCGCGTCGGACGCGGCCCGGTTCGTCACCGGCGTCGCACTGCCCATCGACGCCGGCGCGCTGGAAAAGGTCTGATCAGACGCTCCCCACGGCCCCACGACGATTCGTCCACATCGTCGTGGGGCCGTGCCGGTCGCCGCTCACCGAGACGAGCTCGGCACGGCGTCCGACGCCCATCTTGCGCAGAACGTGTTCGACGTGGCCTTCGACCGTCCGCACCGACAGCACGAGCTGTTCGGCGATCTGCCGGTTGGTCATCCCCGCCATCACCAGATCGGCGACCTCCCGCTCCCGTGGCGAGAGAGCATCGCGCGGATCGGTGTCCTCGTCCGGCGTCGCCGGGTCCTGGTCCACCCCGAACACGAAGGCGTACAACTCCGCCGTGGACATCGACCGGCCACGCCGCCAGGCCACCTCGAACGAGGCGTCGGACATCTGCGCGTGGGTTGCCGAAAGCGCCTTGCCACGCAACGAGATCCAGTGATCGGAACCGTACAGCTGCTGGCCGACCAGATCCCACAGCGTCGAGGCCGCGCCCAGCAGGACCGCCGCCCTGCTCCCCTGACCCTCCGAGGCGTACGACCATCCGAGAAGATCCGTCATCAGCGTGGTCCCGATCGCGTCGTCGAACACGCGGTGGATCCGCAACGCCTCGGTCGCCGAAGCGATCGCGGTCGCGTGGTCCCCGGCGATCCACGCGGTCAGCCCGATACCGTACGTCGCGTAGGTCAGGAACCAGGACTCTCCCACCGAGGTCGCCGACTCGTGGGCCGACCTGAACAGTGCCTCCGCCCCCGCCACATCCAGCATCGCCGCCGCCAGCATCCCCTGGTGCACGCGCAGGGTCGCCAGGAGCTCGGCGCTCCCCGTGTGGCGCCGGTACTCCGCCTCGGCTGCGTCGAACAGCTCTGCGGCCGTGTCGAAGTCGCCACTGAACAGCGCGCGGAGACCTGACGTGTGAAGGGAAAACGCCCAGGTCTCGACATCGTTGTGGGCGCGTGCCAGTTCAGCGGCGCGCCGCAGGGTGAACTCGGCCGCGTCGCGGTCGCCCTGCAGGGTCTGGATCAGGCCCAGCGTGGCGAGCAACCGGCCGACGGTCCCGCGGTCGAGTTCCGACAGGCTCAACAACTGGTTGATCCATGCTCGTTGCTCACGGATCGAGATCCCGCATGCCCAGAGGAACTTCGCCGCTCCCAGGGCGGTGGCGACGTCGCCCAGCCGCCCGCGCAGCGCGGGATCACCCAGCGCCGACTGGACGGCGGCGCGAAGATTCGCGCGGTTGCGCCGGACCAGAGCTGCCAGGTCCACCTGTTCGGCACTGAACCACCGTGCGGCACAGTCGGTGATGGTCCGCAGCGCCCAGTCCAACACGCGGGTCCGCAGGGCATGCTGCTGCGCCGGCGTGAGCCGTCCGGCCCCGTACTCCCGGATCGACTCCAGCATCCGGAACCGGACCCGCCCGTCGACCGTGTCGCGAAGGACGACGGACTTCGAGACCAGCGCCGACATCGAGTCGACGATGTCGGCGCTTCCGTCCCCGCGGCAGACCTGCGTGACCGCGTCGAGCTCGAACCCGTCGGCGAACACCGACAGGCTCGCCCACAGCTGCTGCTCGTCGGGGCTGCACAGTTCATAGCTCCAGTCGATGGTCGCCTGCAGGCTGCGGTGTCGGGTGGTCCGGTCGCGGGTTCCACTGCTGAGCGCGAGGACCCGATTGTCGAGCAACTCGGCCAACTCGCGCAAGCTCAGCACCGTCAGCCGCGAACACGCCAACTCGATCGCCAGGGGGATCCCGTCGAGCCGCTCGCAGATCCGTCGGACGTCGTCCCGGTTGTCCTCGTCCAGACCGAAGCCCGACAACACGGCCTCGGCCCGGTGCGCGAACAGTTCCAGCGCACCGGATTGCGAGCCGTCGCCGGTGGGCAGCGGCGCCAGCCGATACACATACTCGCCGGGGATGGACAACACCTCCCGCGACGTCGCGAGGATGCGGACACTGGTGGTCTCTTCGGCCAGCCTCGCCACCAGCCGGGCAGCGCTGTCGATGACGTGCTCACAGTTGTCGAGGATGAGCAGCATCCGGCGGTGCGCCAGGAACGACACCAGCGTGTCCTCGATGGAGGCGGTGTGCGCATCCCGCCCCTCCAGGCCGAGGGCATCGCAGATGACCTGCGCGAGCATGGAACTGTCCCGGCTGACCGCGAAACTCACGAACCTGACACCGTCGGGGAACGCGCGCCGGAACTCCGTCGCCGCCTCGGTCGCCAGCCGGGTCTTGCCGATCCCGCCCGGACCGGCGAGGGTCACCACCCGATGCCGGCCGAGCAGGGCCCGCAATTCGCGCAGCTCGTCGCGTCGGCCCACGAAAGTCGTTGTCTGCTGGGGCAACACCGTGCCGACGAGGTCGGTCACGCGTCGCGCGGCGGCGATCTCCTCGCGGAGGGACCGTACCCGACGCGACAACACCGTGCGGCTGTGATCCCACTCCAGTTGCCGGGCGAGCTCGGCAACCGTGATGTCCGGTGAGCCGAGGAGCAGCTGTCGAATCCGATCGTCCACGTCGTCTGCCACCGAACCGCGTGTCCGGCGCCGATCGGCGGGCGGGGTCGGCATCGACAACGCCCTCCGCACGGTGTTGCGCGACATCCCGAGACGCTCGGCCATCGCCTTGATCGATTCACCCTCGTCATGGCAGCGGCGGATCTCGACCCATTCGTCGACATTCACGGCACCCCCCTCTCGATGAGATGTAGATCACTGTCCGCTATTGCGAGAGTCATGCGCAACCTGGGGGGTCAACTTGTGTCAGCACGTCACGCGCGACAGGTGGGCCGGACCGTACCCACACCCGTAGCGGGTCTCCGAACTGCGGTTATGCGTCGGTGAAGCCGGTGTCTCCGACCACGGCCGAGGACACGTAGTCGGACGGTTCTGCTAAATACCCCGACACGGTCACAGTGATGGGCACCACACCACAACCGTGAACGAGAGGACTCCTGAGATGAGCCAACAGAATGCCGACGCCCTGAAGAACGCCTTCGCCGCTGCCGACGCCGGGGATCCCGGACCCCTGGTCGCGTTGTACGACGACGCGATGACGTGGGCCGGCTTCACCCTCGAGGGATCGCAGCGCCTCTACACCAAGGCCGAGTTCCTCGAGGCGTTCGGAGTCCTCGCCAAGCTCGACGAATCGCGCAACGAGGTGATCGCCACCGAGGTGCACGGCGACGAACTGGTGACCGCGAACGTGCGCGCCTACCGCCGGCTCGGCGACCAGGAACTCGACATCACGATGGTGATGACGCACCGTTTCGTCGACGGCAAGGTCACCCACGGCACCGATGTGGTCCCCTCGTCGTTCGAGAAGTTCTGGGCCGACGCCGGAATCACGGGGTGAGGTCGTGACCTCGGTGATGACCGCACCGACGGCGGGCGACTCGCGGGCGGCGCTGCGTGCGCTGGCCTGCGGGCGGCCGGTCGTCGGCGTCGACGACGTGTACGGCGGCGGTTGCGATCTGATGCTCCTCGCGGAGTGCGCGGACGTGCTCTCGATCGCTTCGATGGTCCGGCTCGGTTCGGGCCTGCTCTTCGTCACCGTCGACCCCGACACCGCGGTGCGCCTCCACCTCCCACCGATGACCTGGCAGCACAGCCCCACCGGCATCGGGCGGTTGTGCGTGGCAGTGGATGCCGCGGACGGCACCACGACCGGAATCTCGGCGCACGACCGCGCCACCACGATCCGGACCCTGGCGTCCGCCGACGCGACGCCGGCGTCGTTCACCAGACCCGGACATGTGGTCCCGGTGCTGACCGGTGATCAATGGGATGCGCCGGACCGTTCCACACGGATCGCCCGGCTCGGCGGTGTCGCCGTCGGCGCATCCGATTCCGCACCGTCGCCGAGCATCGCCTTCTGCGCTCTCACCTCGACCTTCGATCCGACGCGGATCGCCACCACCGTCGAGGACGCCGCGGCCCTCGGACTGCCCGTCCTCCTCCATTCCGAGGTGTTCTGACACCCCGTTCCGGCCGCGCCCGCCCCGGCAAGCCATCTCTCCCCAGGAGCTGATCCGATGTCTCTCACCCCCATGTCTGTCTCCCCTGTCGACCTGAGCGCGACGTTCCGCGACGCGATGGCACACGTCTGCGCGCCTGTCAGCGTCATCACCACCATGGACGGCGACCGGCCCCACGGGACGACCGTGAGTGCCGTCATGTCCCTGTCCATGGATCCGCTCCTCGTCGCGGTGGCTCTTGCAGAGTCCTCGGCGTGCCTGCGCCACATCCGGGCGGCGGGCACGTTCGGGGTCAACATCCTCGACTCGGCGCAGGAGGACGTGGCGATGCGCTTCGCGACCAAGGGCGACGACAAGTTCGACGCGGTCGACTGGAGTCTGTCGGCAGACGTCCCGCGGATCACCGGCGCCGCGGTGTGGACCGCGTGCACGCTGGCCGGCGTCGCCGAGGGCGGCGATCACACGATCCTGATCGGCTCGGTCGTCGACGTCGAGACCCGTGCGGGCGCGGCACCTCTGACCTATCACGGGCGGCGCTTCGGCACGCACGTCCCACTTGCCGAGGCCCGCCGATGACGACGGCATCAGCGGACCGATCCAGGGCGGCCCTCGCGACCCACGCACTCGGCGACATTCCGCGCCGGAGTGCGGCCCGCTGGCCGCACCGCACCGCGATCGTGCACCGTGACACGGCCCTGACGTTCGCCGACCTCGACCATCGGGTCGACGCGGCCGCCGCGTATCTGTGGTCGTCGGGGGTGCACACGGGCGACCGCGTGATGCTTCTCAGCCACAACTGCTGGGAGTTCCCGGTCCTCGTCTTCGCCGCGGCACGCATCGGGGCCATCGCCGTGCCGGTCAACTTCTCGCTCACCGCAGGCGAACTGGCGTTTCTCATCGACGACAGCACCCCGACACTCGTGGTGGCCGAGGACTCGCTGACGGCGGTGGTCGACGACGCGCTGACACGGACATCGCATCGGCCGTCGGTATTGAGCGCCATCACGCTCGGGGATGCGGCACCCTCCACCGCGTGGACGAATCTCGCATCCGAACTGGATCGTCCCCGTCAGGCTGCCCCGGAGATCGTGGTCGACGACGATCTCCCGATCCGGATCATGTACACCTCCGGTACCGAGTCACGGCCCAAGGGAGTCCTCCACTCGAGCCGGACACTGATGTGGCAGTACATGTCCTGCATCAGCTCGGGCGGCATGGAAGCCGACGACGTCGAGGTCCACGCACTCCCCCTCTACCACTGCGCACAGCTCGACAACTTCCTCATCACCGACATCATGCTCGGAGCGCGCAGCATCATCCTCGATCGTCCCGACCCCGTCGCGATGCTCGAAGCCGTGGAACGACACCGGGCCACGAATGTGTTCTGTCCGCCGACAGTCTGGGTTGCGCTGGTCTCGCTGCTGCGCGATGGCCAGCGGGACGTCACGTCGCTGCGGAAGGGCTACTACGGCGCGTCCGCCCTACCGATCGAGATCCTCCGCGAACTACGCAGACTCCTACCCGACCTGCGGCTGTGGAACTTCTACGGACAGACCGAGATGGGTTCGCTCGCAACGGTGCTGCCACCTGAACAGCAGGATTCGCGCCCGGGCTCGGCGGGCGTCGCCGCCCTCAACGTGACCACAGCCATCGTCGACGACGCCAACCGATCACTGGGCCCGGGGGAGGTCGGCGAAATCGTGCACCGGAGTCCACAGGTCACCCTCGGCTATCACAACCGCCCCGACGCCACCGCGGAGGCGTTCGCCGGTGGCTGGTTCCACTCCGGAGACCTCGGCTACTTCGACGACGACGGTTACCTCTGGGTGGTCGACCGCAAGAAGGACATGATCAAGACCGGTGGCGAGAACGTATCCAGCCGGGAGGTCGAGGAAGCGCTGTTCGAACTCGCCGGGATTCGCGAGGCCGCTGTCTACGGTGTGCCGCATGAGAGGTGGATCGAGGCGGTTGCCGCGACCGTGGTCCCGGCTGAGGGTGCCGCACTCGACCCCGACCGCGTGATCGAGGCCTGCCGTGGCATTCTCGCGCCGTACAAGGTGCCGAAGTACGTGGTGCTGGCGACGGAACTGCCGAAGAATCCCAGTGGCAAGATCCTCAAACGCACTTTGCGAGAAGAGTTCGCCCAGCGTCGCTGACGGCACCGCGCACAGCTCAGCCGTATCCGGCCGCCCGAAGCGCAGCGAGCAGTTGGGAACGCGAACCGGCGTCGAGCCTCCGCCGGATCCGGGCGACGTGATGCTCGACGGTCTTTGCCGAGATGTACAGGCGCTCACCGATTTCTCGATAGGTGTATCCCTGCAGCAGCTCTCGGGCCACTTCGGCCTCGCGATCGGTGAGGGGACCACCGACCGGCTGCGCGCGCCGGAGCTCCTCGCCCGCCGAACGCGCAGCGTCGAGTAGTCCCGCCGCCGTGGCCGGGTCGCCGGCGCGGGATGCCGCCGCACCTGCCAGACGAGCTGCCTCCCAGTTCGATCCGGCGCCGCGGAGGGCGTCGACCGCGGCGGACACACCGTCGACGGCGACGGATCCTGCCCGATCGAAAGCGAGCGCAACCCAGACGCGCGCACCGGTTGCCAGGGCCGTCGCGATCGGACTGCGCGCGGCCGCGGACTCGAGCCGATCGAGCCGATCGTCGGCGGCGGCCCCGTCCCCGGCGAGGATCGCCGCCTGCACACCGGCGAACTGCCACGGCGCCGACCAGGCGGCCGGGGAATCCAACCCGGCGAGCAGTCGATCCGCAGCCCCGACGTGGCGCGCGATGACCCGTGTCTGACCCACTCGGGCGGCGGCCTGCCAGAACTCCGCGAGGGGCCGGAGCATGTAGAGGTCCACCTCGGTAGCGGCGAGCACCGCGAGTCCGGGTTCCCAGAGTGCCGTCAGGGCCGGGACGTCGCCGTTACGACGCGCGAGACCGAGGCGGACGGCGTGGACGCGAAAGCGTTCGGGCATGCCGGCCGGATCCTCCGTGGGCAGGAGCCGGGCAGCGGCGTCGACGTCACCGGTCGCCAGGGCGATCTCCGCGTCGAGGAGGTCCTCGATCGGGCCATGGGCCAGGGCTCTGACCGTCCGTGCCGCAACGACATTGCCGTCATCGCATGCCAGACTCGTGGCGGCATACAGGGTTCGGGCCGCCGTCGGGTCGGTCCGGCCGGAGTCGGTCGCGCAGAGCCCTCTGACGACGGCATCGACGGCATCGCCGGAACCCATCGTGCCGGTGTCGTCGACCGAGGCTAGCAACCCGCGCACTGTCATCGATCGTGCGGCTCGGCTCCCGACGGGTGGGTGGCCGCGGTCCGCGTCGGCGACCGCGAGAGCTGCCCGGCGATCCCCCACCGCGATCAGGGCGATGACGGCCGGCAATGCCTCGGCGGCAGCGACTTCCGGACCCAGCCACCGGTACAGGTCGGCGGCGTGGGAGGCGAGCCCGCGGTGGTGCGCGACGGTCGCCGCGACCCCGACCCACCGGACGACTCCCGGGTCGGTCGCCGCGGCGGTCTCCAGCCGGCGGTCGGCGACCAGACCGGCACCGTCGACGTCACCGGAGGCGAGAGCGCGTTGCGCCATCAGGAGTCGGATATCGTCGCGGCCCGGTTCCACACGGTCGGCTGCCCGGAGCAGGACCACCGCGCGGGCGGCTGTCGTCTCGGCCGCGCCGGCGAGCAAGGTGTCGACTATGCGCGGGTCCGCGACGCCTGCCTCGGCCGCGAGCAGCGCGTCGTCGGCGGTGAGGTGCGTCGCGCGGAGGCGCGTGACCGCGGACCGTCGACGAAGTTCGTCGATCCGCTTCTCTCCCAATATCTCTCGCAGGGGTTCGAGAGCGGCGGAAACAAAGGTGTCGGCACCGCGGAGCAGTCCGGAACCCCGCGCCCGGTCGAGCGCCTCGATCGCGGCGTCCCGGTCGGCGCCCGCGACCTCGGCGATACTGTCGGGATCGAGAGGCGCACGCACCGATGCCAGGGCCAGTATCGCAAGTGTCAGCGGGTCCAGACGACGGAGCAGTCGATGGTGTCGTTCGCGCGCAACGTGTTCGGCGATCGCGACCTCGTCGACCGGGTCGCCACCCGCGGCGTCCGACGCCGCCTCCCGGATTGCGACGAGGGCGGCGTCGACCACGGCGCGTGCCCCACCGCAGCGCCTGCGGATGAGGGAGGCGGTCGTCGGCGCGAGGGTCAGGCCGGCGCCTGCGGCCCGGCTCAACACCTCGGCAGTACCCACCGGGTCGAGCTCGAGCGTCGCGCCGGACAGCCGGGCACGCGCGATCAGCGGGCCGGTGTGCCGAGGCGCGTCGCGTGGTTCGGTCGTGGCGATCAGTCCGATTCTGCCGGCCTCGAGCATCGCCGTCGCCGACTCGATCGCGTCGCCTGGCCAGGTGTGGATGTCGTCGGCAAGGACGAGCAGTGGCCTGCCGGGGGTGGCCGCGTCGCCTACCGGCAGGCCGACGCTCACCGGGACACCGCGGCGACGCAGCTGCTCGTGGACGGTGTTCAACAACGCCGACCGACCACTACCGGGAGTGCCGATCACGAATGCACACAACGGGATCCCGGATTGAGCGCGATCGAGGACGCCGTTCACCCACGTCGAGGCGGGCGAGGCGGCGGTGGGCTCCCGACGGTCGCCGACCGTCGGGCTGGAGGAGGTCACCTGTCCGGCCCCGCCCGTCAGCAGACGACGCCGGTGACGCCGCAGAGCACCTGGCCGGTGCCGTCGAGTACGCGGCCGGGCAGCTCCAGCACTCGGCCGGGGGTTCCACCGCCTGTCCCCCCGCCCGAACCACCGCCGGTGCCCGGATCGGGGACCTCTGGCTCAGCCGGCGGATTCTGGTCGGGTACCGACGGTGTGCCGGGGTTGTACGGCGCCGAAGGCGCTCCCGGGGCTGGAGCGGGCGCTGGGGCGGGCGCCGGACGCCCGGACGTCGAGCCGGTTGCGGGGGCGCCTGCCGTCGTCCGGCGCGGGGTGTCGGTTCCGGTCGCGGTGCCCGGCGCGCGAGTGACCGTGGCGGGGTCCGCGGCGGTGCCGGGGCGCGCACCCGTCGACGTCGTACCCGGTGCGTTTCCGGGGTTCTGCGACGAGGTGGCCGTTGTCGTCGCGGCGCCCGCGGGCGGTGGCGTCGATTCACCGACGGACCCGACGAGACCCGTACCGACGGACAACCCGGTCGCGGTGACCAGGGCCAGTGCCGCGGCGCCGAGGGTGATCAGCGTGCCGCGCTTCCGTCGGGACAGCCGCGGGGCCGGCTCGGTGACCGGCGTCCGGGGAGCCGGGACGATCTCCCGCAGGGGGCGGTCGTCCGGTGTGGACGCGACCAGCCGGGCCGTCTCGGCGGCAGCGGGCAGGGGTGTCGCGGACACGGCGGCGGCGAGTGCCGCCGAGGCGAGCAGGGCGCCGCCGGCGGCAGAGGCCGTCGCGGGTTCGGGGTCGTGGACGACCGGCACGCGGACTGTCGAGGACAGCAGCTCGGTCACGAGCGGGATCGCCGCACCGCCACCACCGAGAAGGATCGCGGAGACCCCGGACGGGCCGAATCCGTTCGCGTCGACGTCCGCGGCGGCGAGCGCCTCCCGGACGAGCGCCACCGACTCCATCAGCGGGCCGCGCAGCAGATCCTCGATGTCGTCGCGGACGAGGCGGGCCTCGGTGGCCACCTCCCCGACCCGGACGTCGACGACGGTGTCGGTGTCCACCGAGAGCGATTCCTTGGCGTGCCGGCACTCGTTCCGGAGGCGATTCAGGTCGTCGACGACGGCGGCGCTCCGACCGGGATCGGCGAGGGCCGCTTCGACGGTGGCGTCGGTTCCGGTCACGCTGAGTGTCTGGCCGAGCAGCAGGCGATCGAACTCGTTGCCGCTCACGGTGTCCAGATGCAGCGGCCGGCCGATCTCGCGGGACTCGTCGCCGGTGGCGAGCACCGTGACGGTGACACCGGAGGCACCAAGGTCGTAGGCGACCACGATGCCGCCGGCGAAAGCCCCCTCACTGTGCTCCGCGGCCGCGAGCAATGCACGTGATTCCGGAACCCAGTCGACGGACTCCGCAGACGCCGCCTCCCGACGATCGGCGAGCGCGGACCGGGCCTCGTCGACCGCCTGCACGGACCAGGTGTCGGGATGCACGACGGTCAACCGCACGTCGGCGCCCGGTGGCAGCTCGAGACGGCCGACCAGTTCGGTGACCGCGGCGGCGTGGATGTCGGCGGCGGCACGGGTGCGTCCGTGATCATCGAGCATGGGAACCGGGTCACCGACCCGCGCGACGAAGTCGCCGGCACCCGCGAGCGCCGCGGTCTCCACCGAGACCGTGCCCTCCCAGGACTGCTCCGATGCGGCGACAGCGACACTGTTCACCGACCCGATCTTCACACCGATCCCGATGGCCATGGTGGTCCACTCCTGTTCGCACCTGCAGACGGTGGTCGATGACGGGCGCCTGCCACCCCGGTGGCGCGGGCAGACCGTCGATGTCACGTGCCCCGGTCCGCGGACGGTGCACTTCATCCAGTGTGTCGCGGATGACCACCCCGGCGTTAGCCCTGACCGGCGATTAGGGGGAAAGTCCCGATCCCCCTATCCCCGGGCACCGATCCCCTATGCCCGCACCCCCTCCCCCCTTGTCTCGACAGGACTGGGGTTTTTCCCCGATGTCCGACGACGCTCCCGCCCATACCGTCGAACTCGACACGGGATCGAACTGAGATCTCCCCGACGCAAGGAACGACGCCATGGCGACCAACGCGGTACTCGATTTCATCCTCGGTCTGCTTCGCGACGAGGAATCCTTCAATGCCTACTGCGGCAACCCGCAGGCCGCGATCGATCGCGCCGGCCTCGCCGGCATCACGCCGGCCGACATCTCCGCGGCGGCTCCGCTCGTGGCGGGCTCCGGCCTGGCCGCGGGCGGTGCCGGCGGACTCGGCGCCATCATCGGTGCCGGCGGCGGCGCCGTCGGGGGCGGGGTCATCGGCGGTGGAGTCGTCGGGGGCGGGGTCGTCGGTGGCGGGGCCGGGGTTGGCCTGGGCGGCCTGAACCTCGGCGACGTCAACTTCGGGGACATCAATCTCGGCGGCGGCGATATCGGCTTCGGGGACGTGAACTTCGGGGACATCGGCCTCGGCGGCATCGGCCTCGGCGGCATCGATCTGGGTGGAATCGATGTGGGCGACATTGACTTCGGCGGTCTCCTCGGCGGCATCGGCCTGGGCGACATCGATCTCTCCGGTCTGTCCCTCGCAGACCTGGACCTCGGCGGGATCGCCTTCGGCGACCTCGACCTCGCAGGCCAGCTGGCCGTCGCACTGGGCGCGGCCCTCTCCGCCGGCCTGGGCGCAGGCGGGGCGATCGCGGCACAGTTCGGAGCGGCCCTCGGCGCCGCACTCGAGACGGTCGTCGCAGGCGGACTCGAGCTGAGCGCGGGCATCGGGCCCGTCATCGCCGGCGCGCTGGCCGGCGCGATCGACGCCGAGGGTGCTCTCGTCGCTCAGCTGGGTGCGTCGCTCGACGCAGTTCTCGCCGCGGGCGCCGAGCTCGGCCTCGGACTCGGCGGCGGACTCGCCGCGCAACTGTCCGCCGTGCTCGGCCTCGGTGGCGAACTCGCCGGCTCGTTCGGTGCGACGCTGGGCGGTCTGCTCGGCGCAACGGTCGGTGCGGGCGGCGCGCTCGGTGCCGATCTCGCGGCCGCGCTCGGCGCCGGACTCGGCGCGGGCGGCGCGATCTCAGCGGTCCTCACCGGCGCGCTCGGTCTCGGCGCCGAACTGTCCGGCGATCTGACCGCGGCGCTCACGTCGACGCTCGACGTCGCGGGCGACCTGTCGGCGACCCTGTCCGGGCTCCTCGATGCCCAGGCCATCGCCGACCTGTCCGGCGAACTCGGCGCGACCCTGTCCGGTGCGCTCGGCACGACGTTGGCCGCCGGAGGCGGCGTGGCCGCGTCCGTCGGCACCGCGCTGGGAGTGGCCCTGACCTCCACTGCGGCCGCCGCCGGCGGACTGGCGCTGACCGGCGCGGCCGGCGCGAACGCGCTCCTCGGCGGGGCACTGACCGCGGCGCTGGGAGTGGGCGGAGGCGCACAGGCCGGGCTGGCCGCGACTCTGGAATCCGTACTCGAGGCCGGTGGCCTCGTCGACATCGAGGCCGTGCTCGGCGCGGGTGGCGACATCAGCTCGGCTCTCGCCGGCGCGCTGGCAGCCGGACTCGAAGCCGGTGGCGACGTGGCCGGCAATCTCGGTGCGGTACTGGGCGGCACGCTCGCCGCAGCGCTCGAAGGCGGTCTGGCAGGCGATCTCACCGCCGGACTCGGCGGAGCGATCGACGCCGGGCTCGGTCTCGGCGCAGGCCTCGGCGCCGGCGTCGGCGGTGCACTCGAAGCCGGGCTCGGCCTCGGTGCCGGACTCGGCGGCGCCGTCGAAGGCGCCCTCGGTGGCGGTCTCGGCATCGTGGGTGGTCTCGGTACCGAACTCGGAGCCGCTCTGAGCGGACTGCTCTCCGCGGGCGCCGGACTCGACACCGCTCTCAGCACCGTGCTCTCCGGCGTGCTCGGCGTCGCAGCAGGCGCCGACCTGGGGGCCGCCCTCGGCGGTGCCCTCGAACTGGGTGGCGTCCTCGGCGCCGACCTCACCGGTCTGCTCGACGGCGGCCTGGCGACCGACCTCGCCGCACAGCTCGGCGCGATCGTCGGCGGCGGCGGTGAGCTGGCCGCCGAACTCGGCGCCACCCTCGGCGGCGTGCTCGGCGCGACCACCGGGATCGAGGGAATTCTCGAGGCGGCCGCCGGTGCGGACCTGAACCTCGGCGAACTCCTGGCCGCGGACCTGGGCGGAGCACTCGGCGTCGACGGCGCCCTCATCACCCAGCTCGGCGGCGCACTGGAGGCAGCACTCGACGCCGGTGCCGGACTCGGCCTGGTGACCGAGACGGCCGCCGACCTCAGCGGCACCCTCGAAACCGTGCTCGCTGCCGGCGGCGACGTCGGCGCCGACCTCGGAGCGTCGCTCGGCGCTGTTCTCGGAACCGCGCTGAGCGGAGAACTCGGTGGCTCGCTCGCCGGCCAGCTTGCGGGCGGGGCCGAACTCCCCGCTGCCCTCAGCACCGTACTGAGCACCGCGCTCGACGTGGACCTGTCGGCAGCCGACGGCCTCGTCGCCACCCTGGACTCGACCCTGGACGCCACCGGCGGCCTCGGCGGCGCCCTGACCGGCGAACTCGGCGCGATCATCAACCCGAGCCTCATCCTCTCCCCCGAGGGCACCATCACCGTCGGCGGACCGATCCTGGTCACCGAGGGGCTCGGCGGCACGGTCGTCGACAGCCTCACCGGCAACCTGGGTGCCGGGACCCTGGCCTCCCTCGGCACGGTCGCCGAGACCGGCGCCGACCTGGTGGCCGGAGTGGACAGCACCTTGCAGACCGGACTCGACGGCGCCCTCACGGGTCTCGGCGAGGCCACGCTCGGCGCCGGCGTCGGTCCCGTCCTCGACGGTGACCTCGGACTGGGCGGTGCTGTGGGTGGCGACCTGGGACTGGGCGGCGACCTCGGACTCGGTGGGGCGCTCGACACCGAGTTGCCGGCAGATGTGACCGCCGATCTGACGACGGCACTCGCCGGCACCGTGGACAGTGCGGTGGACGCCGCCGGCTCGATCGGGACCGGCGGCCTCGAGACCACGGTCGGCGGAGCGCTGGAGACGACCGTGGGCGGCTCGCTCGACACCACGGTCGGTGGGGCGATCGACACGACCACGGACATCGTCGGCGACGTGACCGGCGGACTCACCGGCGGTGCGGAAGCCGGTGGCGGCACCGAAGCCGGCGGTGGTGTCGGAACCGGTGGAGGCGCAGACGGTGGTCTGGACCTCGGCGGAGTCGCCGACACCGACGCCGGACTCGGCGGCGCGCTCGACACGACCGTCGGAGGCGTGGCAGACACGACCGCCGGCCTGACCGGAGGCCTCACCGGTGGACTGACCGGCGGCCTCACCGGTGGGCTCGGTGGCGACACGGACACCGGGATCGGCGTCAACACCCCGGACGCCGGACCCGACGCCGACTGACCCCCTCAGGTCGGCAACCCGCCCCGGGACCGCCCATCGCTCCAGCAACCCTGGACGTGGGCCGGCCCCGGGGCGGTCCTCGTCCGGCTTCCCGGATCCGCCCGTCCTGCGCCGCACCGTCGTCGGCCACGCGCGAAGCCCAGCCGATGCCAACCGGATGCGCCGACTCACCGCTACCGTGAGGACACCATGACCACTCCACCCGCCGAACCTCCACGGGTCGGCCGGCACGCCGCCGACCGGGACGCCCCCACTCCCGCGCCCACGTCCCACACCCCGGCTCATGCGTCTGCCGAACCACATGCGGCCGCCGAAACACGTCGGCCGGCGCACGCCGCCGTGTCGCCGGCACCCGCGCCTGCGGCGGCCCCCGTCCGGCCGCCGGGAACGACACCCACGCCGACCGCGACCCAGGCACCCACCACCATCGGCGACCTGCTGGCCACGATGTCCGACGTGGCCCGGGAGGCCGGCCGCACCGACCTCGTCAGCCGGCTCGACGGGGCGCGCACCCGGATCACCGACCCCCGGTTGCGGATCGTCGTGGTGGGTCAGCTCAAACAGGGCAAGAGTTCGTTCGTCAACGCGCTGCTGAATCTCGACGTGTGCTCGGTGGGCGACGACGAGACAACCGCGGTGCCGACCGTGATCTCCCACGGCCGGCAACCCGCCGCCCATCTGATCGTCGACGGCCCGTCCGCCGACAGCCGCATCCCGGTGCCGATGGACGCCATCGCCGGCATCACCCCCGACTCCCCGCTCGCCGGCGGCCGCGAGGTGCTCCGCCTCGAGGTCACCGCACCCGGCCCCCTGCTGGCCGACGGCCTCGTCCTCGTGGACACCCCCGGTGTGGGCGGGCACGGACATCCCTATGCCGCGGCGACCTTGGGCATGGTCGCCGCCGCCGATGCGGTGCTGATCATCTCCGACGCGAGCCAGGAGTTCACCGCGCCGGAGATGTCGTTCATCCAACAGGTGATCGGCCTGTGTCCCACGGTCGCGTGTCTCGTCACCAAGACCGATCTGTACCCGCACTGGCGGGCCGTCGTCGACGCGGACCGCGGTCACCTGGCGGCTGCCGACATCGACATCCCGCTGCTTCCGGTGTCGTCCACTCTGCGCGCACACGCGCTGCGCCTCGGCGACGAGAAGCTCAACGCCGAGGCGGGATTCCTGGAGCTCTACCGCTACCTACGGGAGCGCGTGGTGGCGACCGCACAGCAGGCGACCCGCAGCACGGTCGCCACCGACCTCCGCGTCGTCAGCGAGCATCTCGCGCTGACCCTGGGCAGCGAGCTCGCCGCCTTGCGCGACCCGGACACCGCGGGCCGCGCCGTGGGTGCTCTCCGGGAAGCCAAGACCGACGCCGAGGCGATGCGACGACAGTCGGCGCAATGGCAGCAGACACTCGCCGACGGGATCGCCGACCTCGCCGCCGACATCGACCACGACCTGCGCGATCGTCTCCGCGCGGTCACCCGCGAGGCCGAAAGAGCCATCGACGAGGGGGATCCCGGTGCGGACTGGGACCAGCTCAGCGAATGGCTGGCTGATCAGACCGCCGCGGTGATCGGGGACAACTTCGTGTGGGCGCACGAGCGATCGGTCTGGCTGGCCGAGCGGGTCGCCGACCATTTCGCGGCCGCCGGTCAGGATTCCCTGCCCGACATCGACGTCGCCGACATGACCGGCGTCCTCGACTCGGTGGCCGAGCTCACCGAACTCGACAGTGGCAGAGTCGGTGTCGCCCAGAAGCTGCTGATCGGCATGCGGGGTTCCTACGGCGGCGTGCTGATGTTCGGTCTGATCTCGACGATGGTCGGCATGGCACTCATCAACCCGGTCTCGGTCGGTGCCGGACTCCTGTTGGGCACCAAGGCCTATCGCGACGACAAGGAAGCCAAGATCCTGGATCGCCGCGCCAAGGCGAAGGTCGCCGTCCGCGCGTTCACCGACGACGTCAGCTTCCAGGTGGGCAAGGAGTCCCGCGACCGGCTGCGGGTCATCCAGCGGGTCCTGCGCGACCATTTCACCTCGGTGGCCGAGCAGACCGCGCGCTCGATCTCCGAATCCCTTTCTGCCGCACAGTCGGCCGCTACGGTCCTCGAGTCGGAGCGGGCGGGGCGGGTCGCCGAGCTCGAGTCCCGGCTCAGCGCGGTCGCGGCGCTGCGCAAGGCCGCGGACCACCTCGACCGCGAGCTCGCCCGCTGATGGCCGGTGTCGACCGCGCGCGCTCGCTCCTCGACGCCGCACGCACCGCCCTCGCCGACGACCCGCACGCCCGGGCCGAACTGGATGTCTGCGATCACCGGTTGTACCAGCCGGTGCGGGTCGCGCTCGCCGGATCGCTCAAGGCAGGCAAGTCCACATTGCTCAATGCCCTTGTCGGACAGGACATCGCACCGACCGACGCCACCGAGTGCACCCGGGTCGTCACCTGGTATCGCAACGGCCGGTCGCCGTCGGTGACCGCGCACGTCGACGACGGACGGGCGGTACCGATCCCGGTGACGCGTGTCGACGGTCGGCTCGGCTTCGACTTCGGCCGGCTCACCGCCGACCGTGTCGATCGCCTCGACGTGGAGTGGCCGGCGCGCGCCCTGCACTCGACGACGATCGTGGACACGCCCGGCACGGCCTCGCTGTCGACGGAACTGTCCGCGTCCACGATTCGGCTTCTCACCCCCGACGACGGTCAGTCCGGCGTCGACGCCGTCGTCTACCTGCTCCGCTCGCTGACCGCGACCGACACCGCCATGCTGCGCCGCATCGGAACCGCCATCGGCGGGTCGTCGGGACCCCTGGGCGTGATCGGCGTCGTCTCCCGTGCCGACGAGCTCGGCGCGGGTCGGATGGACGCGATGATCTCGGCCCATCAGATCGCCGGGCGTTTCGCCGGCGAGCTCGAACGCACCGGGCTGTGTCAGGCGGTCGTGCCGGTCGCGGGACTGCTGGCACTCGGTGCGCGCACGCTCCGCGAGGTCGAGTACCGCGCGCTCGCGCAACTGGCGTCCACACCGGGTCCCGACCTCGAATCGGCCCTGCTGACGATGGATCGGTTCAGCCGGCCCGACATCTTGCCGCACATCCCGGCCGGCCTCCGACGCTCGCTGGCCGAACGGTTCGGCGCGTTCGGGATCCGGATGGCCGTGACGCTCATCCGCTTCGGTGCGACGTCGTCGTCGGCCCTGGCGGCCGAGCTGGTCGAACGGAGCGGGTTGTCGGAGCTCGGCGCGATCATCGACACCCAGTTCGCCCAGCGCGCCGACCAACTCAAGTCACACTCGGCGCTGGTGACCCTGGACCATCTCCTGGGCCGCTCCCCATCGTCGCGGGCGCGGGAGGTGCGCGCCGCGGTGCGACGCGAACTCGCCGATGTCCACGGCTTCCGCGAGTTGCGCCTACTCGGCACGATCCGGGCCGGCGGGCTCGACCTACCCCAGGACCAGATCGGTGAACTCACGCGACTGATCGGCGGTTCGGGCATCGACCCGACGACACGACTCGGTTTCCCCCCGACTGCCGACGTGTACAGCCTGCGGGACGCCGCCATCGACTCCGCGCGTCTCTGGCGCGCACGCGCCACGCACCCGCTGATCGCGCCGGCCTCGGCGTCGGCGTGTCAGGTCGCGGTGCGCAGTGCGGAGGGCATCGTCGCGCAGCTCGGTGACGCGGTCCGGACCGGCGGCAACGAGGGCTTCAGCGCAGGGAGTCGGTGACCGCCCGGGTGTAGGAGAACCCGGTGGCGATCACCGCGACGACTGCCGCGGCCACCGGGATCCACTGTGCGGCAACCGGCAAACCCTTGTCGGCGAGCGTGTCGGCAGACGGACTGACGGTGAGGTGGAACGCCACGGCGCCGGCCACGGCGACCACTGCCCCGATCGTCAACACGGTCCGACCGGATCGTCTGCTGCCCCAGAGTCGCGCGGATCCGAACAGTCCCAGGACCACCACGATCAATGCGATCACCGCGCCCACCATCAGCGAGATGTCGACGGCTCGTGCGGCGTCGGTTCCGCTGTTCGGATTGGCCCGGATGAGGTCGGCGGCCAGTGTGGCCCGAATATCGTTGAGTGACAGCAGGGTCAGCCCCACGATCACCACCACCAGGGCCACCGACACCAGCCAGCCGAGGATCACGTACCGGATGGCCGGGGCCCGCTCGGTGGGCCGTTGCGGGCGCATCGGCGTGACGGCGACGCGCGGGCGAGGTGGCGGGGAGCCGTCGGCATTCGACATCCCTCGATGGTAGTTGCCCCGCGAGCGCTCACTCGTCGAACTCGGCGCATCCCCCGGTCCTCGTTCCGTGTCCCCCGATCGGTGGATGCAGCGTTCACCCCGACCATCACCCGGTCAGCGGAAACCACACACAGCCCGCGGCTAGCAAAGTCAGTGGTGTCACCGAAACAACCCCACACCACACCGGGAGCACACCATGAAGACCACCACCCGCATCGCCACCGCCACCCTCGGACTCGCCGCCGCAGCCGGCATCGCACTCGGCGCCGCCGGCACCGCCCACGCCGGCACCCTCCCCGTCACCCGCCCCGGCGAACCCACCGTCGCCATGACCATCACCAACCACACCGACAAGCCCGAATACCTCCAAGGCGCCAACGCCGACGGCGGCCAATGGGTCAACGCCCCCCAGCACATCCTCTACCCCGGCGCCACCGAAACCATCACCGCCACAGCGCCCTACAACAACCATCTCGACGTCAACGCCATCTACCGCATCGGAACCTTCGGCCCCACCGCCAACTACCAACTCACCAACCACCCCCACAACGTCAACACCGACATGAGCACCATCTGGGGACCCCACGCACAGCAGTACTGGATGAACAACCACATCGACACCGGCTACCCCCAGGTCAACGTCGGCTTCGACCAGTGGTGAGCAACCCCGGGCACACGACCTCAGGGGCCGGCGGTGGCCCCCGTCAGCGGCGGGGACGCCGCCAGGACCTCGTTCTCCTCGTCGGTGAAAGTCCGCGCACGCGAGAGGAATCGGACGCCCTCCGGCGCCTCGAGACTGAATCCGGCGCCGCGACCCTTCACGACGTCGAGGATCAGCTGAGTGTGTTTCCACAACTCGAACTGGTCGCCGTTGATCCAGACCCGAACGGCCGGAATGGGTTCGGGGAGTTCGATCTCGCCGACCAGCACATCCCGCTGGCCCACGCGATACTCCCCGACCGGATAACACATCGGGGCCGAGCCGTCACAGCACCCACCGGACTGGTGGATCATGAGGCCGCCGTGCAGCTCCGACAACTTGGTCAGGAGCTGCACGGCGGAGTCTGTGGCGACCACGCGATCAGGAACATTCTGTTCGGCGGTCATCGTGAATCACCTTCTGTTCGCTTGTTCGTTCACGCTTGTGCGAGGAGCGCGACCCCGCAGCTCCTGAGGTGCGACCGCCCGTCGCTCCCTGAGGTGCGAGGAGCGCGACCACCCCCGCTCCCTGAGGTGCGAGGAGCGATAGCGACGAGCCTCGAAGGGCTCAGAAGAAACCCTTGGCACTCTGAGCGTAACCGACCAGGAGGTTCTTGGTCTGCTGGTAGTGCTCGAGCATCATGAGGTGGTTCTCGCGACCGATACCGGACTGCTTGTACCCGCCGAAGGCGGCGTGTGCCGGGTAGTCGTGGTAGGTGTTCGTCCATACGCGGCCGGCCTGGATCTCGCGGCCAGCTCGGTACGCGGTTGCACCGTCGCGGCTCCACACACCCGCGCCGAGCCCGTAGAGCGTGTCGTTGGCGATCTGCATGGCGTCGGCGAAGTCCTTGAAGGTGGTGACCGCGAGGACCGGACCGAAGATCTCTTCCTGGAAGATGCGCATCTTGTTGTTGCCCTGGAAGACAGTCGGTTTGATGTAGAAGCCACCGGCCAGGTCGCCGTCGAGTTCGGCCGCCTCGCCGCCGATCAGCACCTCGGCACCCTCGTCCTTGCCGATGGCCAGGTAGGAGGAGATCTTCTCGAACTGATCGTTGGAGGCCTGCGCCCCCATCATCGTGTCGGTGTCGAGGGGGTTGCCCTGCTTGATCTTTCCGACGCGGTCGACGGCCTTGGCGATGAACTCGTCGTAGATGTCCTGCTGGATCAGCGCGCGGCTGGGGCAGGTGCACACCTCGCCCTGGTTGAGCGCGAACATCGAGAAACCCTCCAGCGCACGGTCGAGGAACCCGTCGTCGGCGGACATCACGTCGTTGAAGAAGATGTTCGGGCTCTTGCCGCCCAGCTCGAGGGTGACCGGGATCAGGTTCTCCGAGGCGTACTGCATGATGAGCCGGCCCGTGGTGGTCTCACCGGTGAACGCGATCTTGCGGATGCGGTTGCTCGACGCGAGCGGCTTGCCCGCCTCGACACCGAATCCGTTGACCACGTTGAGGACTCCGGCGGGAAGCAGGTCGCTGATGAGGCTGACCAGGTACAGGATCGACGCGGGCGTCTGCTCGGCGGGCTTGAGCACGACCGCATTGCCCGCGGCCAGGGCCGGGGCGAGCTTCCACACGGCCATCAGGATCGGGAAGTTCCAGGGGATGATCTGGCCGACGACGCCGAGCGGCTCGTGGAAGTGGTAGGCGACGGTGTCCTCGTCGACCTCGGAGATCGAACCCTCCTGGGCGCGCAACGCGCCGGCGAAGTAGCGGAAGTGATCGATCGCCAGCGGCAGGTCGGCGGCGAGGGTCTCGCGCACGGCCTTGCCGTTGTCCCAGGTCTCGGCGACGGCCAGCTTCTCGAGGTTCTCCTCCATGCGATCGGCGATGCGGAGCAGGGCCAGCGAACGCTCGGCGACGGGGGTCTTGCCCCACGCGGGTGCGGCCTTGTGCGCGGCGTCGAGGGCGAGATCGATGTCTTCGGCGGTCGAGCGAGCCACCTCGCAGAACACCTTGCCGTCGACCGGCGACGGGTTCTCGAAGTACTGACCCTTCACCGGCGGGGTCCATTGTCCGCCGATCCAGTTGTCGTAGCGCGACTCGTAGCTCATCACCGAGCCATCGGCACCCGGCTTTGCGAAGACGGTCATGGTTGCTCCTTGCGTGTGGGCCTCAGTTGAGGACGCTCTGCGGATGTCACACGGGACACCGAGGGCGTCCGTTGTGATCTGTTCCACACCTTAGAAGCGCATTGGTTGCACAGGCGTTGCAACGCGAACTCCGCTCCTCGAGGTCCGAGCGTGCAGGTACCTCCTCCTCCCTGACCTGCAAGCGAAGCGCGGCAACCTCCTGCCCCCTGACCCGCGAGCGAACGCGGCTACCTTCTGCTCCCTTATCTGCGAACGAAGCGCGTACCTTCTGCTCCCTTATCTGCGAACGAAGCGCGTACCTTCTGCTCCCTTATCTGCGAGCGAAGCGCGTACCTTCTGCTCCCTTATCTGCGAGCGAAGCGCGTACCTTCTGCTCCCTGAGGTGCGAGGAGCGAAAGCGACGAGCCTCGAAGGGCACGCGACCGCGCTGAAGAAGCGCTAGCTGTGTAGAAAAGCGCTGGCTGAAAATAGCGCAGAAGCCCCGAGATAGCGCTTCTCTGCGGGCGGTGCCCGTCGCATGCGACTTCGATTGGCGCACAGACAGGATCGACACTGGGCACACCCCGATGCCGGCGGGTTCTGCCCTCAGGCCCCGTACCGCTTGTCCAGGAGCCGGATGCGTCCGCCGACGACGGCGCGGTCGGGATCGCCGACGGGTAGGCGGTGTTCGAGGCGGCGCCAGGCGGTGAGGTCGTCGCGGCCGTACGTCGACGACGTCCACCGGCGCAGGGCTGCGACGTCGCCGGTCGCGAAGAGTCGCGACCGCAGATCCTCGCGGAGTTCCTCGAAGATGTCGACGATGCCTGGTGCGCTCGATTCGGCGAGCAGTCCGCCGCGTCCGAGGTCGTCGACGACCGACGCGAGGTCCGAGCCCGACGCGATGCGCGATCGGATGGCATCGACGTCGGAGGTGATGTCGAGGGTGAGCCGGTACGGTCGGCTCGCGACGACGTCGGCGCCGAGGTCGCGGCGGAGCCGGGATATCTCGGCCCGCACGGTGACCGGGTCGAGCCCGTCCTCGGCCAGCTTCAGCGCAAGCTGCTCGGTGTTCAGCCCTTCCGGGAACGCCTGCAGCAGAACGAGTATCTCGGCATGCCGGCGCGACAGGGTGCGGGAGCCCGGTCCGTCGGCGGTCCGGTGCCAGCGTCCGGATCCGTCGCCGAGCACGGTGAGGTGCGCCGCACTCTTCGGGCCCGATGCAGGGTCGAAGGTGGACGGGTCGGCCAGGTCTACGGCACCGGCCTTGAGTTCCCGCTCGACGGCTGCGACCACGGATCGGACCGCCGCGAGCGCGAAGGGGGCCGCGACCTCGCGTCCGCCGGTCACGTCGATGACACCGATCACGTGCCCGGTCAACGGGTCGTGCACGGGTGCCGCCGCACAGCTCCACTCCTGTACCGGCCCGGCGAAGTGTTCGGGCCCGACGACCTGGACCCCGCGATCGACGGCCAGCGCGAGTCCGGGCGCATTGGTGCCCACGACCTCTTCGCTCCACACCGAACCCTCGACGAAATTGATGTGGCCGGCGCGATCACGCGCAGCCGTGTCGCCCTCGATCCACAGCAGGCGCCCGGCCTGGTCGGTCAGCGCGACGACGACCCCGGTGTCGGCAATCGCATCGACCATCAGCGACTGCACCAGGGGCCGGACGGCGGTGATCGGGTGCGCGGCGCGGTAGGCGGCGAATTCGGCGGGCGACATCGCGGAGGCACGATCACCATCCGGGCTGGTTTCGCTGGGGTCGACGCCCCGGGTCAACGACCTCGCCCACGAGTCGCGGACGATCGAACGGACCGCATCCGCCGGCGGGTTGCCGCCGGAGAGGAAGTCCTCGTACGCCCGGCGGATGCGCGTGGCCACCGAAGCCGCGTCTGTCATGCACCCTCCGTCGATTGCCCGATATGTCGACGATTCTGCCTGCCGCGATGTGATCTCGGCAACATTCGACCAGCTCGTCGTAGCGCGCCCCGGCCACCGGGGCCGCCGGGTGCACGCGTCCGGGCTACCCGAACCGTGCCGAGAACGTCCGCGGGGTCATGCCGGTGACGGTCCGGAAATCACGCACGAAGTGCGCCTCGTCGGCGTAGGAAAGGTCCGCCGCGAGCGACGCGAGGGTTCCCGACCGTTCGCGCAGGCGCTCGGCCGCTTCGTGCAGTCGCCGACGCTGGATGAGCCATTTCGGGGTGAGCCCGAGACGGCGTCGGGTCAACCGCTGCAGGCTGCGCTCGGTGAGATGGAACCGTTCACAGATCTGCGCGACCGCCACGACCGACGAGTCGGTCTCGACGTAGTCCACGATCGCGTTGATCAGCCGGCCGTCCTCGTCGAGCGGGAGATGGGTCCGCAGCCAGTCCTCGACCCGATCAGTCGCACAGCGCTGGGTCTCCTCGCGACCGGGTTCGACGGCCATCGCCGACCGCACCGACCTCTCGAGGTCGCTGCCCCGGTCGCCGAAGACCTCGGACAGTTCCGCGTGCCGGTCGGTCCACTCGCCGACGTCGCCGGTCAGCAATCCCCCGGCACCCGGCGTCAGCATGACCCCGACCGCCCAGCCGTCACCGGTCAGGACGGTCTCCGACAGCCCGGTCACCACGCCGTAGAAGCGCGCGTAGGTGTTGCTGATGACCATGAGGCAGACGGGATACTGGAGCACGCGCTGCGGCGCCTCTGCCCCGGGCGGGACCCACCACACCGGAACCCAGAAACGGCGCACCAGCTCATCGAGATCAGGGCTCGGCGCCCACCGGCCGATGCGATAGCTCGCGTCCGATGGGTCGACGAGGTGCGCGCGCTCGACGTCGTCGAGCCGCGCCCGCCCCGGATTGTCGGGTTTCATCAATCACCGTCCCGTGCTCTCGCGGTTGACTCTCATCATGACCGCAATCAACGACACCTCACCATTGCTCGACCACTACTCCCGCCTCGCCGACGGATTCGCCGCCGTCCTCGATGCCTCCCCCGCGGACACCTGGACCGGCGACTCCCCGTGCGAGGGGTGGACCGGGCGCGATGTCGTCGGCCACGTCATCGACACCCAGCGCGAGTTCTTCGCACGCCACGAGGTCGATCTCGGGCCGGCGCCCTCGCTCGACGATCCCGCTGCCGCCTGGCGCGCCCATCGCGACACCGTCGCCGGTCTGCTCGCGGACCCGAGTATCGGGGACCGCGCCTTCGACGGGCACTTCGGACCGACCACCATCGGCGAAACCCTCATCCGCTTCTACGGTTTCGACATGATCGCCCACCGTTGGGACATCGCCCGCACCGCAGGTGTCGACCACCGCTTCACCGACGACGAACTGTCCGAGATGGAAACCGCGGTCGACGGTTTCGGTGACGCGCTGTACTCCGAGGGCGTGTGCCGACAGGTCGAGATCCCGGCCGGTGCCGACCGTCAGACGACGCTGGTCGCGAAGCTGGGCCGGCGCGCGTCCTGACGGGCCACAAGAACCGCATAACCCCTGCTCCCTGATCCGAAAGAAGCGACCCATCCCTGCTCCCTGAGGTGCGAGGAGCGATAGCGACGAGCCACGAAGGGCATGGCGAGTTACGTCACGGAGCCCTTCGAGGCTCGCTTCGCTCGCACCTCAGGGAGCAAAGGGAGTCCACTTCGCTCGCACCCCAGCGAGCAAAAGGGAGTCCACTTCGCACGCACCTCAGGGAGCAAAGGGAGTCCACTTCGCACGCACCCCAGCGAGCAAAGGGAGTCCACTTCGCACGCACCCCAGCGAGCAAGAGGAGTCCACTTCGCACGCACCTCAGCGAGCAAGGGGGCGGCAAGAGGTCAGGGAATCCAGCCGTTGTGCCGGGGATAGCGTGCGCGAAGGTGGCCGTACACGTAGGTGCTGACGAGGAGCGCGCCACCGGCACCGATCGACGGCCAGAGGAACACGTTGTCGAGCGAGTCGCGGACCGCCGCGACGGCCCAGCCGATCGCGAACAGCACGAGCGCGATGGTCGCCAGGATGCGGATGACGAGCACGAGGGTGGCGAGCACTGCCCACACCGCTTCCCGCACTCGCCCGGTCCGACCGCCCACGACGGCCATCGTAGTGTCGGGCGGGTCGGGCGGCAGTTGTCCGCGCGTCCCGCATTTGCCCCCATCCACCGGCACCCCGTGGACAATGGTGGGATGAAGACCATCCTCAACGTCATCTGGCTCGTGCTGTGCGGACTGTGGATGGCGATCGGTTACGTCGTCGCCGGCATCATCTGCTGCATCCTGATCATCACGATCCCGTTCGGGATCGCCTCGTTCCGGATGGCGAGCTACGCGCTCTGGCCCTTCGGACGGACCGTCATCCGCAAGCCGACCGCGGGTGTGGCGTCGACCATCGGCAACGTCATCTGGATCATCGTGGCCGGACTGTGGCTGGCGATCGGTCACATCACGACCGGGCTTGCCATGTGCCTGACGATCATCGGTATCCCGCTGGGCATCGCGAGCTTCAAGATGGTTCCGGTGTCGCTGCTCCCGCTCGGCGCCGAGATCGTCCCGACCGATCAACAGATGCCGGGCGGTGCGCCGGTGCGGATGTGACCCACCGAACGCCACGCTGACCTCCCCCGACCCATCCGACGCGCCGACGGATCCGAACAGGGAGCATGACACTCGGGTCCCCGGTTGACGTCACGAGCGAATCTCCTGACGTACGTGCAGTGCTGTCGCGCATCGGGGTGACCCGACTCCCGGTACGCGCGGCCTCTGTCCGAATGCTCGGGAACCCGATGAACCACCGGCCCGGATACGCGACGGGTTCGCAGCGCACGTCATACTTCATGCCGCGACCCCCATTCCTCCGGACGCGCGCGGGAACGTGATGCCCGCCCGCCGACACGGACCCCGGTGGGACACCAAGATCGTTCGACGACGACGGCAGGAGGAACGTGATGGATGACCATCTCGATCCCGACGCTGCCGAATTGCTGGAGATGGCACCACTCGTCGCACTCGACGCGCTGTCCGACGACGAACTGCGCGACGTCCAGACGCGGGTCGCGGCAGCACCGCAGGATGTCCGCGCCCTGTTCGACAAGCAGGTCCGCGCGATCCGTGAGGCGATGGCCACGATCAGCAAGACCACCGCGACCCCGCCCCCGCCGACGCTGCGCGACCGCATCCTTTCGGCGGCGCGTGCCGACGCGGGTCTCGATGCGCCGGACATCGCCGCCGATACGGCTACCGGCGCGGGAGCCGAGGGCCGGGTGGGCACGACGCGCACTCCTGAATCCCCCGTCCCGGAATCGCCGGTGTCGCACGACGACTCCGCGGCGTCGGACACCGTCCCGGGAAGGCCCGAGCCCGCCCCCGACACGCCCGCGAGCGAACCCGATGACCGACGCCTACGACGCCGCTGGACGTATCTGGCCGCGGCGGCTGTGCTCGCCATCGCCATTGGTGCCGCCGGGTGGGTCATGGGCGAGTCGAGCTCGCCGGAACCGGAGGTCCGCCCGCTCGCCTCGCCGGCCGAACAGGTCTTCTCCGCGGAGGACCTGCGGTCGACCGGTGGCCCGGTCGCGACCGGGGAGGTCACCGTGTACCTCGCGAAATCGGCGGATACCGGTGTGCTGGTGATGGATTCGGTTCCGCCACCGCAGCCGGGAACGGTCTATCAGATGTGGCTGATCGGCCCCGACGGTCCTCGCTCGGCGGGGACGATGACCGACAAGGACGTCGAACCGGTCACCACCGCCGTCCTGTCCGGGATCAATTCCGCCTCGACGCTCGCGTTCACCGTCGAACCACCCGGCGGTTCGGACCGACCCACCACCACCCCGGTGGCGCAGTTGTCGCTGCTCTGACCGTCTCGGCGAAAACCACCCCCGTGGACGTCCCGGTCCGAGAGACCACCACCCCTGCTCCCTGATCCGACAGAACCGCACACCCTCTGCTCCCCAATCCGAAAGAACCGCATAGCCCCTGCTCCCTGAGGTGCGAGGAGCGCAAGCGACGAGCCACGAAGGGCCTGCTGAGACACGTTGCGAGACCCTTCGAGGCTCTCTTCGCTCGCACCTCAGGGAGCAGAGGGGGGTATTCGTGGTCCACGACGGCCGCCAGGCCGCAGATACTGAGGTGTGCGGAGCGCAGGCGACCAGCCACGAAGGGCCGGCCCTCGTCACTTCAGCAGAGCGCGAATCGCCTCGATGCTGTCGGCCTGCTCGGGAGTCTTGTCGGGGCGATAGCGCACCACGCGCGCGAAGCGCAGCGCGACCCCGCCCGGGTACCTCGAACTCCGTTGCGCTCCATCGAGTTCGATCTCAACGACGATCTCGGGGCGCAGATACACGGTGTACGAGTCGTGGTGCGTTTCGTGTTTCGGGAACTCGTCGGTCTGCCAGCGCAGCAGCTCGTCGGTCAGACCCTTGAACGTCTTGCCGACCATCACCAGTTCTCCCGTGTTCGGGTCACGGGCACCGAGGTGCAGGTTCGACAGCCAACCCGACCGCCGCCCCGACCCCCACTCCGCACCTAGTACGACGAGGTCGAAGGTGTGCGTCGGTTTGACCTTCTGCCATGCCTTTCCGCGGCGGCCGGCCACGTAGAGGCCGTCGAGCGACTTCACCATCACACCCTCATGACCGTCGGCCATCGCGGCGTCGAAGTGACTGCGTGCCTCGTCGGCACTGGGCCGAGTCACCGCGGGGATGCGCAGTTGCGGGGCGATCGAATCAATCGCTGCGAGCCGCTCGGCGAGGGGCCGGTCGATGAGATCGGTGCCGTCGAGATGCAGGCAGTCGAAGAAGAACGGTTTCAGCAGGCGTTCGGGTTCGCCGGCGGCGGTCGGGCCGGAGCCGAAACGGCTCATCGTGTCCTGGAAGGACCGCGGGCGACCGTCGTCGGACAACATCAGCGTCTCGCCGTCGAGGATGACCGACTCGCACGGCAACCCGGCGATCACCGAGACGAGGTCGGGCACGTTGGCCGTCACGTCGCGCAGCGTACGGGTGAACACCGAGATCTCGGTGCCCTTGCGATGCACCTGGATTCGCGCTCCATCGAGTTTGTAGTCGACGACGAGGTCGGGCCCGAGGAGGGCCAGCGCGGAGTCGAGGTCGTCGGCGGGTGTCGCGAGCATCGGTTCGACGGCGCGTCCGACCTGCAGGCCGACCCCGGCCAGCGCATCGGCGCCGAATCGGGCGAGCGCGGCGGTCTCCGGGAGCGAACCGGTCAGCATGTTCGCCCGACGCACGAGCTTCAGATCTTGCCCGGTGACCTTCGCGATGGCGTCGGTCATGACACCCGCCAGCGCCCCCTGCCGCAGCTCGCCGGTGAGTAGTGCGACGAGAAACTTCTGTTCGGCCTCGGTCGACGCCGCGAACAGGGACGCGATGATCTCGCCGCGACGCTTCGTCGAACCGGGGCCCGAGGCCGACGCGAGTTCACCGAGCGCGGCGTCGACAGCGGCGACCTCGAGTGTGGGCGAATCGGCCGGTGGTGCCATCAGTTTCGACAGCGAACGCCATCCGACGCCGAGCCTCCCCTGCGGGATCTCGCCGGACAGCCAGGCGACCACGATCGGTAGTTCCTCGTCGGTCGTCGTGGAGAGAGCGTCGGCGAGCACCGTCGTCTTGCGGGTTCGCGAGCGATCGCGCGCCACGTCCGCCGACGTCTGGACGACATCGATCAGTCTCACGTCGCCTCACCGGCCCTCGGACGAGCATTCACCCGTCCGACGGTACGCCGAGCCCCCGACAGTCCAGACCGACTCAGACCTCGGTGAGGTCGACGGTCTTGGTCTCCTTGACGCTGAGCAGGGCGATCATGGTGGCGCACGCAGCGATGGCGAGGTACACACCCACCCAGCCGACGCCGAAGTCGGCGACGATCCACGTCGCGATGAACGGTGCCACGGCGGCGCCGAGGATCGACGCCACGTTGTAGGCCACGCCCGAACCCGTATACCGCACGTTGGTGGGGAACAGCTCCGGCAGGATGGCGCTCATCGGCCCGAAGGTGAGTCCCATCAACGTCATTCCTAGGATCAGGAAGAACAGCATCATGCCGTCGGTCATCGAGGCCGGATCGAGCAACCACTGGAAGCACAGACCGAACACGATGATCGCCGCAGTGATGATGATGAGGAAGGCGCGGCGGCCGTACCGGTCGGCCAGACGTCCCGAGATCGGCACGCACGCGGCGAAGAAGAGGACCGCGACGAGCTGCAGCTGCAGGAAATCGATGTAACTGATCGACAGCTTCACGCCCGACTCATCGGTGACCTTGCCGGTGCCGTAGGAGATCACCCAGGTGGTGACGATGTAGAACAGCGTGTAGGTGGCGACCATGATGAACGTGCCCGCGATGAGCGGACGCCAGCTGGTCTTCACGACCTCGGCCAGCGGCGCCTTCACTTTCTTGCCGTCGGCGACGGCCTTCGCGAAGACCGGTGTCTCGGTGAGCTTCAGCCGGACGTACAGCCCGACGGCCACCATGATGGCGCTGGCCAGGAATGGGATGCGCCAGCCCCAGGTCATGAAGGGGTGGTCGGGGTCGGCGGCCGCGGCGTCGAAGTCCAGGGCGAGCATCAGCAGCAAGAAGGTGCCGTTGGCGAAGAAGAAGCCGATCGGTGCGCCGAGCTGCGGCCACATGGCCGCCCACGCCCGTTTGCCCTTCTCGGCGGTCTCCGTCGCGAGAAGCGCTGCGCCCGACCACTCTCCACCCAGCCCGAGGCCCTGGCAGAAGCGCATCAGCGCCAGCAGCGCGGGAGCGAGGTAGCCGACCGAGTCGTAGGTGGGCAACAGCCCGATCACGAACGTCGCGATGCCCATGGTGAGCAACGACCCGACCAGCGTCGCCTTGCGCCCGATGCGATCGCCGAAGTGGCCGAACACGATCGAGCCGATCGGCCGCGCCACGAACGCGAGACCGAAGGTCGCGAACGACGACAGCAGGGCCGCCGTGTCGTCACCCTTGGGAAAGAACAGCACCGGGAAGACCAGCACCGCGGCCGTCGCATAGATGTAGAAGTCGAAGAACTCGATGCTCGTCCCGACCATCGACGCGATCACGATGCGGCTACGGGGCACCGGCGCCTGGTCGGGATGGTCGACGTTGCGGACCGCGGAATCGCTCATCCGCGCGACGTTACGCCTGCGCGGCCGTACCCACGTTTCGACCCCTGCCAGCGCAACGCTGCACCACAAACGATCGGACCGCGATGTTGCTTCGATCACAACCGGCGGTTTCGGATAGTGAATTTCGGACCCGCGTGGTCCACTCTTCGTATTCACGATAGCGAAGATTGGATACGGCAATGTTGATGGAGGAGGATGGTCTGCGGACGAGCGCGCGTCGACGCGCGGCCACGGGAGTGGTCGCGGCTGCGGTGGCGGCGGGTTTGGCCGCTGGTGCCGGGGCCGGGGTTGCGGCGCCGGCCGCCTTTGCTGATCGACAGGTGTCGAAGACCACCGCCGACGGGTGGAGAGTCACCGCCATCAAAGCCGACGAGAAAGTCCGCAGCGTCGCACCTCTCAACCAATCACCCTGGACCCGTGAAGGATTCCTGTCACTACGCGGCGAAGGACGCATCACCGGCAACGGCCGCACCGCGGTCTCGGCCGGCACCGTCAGCTCTGGTTTCCAGATCGGCTGCAACACCGACGTCACCTCCGGGATAACCCTCGGCGTCACCGCCGGCCCCACCGCCCAGATGTCGATCTCCTGGCCACCAGCACTGATCGTCGGCGCCCAAACCAACGGCAACATCTCCACCACATTGAAGCCCGGCACCATCGCCGACATTCCGTTCGGCACCAAAAGACTCGCCGGCCCCACCGCCGGACTAACCGTCGACGGCGTCCACGTCAAAGTCGACGGCTGCCTCGGCCCCGTCGTCGTGCGCTCCTACGTCACCGTCGCCATCTCCACCCCCACCAACGACAACACCATCAACGTCTACGGCCAACCCCACTACCTCTAAACCCCCGCGCCCCACCCACAACCGAAGCACACACCATCGCAAGGAGCCCCTCATGAACAGTGCCAACATCAAGCGAATCGCTGCCGGCATATGCGCCGCAGCAGCAATCACCGCCGCCAGCGCCGGTGCCGCCGGCGGTGCGGGCTCCGCACACGCCGTCGATGTCGCCCAGGACAGCCGGTACACGGTGCTGTGGCTGACCCACGCCGAAACCCGTCAAGCCGCCGACATGGGACTGGTGCGGTTCCTCGACCAACCCGGAATCATCGAGCACACCTCGGTCATCGTGCGAGCGGACTCACAGTTCCAGTACCTACGCACCACCGAGGGCGGCCGCCACATCTTCCACGGCAGCAAACAACAACTCGTCGCCGAAGCCGCCGCCCGCCCCGGCGGACGCATCGGGATCTACCTCAACCGCACCCAGCCCAACCGTCCCCTCGGCATCACCCAGTACTGGCCCACCCGCTAACCCCGGCCACCCCACACCCAGCCAGCCAGCCAGCCAGCGTGAACCCCGGTAGTCCAGGAGACCCACCGCCATGACCACACCCACCACCGGGGCCGAATCGCGCACACCGTCACGCCATTCCGCCGACAGCCAGGCCCCCGACGCCGACAACGACGGCCGAGGCGGCTTCCCCGTGCTCCAGGCGGCATTGTTCGTCGTCGGGTGCGCCCTGCTGGTCCTCGCCGCAGCCAACCTCACCCACCTCACCGAATGGGCCGACCGGTGGGGACAGATCCCGGTGTTCCTCGGCTTCTTCCTCCTCATGTCCATCGCCGGACGCTGGTTCTGGACCGGCACCGACGCCATCCTGGCCAAAGTCATCGGCAACCAATGACCCACCGATTCACACGCCATACCCGCACCGCCACAACACTTCTTACACTCGCGGGGACCGCGGCAATCACCTGCGGCGTCCTCACCGGACTCTCCTCGCCCGCGCACGCCGACCCACTCTGCGACCAGATGCGCGCCCGATACGGGCCAGGCTGGCCCTGCATCAGCGTCCCCACCTACACCCCACCACCGGCACAGAACACACCGCCACCCACCACAGGCGGCAACAGCCCAGGCTCCACCGGCGGCCCCGGCATCGCGGGCAACCCCGGACCAGGGCCCGGCGAAGGCAACGGCACACCCATCGCCCCCGTCCCCGGACAACCCTCGGCCCAAGCACCCCCCGAACCACAAACCCCGCCCGCAAACAGCGCGACACCGGTGCCCTCGCCCGAACAAGGCGCCCCCACCGGCCGACCTGTGCCGCCGGTACCACCAACCGGACCGCCGGCGACTGGCAGCACTGCACCCACCGACAGCGGACAAAACACCGCGACCATCGATCCCCCGCCCGCCGACACCGTCGCCGGCCTCGACAGCGCTACCGGGTTTGACACCGCGAACGACAGCGAAGCATCGATCCCGCTGCCGATCTGGTTCCTCGCCGGCGCCGCCGCCCTAGCCGCATCCAATCCGCGAACACGCGCACTGCTCTCGCGCGGAGGATCAACCCGCGCCACACTGGGCTCCTCACGACTGGTGCTGATCCACGACGAGACCAGCCCCACCAGCTACCGGTTCGCCATGACTGTGCCCCACGGCGGACACACCGAAATCAACCCCGACGGCACAGCAACCGTCTACGACCGCGACGGCAACGCGGTCCAGCAGGTCGCCCGCCCCTGGGCCTTCGACGCCACCGGGCAAGCTCAGGAGACCTGGTACACCGTCGATGACAACGGCGACCTCGTTCAACATGTTGAACCCGCCGCCGACGCCCGCTACCCCATCCTCGCCGACCCACCCGGCGACGGAGCCCCTCCCAGCAACCCCGTCCACCTCAAACCCCAACCCGGTGACCCTGGATTCATCGGGCCGGTCACCCCCGAGCAACAACAACAAGCCCGCGCAGAACAAGCGAAAGAGACACCACCGGCCAACGACGGTCTATCCGATCTGCTCACCGCCGGCATCACCGACCAGACACCGGCAACCGAACCCGAAACCAGCCCCACACAAGGCGCCGAACCAGCCCCCGGTCAACAACTGGGCTACGACGACTGGGTCGCCAACAACTACCTCGGCCAAGACGTCGGCGTCGTCAACGTACGCAACGGAACCGACGGGCAACCCGAGTACTACCGCAGCAACCCCGACGGCAACGAAATCATCGCGACCACCGCACACACCGCACCCAACGGCGGTGTGATCTACGGATTCGAAGACGGCACCGTCATAGCGACCGACATCGGCGACGGAGTATCCGCACTCGTCGAGGTGCACCCCGACGAGACTATCCGCGTCAAGCAAGCCGACGGGTTGTCCTACGACATCAAACCCGACGGCAACGTGTCGCTTGTTCGGATTCCCAACAACTCTGACACTAGGGGCGCGCTGTTCTCGGCGGCTATGGAGGGCGCGCGCGGACTCCTCGAAGCCGGCGGACTGACTGCCCAACCAGGACGTCACGCACTCAACCCGGGCGAGGCCGCCGCAGCGGCTCGTTGGCTTCGGATACTCGGCAAAGGTGCCGGCCCGGCCGGCACCATAGCTTCTGTCGGCGCCGGCGGAATCGACCTCGCCAACGGTGCCCCCGTCCCCGAAACCGTCGGCTCCACCGCGGGCGGCCTCGCCGGCGCCACGCTCGGGGCCGCCGCCGGTGCCGGCGTAGGAACGTTCGCAGGAGTGGCGACCGCGGCAGCCATCGGAGCTGGCGCTGGGTCCGTAGTGCCTGTCGTCGGGACCGCTATCGGCGCTGCCGTCGGCGCTGGGATCGGGGCGTGGGTAGGAAGTAGCTACGGGCGCAACATCGGCGAAGGCGCGCGGAGCGCTTGGATCAAGCTATTCGAATGACTCCGACTCAATAGACAGGAGCGGGCAGATGCTGCTGCTGATCGGGGCTCTCCTCACTGGCCTGGGGTTCGCGCTCCTCGCCTATCGCCCCACAATCGACACCTCGGGAGCTTTCAACGAATCCTGGACGCTGAAGACGCCGAGAACGCTCACCTGGTCTCTATCCGCCTGCGGCACGGGAATGACGCTGGCATCGGCATGGCTGGCGTTCGGCGACAAAGCCGCTGTCGTCGGCGACGTGCCACTGTCCCGATGGCCATCAGCCCCGTGGATTATCGTCGGCACCCTGGGTGTGATCTTCTTTGCTGCGACGGCAATCGCCGGTATCGCAGTAATGCTGTTCAACCCAAGCCATGCGCTGATGGCCCTGTCGATTGACGACGACTACCTGACAGTGCAGTACGGCTTGCGTAGACCAATAACCGTCGGATGGGACGATGTCGTTGACCTGGAAATCAGCGGCCCACAACGCTCCGAACTCAGCGCTGAGCTGACCGTCTACTACCAAACGGGACGCAGCCGCAGCCTCTCCGAACTACACCTGTCCAAAATGGTCACCGGACTCGCCCCTGAAGAACTCGAGAAAATTCTCAGAGCCCGGTGGCAACCCAACACCCGCACACAAACAGACTCTGCGCCCTTCTGAACCCAGCGGAGACCGCAGACCTGTCCATCACCACCCGGACGAGACATCCCCGAAGCAGTCGGGAGCGGCGGCGGTGCCTACGGTTACTGCGACAAGCTCGCGAACACATCTCAATCAGCGGCCGAAACGACCCGTCACGGTCCGTGGCCTTCGCACGCCAAGCCACCAAGGGCAACAGATGATTGTCGAGCCACGCCCCGAACCGCCGACGAGCTCCTGAAGCGAATACCTCAGGCCCCTCCGACGTAAAGGTGATTGTGCGGGAGCGACGCGGGCTGCGGTAGGGGGGTTGCCTGTCGAGCATGAGACTTCCACCAGTCGTGGCAGTGCTCGCGATCGGCGATTCGAGACCAGGATCGCGCACCTGCACCACTACGTCGCCGCGCTTGGTTCCAGCTCGCCGCCACAGGGCGCGGCGATCGTCGGATCCCGTATCGACGTCTGGGTCGCCAACCCGCCGGCAGTCAGCCGAGCGGATGCCGCATTCGGCCCCTCAGCTACCCCGCTTGATCCACTCCTCGAGGTGAGGTGCTTCGTCGCCGACGGTGGTGCCGTCGCCGTGGCCGGTGTAGACCTTGGTCTCGGGGTCGAGGGTGAAGATCTTCTCGGTGATCGAGGCGATGATCGTCGGGAAACTGGAGTACGAGCGGCCGGTCGCGCCGGGCCCGCCCTGGAACAGGGTGTCGCCGGAGAACAGAACCTTGGCCTCGGGCAGATGGATCACCGACGAGCCCGGTGAGTGGCCGGGGGTGTTGATGATCGTCAGTTCCGTACCCGCGACCCCGATCTTCTGCCCGTCCTCGAGGTCTTGATGCGTGACATCGGGATGGGTGTCGTTCCAGAGCATGTCGTCGCCGGGGTGCAACAGGATCGGCGCGCCGGTGGCCTGCGACAGTTCCGGTGCGACGGTGACGTGATCGTTGTGACCGTGGGTTAGCACGATCGCCTTCACCGTGCGGTCGCCGACGCCGTCGAGGATCGGCTTGGCCGAATGCGCGGCGTCGATGATGATGACCTCGTCGTCGTTCCCGACGAGCCATACGTTGTTGTCGACGTCCCAGGTACCGCCGTCGAGGCTGAACGTGCCCGAGGTGACGACGTTGTCGATGCGCAGATCCGACATCAGAGTTCCACCACCGATCGCAGCACCTTGCCGGCTTCCATCGCCGAGAATGCGGCTTCGACGTCGTTGATGCCGATGCGTTCGGTGACGAACTTCTCCAGCGGCAGGCGGCCCTGCTCGTAGAGGTCGATGAGCATCGGGAAGTCACGTTCGGGCAGGCAGTCGCCGTACCACGACGACTTGAGCGCACCGCCGCGGGAGAAGAAGTCGACCAGCGGCATCTCCAGGGTCATCTCCGGAGTCGGGACACCGACCAGCACGACGACCCCGGCGAGGTCGCGGGCGTAGAAGGCCTGCTTGTAGGTTTCCGGGCGGCCGACCGCGTCGATGATGACGTCGGCGCCGTTGCCGTCGGTCAGTTCCTGCACCGCCGCGATCACGTCGTCGACCTTCGAGCCGTCGATGGTGTGGGTGGCACCGAGGTCTTTCGCCCACTCCAGTTTTGACGCGTCGCGGTCGATCGCGATGATCGTCGTCGCACCGGCCAGGCGGGCACCGGCGATCGCGGCGTCACCGACACCGCCGCAGCCGATGACCGCAACCGAGTCGCCACGACCGACGTTGCCGGTGTTCATCGCCGCGCCGATCCCGGCCATGACACCGCAGCCGAGCAGCCCGGCCACGGCGGGGTCGGTGTCGGGATTGACCTTCGTGCACTGCAGTTCATGGATGAGGGTCTTCTCGGCGAACGCGCCGATCCCCAGCGCCGGGGTCAGTTCGGTGCCGTCGGTCAGCGTCATCGGGACACTGGCGTTGAAGGTGTCGAAGCAGTACCACGGGCGACCGCGCTTACAGGCGCGACACTGCCCGCACACCGCCCGCCAGTTCAGGACGACGAAGTCGCCGACCTCGACATGGGTGACATCGGACCCCACCGACTCGACCACACCCGCGGCCTCGTGACCGAGCAGGAACGGGTACTCGTCGTTGATGCCGCCCTCGCGGTAGGCAAGGTCGGTGTGGCACACACCGCATGCCTTGATCGCCACCACCACATCACGCGCACCCGGGTCCGGGATCACCACGTCCACGACCTCTGTCGGCGCCTTCTTGCTGCGCGAGATGACTCCCTTGACTGTCTGCGACATGCCTTTTCCTTCCGCAACTGCGTTGTTCGGGGTACGAGTGCGACGTGTGTCCTCGAGTTCGGCGCGCAACCGTCGCGGCGCCGGAACACATCGTCACAACCTTATCGGTCCACCCCAGAGGGGTCCACTCGGAGTAGACGTAGTCTACTTCGGGTGGTCGAGATGCCGACATCGTGCAACCTGTGAAGCACACCCGGTGCTCAGACTAGACAGGTGTCCAGTTGTCCGCCACGAGTTTGACCGTACCCGACATCGGGCACACCTGACGGGACGTTTTGTCGAGTGACGAGGACAGGACCATGGCAGAGAACAAGAAGGACCCAGGACCTTCGGTGAAGGACGACGAGCTCTACGAGAAGCTGCGCGACGAGGGCAACTCCAAAGAGAAGTCCGCCCGGATCGCCAACGCGGCGGCCAACAGCTCGCGTTCCGACGTCGGCAAGAGCGGCGGCGAGTCCGGCTCGTACGAGGACTGGACCGTCGACGAGCTCAAGAAGCGCGCCAAGGAACTCGACCTGTCCGGGTACTCGGATCTCAAGAAAGACGAGCTCATCGCGAAACTCCGCGATCACTGAATCGAGCGCGCTCGCTTCGCGCTTTCCTAGCAGCAACGCACATGGCGCGCACCATTGCTGGAAAACGCCGAGGTCAGGGCAGCAGTCCGGCGCTGCGGGCGGTCACCACGGCCTCCAGCCGCGACGACGCGCCCAGCTTGCGCATCGCATCCTTCATGTAGCCCTTGACTGTGTACACGGTGACGCCGAGCGTCTCGGCGATCCGCGCGTTCGAGTAGCCGAGGGCGGCGAGAGAGATGACGTCCTGCTCCCGCCCGGTGAGTTCTACCAGCGCCTTCGACGCCGGGTTCGCGGCGACCAGGACCTCGGTGATCGCGGCGATCTCGTCCGCCAGGCGGGCGTCGTCGACCGTGTCGGCGAGCGACCGGAGACGCGTGTAGGCCGCGGTCATCCGATCACGCATCTCCGCCTCGTCCTGCGCCGCGTGCTCGAGCCGCGCGCGGGACGCCACGATCTCGTGCTCGACCGTCCGTGCCTCCATCGCCAAGACGTCGAGCATCCGCCCACCGATGGGGTCGGGGGTGTGCAGCGCTCCGTAGAGCACCGCCACCGGCGTGCGGTCGACGATCACCGGCGCAGCCATCATGGCGCGCAGCCCTTCTCGCTCGATGATCGTGTTGTAGCGGTGGGTGATGCGCGGTGTGCGCAGGTAGTCGTCGACGACCATCGGCCGGTTCAGCGAGACGACCTTGCCGCCCAGCCCGTGCCCGACGTCGACCGACACCCCGTTCAACGCACCGACCGTCGTACCGGCGAAGTGCTGGAGCCGCAGATTCGACGGTCCGTTCAGGACACCCGCGAAAGCGAGCGGCACCCCGCTCGACTTGCGGACGCGGCGCAGCGCCTCGGTGACGATCCCGCTCAACGGCTCGGGCATCTCACCTCGCTTCTCCCCCTCTTCAGGGGGTGTTCCATGGTCCGTCCGGGGAGGACACTGTGACACAGCTTACTCAGTACGGAGCGAGGTTCACGATGACACAGGCCACCCAGACCACCACCAACACCACCCCCACCGACATGGTCGAACGCTGGTTGGCAATCTACGGGGCGCCCGACGCCGACGCCGCGGCACTCCTCGTCGACGGTCACGATCCCGACGCGATCGCGTTCACCGTCATCGAGGTCGAACAGGGCGACGGTCAGCAGTCCGGCTCGGGGCGTCCGGTCACCACCGACATCACCTACGGCGAGCTGTCGCAGCGGTCCAAGAGACTCGCCGCGGCCCTCGCGGAGATGGGTGTCGGACGCGGCGACACGGTCGGCGTCCTCATGGGCAAGCGCGAGGAGCTCGTCGTCTCCCTTCTCGCGATCGCCCGCCTCGGCGCGATCTACATCCCGCTGTTCACCGCATTCGCGGCACCTGCGATCGCGATGCGCCTGGAGGCCGGCGAGGCGAAGGTCGTGATCACCGAGCCGAGTCAGGCCGACAAGCTCTCGAGGATCGACGGGATCACCACGCTGATCGCCGGTGAGCAGTTCGAGGAACTCATCGACTCGCACGAGCCACTCACCGAGTCGGTCGCCGTCGGAGGCGACGGCACCTTGATCCTGCTCTTCACCAGCGGTACCACGGGCGCACCGAAGGGCGTCCCGGTTCCCGTCAAGGCCCTGGCGTCGTTCGTCGCCTACATGCATTTCGGTCTCGACGTGCAAGCCGACGACGTGTTCTGGAACGCTGCCGACCCCGGGTGGGCCTACGGCCTCTACTACGGTGTGCTCGGTCCGCTGGCCGCCGGCCGGCGCAACCTGTTGCTGCACGCCGGATTCACCCCCGAACTCACCGCGCAGATCCTCGGCGACCTCGGTGTCACCAACTTCGCGGCCGCACCGACCGTGTACCGCGCACTCAGCAAGGACTCGCGCATCTCCGGATTCTCGCTGCGCCGGGCGTCGTCGGCAGGTGAACCACTGACCCCCGACGTGATCGACTGGGCATTACGCGCCATCGGCACCGAGGTCCGCGACCACTACGGCCAGACCGAACACGGGATGTTCATCAACAACCACTGGCACGCGTCCGTGCACGAGACCCTCGTGCCGGGTTCGATGGGGCAGCCGATGCCCGGCTTCGCCGCCGGGGTCGTCGACGGTCAGATCGCCATCGACGTCCCGGCCAGCCCGCTGATGTGGTTCGACGGCTACCTCGACGCCCCGGAGAAGACCGCCCAGCGCTTCTCGTCGGACGGGCGGTGGTACCTGACGGGCGACACCGGCCGCATGGACGACGAGGGTCGCTACTTCTTCACCGCACGCGACGACGACGTGATCATCATGGCCGGATACCGGATCGGCCCGTTCGACGTCGAGAGTGTCCTCATCACGCACCCGTCGGTCGTCGACGTTGCCGTCGTGGGTCGCCCGGACGAGCTCCGCGGGGAGGTCCTCGAGGCGTTCGTCGTCACTGCCGACGGGGTCGAGGGCTCGGACGCTCTCGAGGCCGAGCTGCAGCAGCTGGTCAAGACGCAGTTCGCCGCGCACGCCTACCCGCGCACCGTCCACTTCGTCGACGCCCTACCCAAGACTCCCAGCGGCAAGATCCAACGGTTCCTGCTGCGCCAGAGGTGAGTCGCGTACGCGATCGGTTGTCCGGCCGGCTCAGCTGAAAACCACCCCACCGGAGAGGGTCGGCGACGATATGTCGTCCGGTCCGCTCCGGTGGGTGGTTTTCACCCGGGGTTTGGTCAGAGCAAATCTGTTGAGCCGAGAGCCGCGGCGGGCGACCATGACCGCATGACTTCAGACGAAGGTCCCCCGGTGGACGCGACTTCGCCGCTCGCGTCCCTGACGCGCAAACCCGAGCGAGCAGCCGATCGCGCGATGCTCGACGCGCTGCTCGACGAGGCGAAGGTCGGGACCCTCGGGACCGTCGTCGACGGTCTGCCGTGGTCGGTGCCGATGCTGTTCGCGCGGCACAGGGACTCGATCCTGTTGCACGGGTCGACCGGGGCGGGCGCGCTGCGGCACGTGGCGGCCGGAGCGCCGGTGACGTTCACCGTGTTCACCTTGGACGGTCTGGTCGTCGCCGACACCCTCTTCGACCACTCGGCGAACTACCGTTCGGCGGTCATCCGAGGCGTGCTCGAGCCGTCGGACGACGCCCAGGATGCTTTGGAAGTGCTGTCGGACAAGCTCATTCCCGGACGCGTGGCCGAGGTCCGGTCGACGACACGCAAGGAACTCGCGGCGACCGTCGTCTTGCGACTCCCGATCGTCGATGGGCAGTGGATCGCCAAGGCGCGGACCGGCGGCCCGGGTGGGGACTCGGCGGACTGGACCGGCGTGGTCCCCGTCCGGACGGTGTACGACGCGCCCGTCACCTACAGCGGCGAGACGCCGCCTGCGTCCGTCCAGGCCCTCGTGGACCCGTCACAGACGACCGACGGAAGAGATTGAACTGATCACGCCGGAGATGCGCAACCAGCGGATAGGGGTGTGATCCGCTGGTTGCGCGTCCGGTGACCGCGTCGAGTGCCAGACGAGGTCGTCGTGGCCCGCCCGGTGCGGTCGGTCTTCGCGCGGCCGATCTCAGTGGGTCGCGCAGTCGGTTCATCGCTCGCGCACGGTCGTGCCGTTACGCACGTACCCGCCCCTCCTGAAAACCAGCTACCAGTCTCTGGTCCCCGATCCCTGCTCTGCTCCCTGATCCGATAGAACCGCATAACCCCTGCTCCCTAATCCGAAAGAACCGCATAACCCCTGGTCCCTGAGGTGCGAGGAGCGCAAGCCGCCGGGCCGAGCAAGCGACGAAGGAGCGCGTCGAGGTCGACGAGCCTCGAAGGGCCTGGTGAGACACGTTGCGAGACCCTTCGTGGCTCGCTTCGCTCGCACCTCAGGGAGCAGAGGGGGTCTCTCGTGGTCCACGACGGCCGCCAGGCCGCAGAAACTGAGGGGACGCTCGCAAGCTCGCTCCTCTGGGAATATCGAGAACGAGGACCGTATCTGTCCTCTATGGCTCATAGCGTGGTCCTCACACCAATCGAGAGGACAGACATCATGGGCACCTACACTCCGGCAGAACTGAGCGTCGAGGTCACCGGCGAGAAGCACGATCTGCTCACCCTGCTGCAGGATCAGCGCAACATGCTCAAGATCACCGCGCGCGGGCTCTCCGACGCCGACGCCCGGAAGCAGACGACGGTCAGCACCCTCACGATCGGCGCCCTGATCAAGCATCTCGCCCACGGCGAAGAGGGGGCCGCGCGCGTCATCACCGAGCGGGACGAGAACGCCGAGTTCGACATGAGCCGGGCCATGACCGAGTACGTGATGACCGACGACGAGACCATAGCCGGCTGGCTTGCCGAATACGACCGCGCGGCTGCGGAGTTCGATCGCGTGATCGCCGACGCCGAGAGCCTCGACGAGCTGATCCCCCAGCCCACGGCGCCGTGGCAGCCCGAACGCGAATGGCTGTCGATCCGGGTCATGGTCATGCATCTCATCCGGGAAACCGCGCACCACTGCGGCCACGCCGACATCATCCGTGAGGCGTTCGACGGCCAGTCCACCATGGGCGCCATCTCGGAAGGACAGGACTGGGCCGAGGGCTGGGCCGACTCCGAATGGGCACAGTGACACCTGCGGCGGGGTGACCTGACAACTGGCACTCTTCGATCAGTCTCGTCCTTGACCAATCCGCGGACACCCCGGCACCGAAGACGTTGTGAGACTGCCGGTGAGGCGCAGTCCACACCGTAAACAGATTGGATCAACGATGATCAAGCGAGTTCCCCGTGTAGCAGGAGCGTTGACCGGACTGGTCCTCGCCGTCGGCGTGATGGCCGGCTGTTCCAGCGACGACTCTGACACCTCGAGCGAGACCACCGGTGCCGCAACCGAATCCAGCGCCATGATGAGCGAGAGCGCCATGGCCGACCCGGCCGCCAACCTCGTCGGCCCCGGTTGCGCCGCATACGCCGAGGCCAACCCCTCGGGACCGGCCTCGGTCAACGGGATGTCCAGCGTGCCGGTCGCCACCGCGGCTGCCACCAACCCCGAGCTCACGACGCTGACCCAGGCACTCTCGGGACAGCTGAATCCCGAGGTCAACCTCGTGAAGACGCTGAACGAGGGTGAGTTCACCGTGTTCGCGCCGACCGACGACGCCTTCGCGAAGCTGCCCCCGGAGACCGTCGAGACCCTCAAGACCGATGCTGATCTCCTGAACAAGATCCTGACCTACCACGTCGTCGAGGGCCAGGCCACCCCTGACCAGATCGTCGGCGAGCACACCACTCTCGAGGGCCAGCAGGTCACCGTGACCGGATCGGGCGACAACCTGAAGGTCAACGAGTCCGGCGTCGTCTGCGGCGGCGTCACCACGTCGAACGCTCAGGTGTACCTGATCGACACGGTGCTGATGCCCCCGGCCGGCGAGTGATCACCCGATAACAACTGTGTGACACCGCTTCTCACGATTCTCACCGACGCAACCCGTCGGTGAGAATCGTGCTGTGCGGGGGTAGGGCGCGTCGTGCCGTCAGGTTCGCGCAGTCTCCACTGCCTCATCGGAACGCACCCGACTGTCGGACAACGCCGACACCTGGATCGGAACCCCGGTCATGTTGGCCATCCCGGCCAGTCGCTCGAGGTCGGCCGGATCGGACGAGATGAGCGCGTTGACGTTCACACCGCCCGCGCCCAGATCGTTCTCGGCCGCCGCATTCGCCTGAGTCCAGCCACCCGAACCGTTGTGACCCCAGCCGTGCGGAATCGCGACGACCCCGGGCTTGATGTCCTCGGTGATGGTGACGGGCAACGAGATCCACCCGTGCCGGGACGCCACCGTCGCGAGGTCGCCTTCGGCGAGCCCGCGCGCCGTCGCATCGTCGGGGTGCATCCTCGCGGCGTGGGACCGTCCCCCACGCAACAACATCGGTGCGTTGTGTTGCCAGCTGTTCTCCGACCGGATCTCACGCATCCCGATGAGACGCAACGGATATCCCGCGTCGTGGTCGACGGTCAATCGCTCGATCTCGGACATCAGTTCCGGTACGGCCAGACGGATTCGGCCGTCGACGAACGTGACGTTCTTCGTCAGCTGCCCGGGTGCGAGATCGTCGGCGACCACGACCCCGTGCGGGTGGTCTTCGACGAGCCTGCGGTAGGTCAGCCCGCCGCGACGAAGTCCGAATCGGTCTCCGCCCAATCCCATTCGGATGACCAGGTCAGAGACTCGACGCGGCGTGATCGGTCGCCCGACGCGTCGTGCCAGGCGGTTGCCGGCGTGCATGGAACGGATGAGCAGACTCTCCGACGCCAGGAAGCCGACGAGTTCGTTGATCACCGTCCACTCCTCCCGGGCTTCGCCCTGCGGTGGGATGACCGCTTCCGTGGCCTGTTTGAACGGCGTGGTGAACAGCGCCTGGAACGGCAGGAGGAAGTCCTCGCGCTCGTACATCGTGGTTGCCGGCAGGATGTAGTCGGCGCGGGCGTTGGTCTCGTTGCGGTAGATGTCGAGAGACACCATGAGATCGAGTTCGTCCAACGCCGAACGTAATTCGTCACCATTGGGTACCGACAGCACCGGATTGCCCGCACTGACGAACAGGGCGCGGAGTCGGCCGCGACCGGGCGTGGTGATCTCCTTCGCCATCAAAGACGCCGGTGCCGTACCGAGGACCTGCGGCAGATCGCCAACGCGACTTCGACGACCGGCCCATCGGAAGCTCGACACCCGTTGCAGCGCAGCAACACCCAAACGCTGACCGGGAATGCCCAGATCGCCGAACATCGATCCGCCCGGCACGTCCAGGTTGCCGGCGACGAGGTTGACCATGTCCAGGAGCGCGGTCGTCAACGTGCCGGTGCGTCCCAGCGAGGTTCCCACCCGGCCGTACACCGCGGCCCGCTCTGTCCGTGCGAGCGAACGGGCGACCTCGCGCACCCGTTCCGGAGCGATGTCCGTGCGGTCCGCGGTCGCCTCCGGCGCATACGCCGCGACGAGGGTCTCGAGTTCCTCGACGCCCCGCGCCTGACGCCGGAGCCGGTCGCGGTCGGTGAGGTTCTCATCGAACAGAACGTGCAGCAGTGACAGCAGGAACAACGCATCGGTGTCGGGTGTGATCGGTAGCCAGTCGAATTCACGGGCGGTCTCGGTGTGTCGGGGATCGACCACGACGACGGACCCGCCACGCGCGGTGATGGCGTTCAGGCCCTCGCGGATTCGCGGCGAGCTCATCACACTGCCGTGGGACACGACGGGGTTCGCACCGATGATCACCAGGTAGTCGACGCGGTTGATGTCGGGAATCGGGGCGGTCAGCGGGTTTCCGTAGAGGAAGTGGCTGGCGACGAATCGATTGTTCACGTCTTGTGAACCCGCCGAGTACACGTGCGGCGTGCCGAGCAGGTTCATGAAGATCGCGGTCCACAGCGTGTGCCCGGTCGAGAACGTCGCCGGGTTGCCGAAGTACCAGCCGATCGAATCGCTGCCGGAGGCTCGGTGGACCTCGACGAGCCTGCGCCCGATCTCGTCCAGTGCGGTCTCCCACGAGATCTGTTCGAACTCACCGTCGGGGCGTCGACGGAGCGGGTGCCGGAGGCGGTCGGGATCGTTGACGATCTCGGTGAACGCGATCCCCTTGGGGCACGCGAAGCCGCGGGAGAGCGGATGCTGCTTGTCGGGCCGCAGCGATATCAGCCGATCGTCCTCGACGGTGGCGATCATGCCGCACAACGGCTCGCAGATCCGGCAATAGGTGTGCTTCTCCATCGACATAGTGCTTCCCCTAGACCCTCGCGGATGATGGCCGCAGAAGGCTGTTCTGCGGTTCGGTGTGATTCCGTTCACATCTGAGGACAAGTGTTGCATGATGACAGCAACCGAGGCATCCCCAGCGAGGAGGTCCATGTGACCGACAGCGACCCCGACGGCACGCAATCACCCGTGCGCGACGTGATCATCATCGGCGCCGGCCTGTCCGGCATCGACTGTGCCTACCGGCTGAAGGAGGAGAATCCCGACGCCGACTATGTGATCCTCGAACGCCGCGAACGCATGGGCGGGACCTGGGATCTGTTCCGGTATCCCGGCGTGCGCTCCGACAGCGACATCTATTCGTTGAGCTATCCGTTCGAGCCGTGGCGCAAGCCCCGCGCGCTGGCCCACGGGGACGACATCCGGGAGTACATCGAGGACACCGCCCACAAGTTCGCCATCGCCGAACACATCCGCTTCGGTCAGCACGTCCTGACCGCCGACTGGGATTCGTCGACCGACACCTGGACCCTCGGGGTCGAGGTCGGCGAGGATCGGCGCCGCGAGACCCACCGCGCCAGGTTCGTCATCTTCGCGACCGGTTACTACGACTACGACAACCCGTACACGCCGCGGTTCACCGGCGCCGACGATTTCACCGGTCAGATCGTGCATCCGCAGCACTGGCCCGCCGACCTCGACTACCGAGGCAAGCGAATCGTGGTGATCGGGAGCGGCGCGACGGCCGTCAGCCTCATCCCGAGTCTCGCCGAGCAGGCCGAACACGTCACGATGTTGCAGCGCTCGCCGTCGTACATCTTCTCGTCCAAGCAGAAGCAGTACCTCGCGCCGCTGGTGCAGAAACTGCTCCCGCCCCAGGCCGCGCACAAGGTCATCCGCACCCGATATGCGGCGCAGACCGCCGCCATCGTGCACCTCACCCATCGTTTCCCGAAGCTCGGACGGCGGATGATCCGGAGCAACGTCGTGGCGAACCTGCCGGAGGACTATCCGGTCGATCTGCACTTCAATCCCACCTACAACCCGTGGGATCAGCGCATGTGCATGGTCCCCGACGCCGATCTGTTCGCCGACATCGCCGAGGGCACCGTCGAGATGGTCACCGACCACATCGACCGGTTCGACGCGTCGGGGGTGACCCTGACCTCGGGTCGCCACCTCGACGCCGACATCATCGTCACCGCGACCGGGCTGCAACTGCTCGGCTTCGGCGGAACTCGGCTGCGCGTCGACGGCGCAGAGGTGAAACCGCACGATCGCTTCGTCTTCAAGAGCTATCTCATCGAGGACGTCCCGAACCTCGCCTGGTCGGTCGGCTACACGAATGCGTCGTGGACCCTCCGCGCGGACATGACGGCGCGCGCAGTCGCCGATCTGGTGAGGTACATGCGCACCAACGGCTACACCCATGCCTATCCCCACCTCGGTTCGGAGGTCATGGGTTCGCGGCCGCTGTGGGACCTCAAGGCGGGGTACGTCGAAAGGTCCCCGGAGGCGTTGCCGAAGTCGGGCACCCGCGGTCACTGGCAGGTGCGGCACAACTACTACCGCGACGCGATCGACCACCGGATCAACAAGGTCGAGGACTCGATGGTGTTCGGTCGGGTCTGACCCGGCTCCGCATAGGGGCCGAAGTAGGTGTCGGCCGCCCGGCCCGCAGCGTTACGTAGGTGTGGTCCAAACGGTCGAGATTTCGCCTCAGCACCGTGAATATGCTGGTCAGGCCTTGCTCCCAGCTCTTCGGCGCGCCGATACTGAGCTCGGTGAGCGAGCCGCCTCACTGAACCCGCCCCGCCTCCGCGGAGCGCCACTCCACGGCATGTGACCCAGCCGGAGTGGACCAGTAGGAGCTGCGAGATGACCTATCCGCCCGGTCCCCCGACTCACCCGTCGACCCCATACGGCGCGGTTCCGCCGCGGCCCGACAGCCGGCGTGCGCTCACCCTCGTGCTCGGCGCGATCGTCGTCGTGCTCGCCCTCATCCTCGCCGCGGGAATCGTCTTCGTGGTCAAGGCTCGTGACGGGGACATCTACGTCCCCGGCCTCACTCTGACCGCGGCCAACGACCCGGGGATCGACCCGTTCACCGATCCCGTGCTCGTGGCCGGTGCCGGTGACCTGCCGGAGAATGTGGCTCTCACGGGCACCGCGGGCGCGGCCGATCTCGGTGGGCGTGCGGTGAACGGCACCGACGCCGGGTTGTACGGCTCCGGCGACGCCGCGGCCTGCGACACCGCCGCACTGAGCAACCGACTGCTCGCCGATCCACCGGCGGCCCGCGCCTGGGCCGGCGTCTACGGCATCGGCACCGCCGACATCCCGCACTACCTGAACACCCTCACCCCGGTGGTGCTGACCACCGACACCTGGGTCACCAACCACTCGTACACCTCCGGCCGGGCGGTCCCGTTTCAGTCGGTCCTACAGCGTGGGACCGCGGTCTACGTCGACTCTGCCGGCGTCCCGCGTGCGATGTGCTCGTGTGGCAATCCGCTCGCCCCGCCGGCCGCCGCCCCGCTCGGTGGGTATCGGCTCGAGGGACAGACCTGGGAGGGTTACAAGACCCGATCGGTCACCCGGATCGCGTACAACAACCAGAACGTCACCGCGGTCGGCAAGTCGACGACCATCGTTCCCGCGCCGCCGGCCCCCGACGCCGGCGCGCCCGCCGGCGACGTGCTCCAGTTGCTGAACTTTCTCACCGGACAGATCTTTTCGCAGCCACCGGGTGGACTGCTCGACCTGAGCGGCTTTCCCCCACCGTCCGGCCCCCTGCCCACACCGGCCGCGTTGAACACCCCGTTCGTGGCCGACACCGAGGAAGACGCCGAGCACAACGGCCTCATCGCACCGGGGAACCCCGCGGCCGAGCCGGCCCTCGAGAAGCGGGCCGAGGAGCACGACGGCCTGCCCGAAGGAGCCCCGCCCTCGGACTCACCGGCTCCGGACCCCGCTGGACCGGACTCCCCTGGACCGGACTCCGCTGGACCGGACTCCTCGGCACCGGTCTCCGGCGGGCCGGACAGCCCGGGTCCGGAGTCCGACGCCCCGGCCCCGGATGCATCCGCACCGCCTTCCGACGCTCCCGCCCCGGAGGCGCCCGGTTACGAGGCGCCGGGTTCGGAGGTCCCCGGACCGGCGTCGGAACCCGGCGCGCCGGGCGGAGCCCCGGCGACTCCGACATCGTTCAGTGGCTCAGGGGAGGTCGTCGGCGGTTTCAGCTTCGACGACGCCGGGTTGTCGGTGGGCTGTACGGTGCCGCCCGGCACTCCCACCCTCGGCACCGTCGCGCTCTCGTGCACCGACGGCGTGACCAGGTCCGTTGCCGCCTCGGAATTGCAACGCACCTCGGTGTCGGGTTCCACCAGCAGCACGGGTGTGTGGACTCTGACGCTGACGGCGGTCGGGGCCCCGAAGACGGTGTCCGTCCGCACGGCGAACTGGGTCGTCGTTCCGCCTGCCGCCCCGGCGTCCGATCCTCCCGCACCTGGACCACCTGCGACGGATCCGCCTGCGGTGTCCACGCACGCCGCGCCGCCCGCGGCGGAGGCCCCCGACGAGACGACCACGACGACCACGACGAACCCACCCCCGCCGGAAGCCCCCGCATCGCCGGAGACACCTGCGGGAACGCCCTAGCCGCCGACGCCGGTGTGAGCTGTCCAACAGCAGGCACCGTGGGACGTCCGTACCATCGCGCGCATGTCTGCTCTGACGACGTCGACGCGACGCCCCGCCCGTGACCTCCGTCCAGAATCCGTCCGTCGGCGCGTGCGCAGGCGTCTGGCGAGCGTCGCAGTCGTGGCGACGATGGTGTCGCTGGTGATGCTCGCACCGAGCGCGCAGGCAGACCGTGTCATCAACGGGCATCTGGTCGGCGGGAAGATCGAACAGGCCTACGCCTCGACCGGCGGCTTTTTCAAGTGGGGTGTCCCGACCGGTCCCGAGCGCGCGGCCGCCAAGCGAGGTCGTTTCCAGACGTTCTCCCGCGACACGTCGTTCTACTGGCATCCCGCTGCCGACGGCGGCACTGCGCATCAGGTCGGCGGCGCCATCCGGAGTCGCTGGCAGAAGGCCGGGGGTGAGCGTGGCGCGCTGGGTTACCCGGTCACCAACGAGTACCGGTCGGGCAGCGGACGGAGCAACGACTTCCAGGGCGGCGTGGTCACGTGGTCCAAGACCGGCGGCGCACAGATCGTCTGGGGTCAGATCCGCCAGAAGTGGGAGAACACCGGCGGCGCCGGCGGGTACTTCGGGGTTCCGCTCGGCGGCGAGTACCGAACCGGCGGCCGGTTCGCCCAGGACTTCCTGAACGGCACCATCTTCTGGCCCTGATGGCCGGAACCACCGCCCGTCACTAGGACGTCCAAGTATCGTCGTCGGTATGGCTCCGCGACCTTCCTCCACGAACAGCATCGACGGGATCCTCCGCAGGTCCGCCGCGCGACATCCCCAACGCACCGCGCTGATCTTCGACGACCGCACCTTTACCTACCGCCAGCTCGACGACGCCGTGACCGCTGCCGCGGCCGGCCTGTTGGCCCGCGGTCTGGAGCAGGGGGACCGCGTCGCTGCCTACGGCACCAACTCGGATGCCTACGCCATCGGCTTCCTGGCGTGTTGTCGTGCCGGACTCGTCCACGTCCCGATCAACTACGCGTTGCGAGGTGACGAGCTCCGCTATCTCGTGGTGCAGTCGGGTGCACGCGCGGTGCTGGTCGACCCGGCACTGTCCGACCGGATCGACGAGATCCACGGCGATCTCGCCGACGTCGAGGTGGTGGTGCCACTCCGCGACGCCGACGATTCGCTGCTTGCGTCAGCCGCGTCCGAACCGGCCGTCGAGTTCGATTCCCGAGCTGCCGGAGACGACCTGGCGCAGCTGTTGTACACCTCGGGGACCACGTCGAAACCCAAGGGCGCCATGATGACCCACTCGGCACTGATCAGCGAGTACGTGTCGTCGGTGATCGCCCTGGACTTCACCGCCGACGACAATCCACTGATCGCCATGCCGCTCTACCACTCGGCGGGCATGCACGTCTTCATGCTGCCGTACCTCTCGGTGGGCGCGACCGTCCGACTCATGGCGACCCCGGACATCCCGGAGATCCTGCGTCGCGTCGAGTCCGAACGCATCGGTTCGCTGTTCCTCGCACCGACCGTCTGGGTTCCCCTGGCCAATCACCCGGACCTCGACACCAGCGACCTCTCCTCCCTGCGGAAAGCCCAGTACGGCGCGTCGATCATGCCGGTGACCGTGCTGAACCGACTCCGGGACCGATTCCCCGGCATGCAGTTCTACAACTGCTTCGGCCAGTCCGAGATCGGACCGCTCGCAACGGTTCTGCGCCCCGAAGAGCACGAGGACCGACCGTCGTCGTGCGGCCGCCCGGTGTTCTTCGTCGAGACCCGCGTCGTCGACACCGACGGCAACGACGTGGAGCCCGGGGTTCCCGGTGAGATCCTCTACCGCTCCCCGCAACTCTGCCGCGGATACTGGGAGAACCCCGAGGCCACCGACGAGGCCTTCCGCGACGGCTGGTTTCACTCCGGCGACCTGGTCACCCGCGATGCCGAGGGATACATCACGGTGGTCGACCGCATCAAGGACGTGATCAACACCGGCGGAATCCTCGTCGCCTCGCGTGAGGTCGAGGACACGATCTACACCCACGAGGCGGTGTCGGAGGTGGCCGTCATCGGCGAGCCGGACGAGAAGTGGATCGAGGCCATCACCGCGGTCGTCGTGGTGCGGGACGGCCAGTCGGTGACCGAGGAGGCATTGATCGAGCACGTCCGATCCCGGATCGCCCCGTTCAAGGTCCCGAAGAAGGTGCGGTTCGTCGACGAACTCCCCCGCAATCAGAGCGGCAAATTGCTCAAGCGGGAGCTGCGCACGCAGTGACGGCCTGGCGACGAGCCGCCTCCGCTCAACACGGTCATGCCCGCGAAAACCGTTGTGCCGCAGCCACTGCCGCGTCGATGTGGGCATGCGCGGTGGCGGGCCCGAGGATGCCCTGCAGGACTGCCGAGGTCACCTCACCTCGGGGTGAGACCATCGCCCGTAGCCGGTGGCCGAGATCGGCGGGGAGCGCCAGTCGCAGTTCGCCGAACCAGTTCCCGAGCAGATCCACGAGAGCATCGACGGTCTTCTCGTCGTCGGTGAACGGCAGACCGACGCTGGTGAAGCCATCGGCGAGGTCGTAGGCGGATCGGCTCCACCGGCCGTCGAAACCGTAGACGAATCCGATCCACATGCCGTCGGTGCGCTGCCTCTGGAGGTAGGGCGCGATCGCCGGTTCCCACCACTCCGGCGCTCCGTCGAGCAGGTCCGTCTCCGGCTCACCGAAGTACGCCGCACCCTCGCGGAAGTACGTCTCGGAGTACTCGTGATCGTGTCCGACGAGGACCGCGCGGTCGGCACCGAGCAGCACCACGTCGGCCCAGTTCCCGCCGCCGTCGTCGAAGTGCCACCCGTCCGGGGTCGCCTGCGCTCCCTGCGCCCAGCGTTCCCCTCGCACGGCCAGAACTGCGGCGTAGGCAGCCCACCGGGGCCGCATCTCCGCCGGGCTCGGCAGGTCGACCGTACGCAACGCCATGTCGTGACACCTCTCTGCCGGGTTTGTGCGAACCCGCACCCCACCAGGGTATTGTCGCCGGCCCCGGCCTTCTCTTCTACCGGCATTCAACCCCCGAAAAGCACTGAACAGGAACGGAATACCTGACCGATCGACGACCGGGGCACGTTCGCAGTACGGTGTGGACCGTGACTCGATGGCATCGCAAGGTTCTGACACTGGTCGCGTGCGCAGCGGTCGTGATCGGGAGTTCCGGTGCCGCCGGAATCGTTGGCACCGGCCCGGCGATCGCCTCGCCCCTCGGCGACGCCGGTTCGGTGGTCTCGTCGAGGCCGCTGGCGCCGCAGTTCTGGGTGCCCGGTTCCGCCGACGCCACCGTTCTGACCTACGTCACCACCGACTCGTTCGGCGACAAGGCCCTGAGCACCGGGTCCGTGTTCATCCCGAAGGGCACCGCCCCACGCGGCGGCTGGCCGGTGATCTCGTGGGCGCACGGGACCTCCGGATTGGGCGACGACTGCGCGCCCTCGGTCCGGGGACCGGGCCTACCCGAGCGCGACCTGCCCTATCTGGCGAAGTGGATGCAGCAGGGCTACGCCATCGTCGCCAGCGACTACGCCGGCCTGGGAACCCCCGGTCTCCATGCCTACCTCGACGGCCGGACCGCGGCGCACAACGTCGTCGACATGGTGCGAGCCGGTCGGGAGTACACGGCGAGTTTTCCTGCTGCCCAACAGTTGTCCCGGTCCTGGGCGGCGGTCGGGCAGTCCCAGGGTGGCGGCGCGGCGATCTACACCGCGCGCTACGCCACCGAGTTCGGCGGTCCCGAGCTCGACTATCGGGGTGCCGTCGGCACCGGCACGCCGGCCTACATCGAACGTCTCGTCCAGATCGCCGGCCCGGGCGTACCTCCGGTCGCGATCACACCGGCGCTGACCGCATACCTGAGCTACATCACCGCCGGTCTCCGCCACGCTCATCCCGAGCTCGGCATCGACCGCATTCTCACCCCCACCGGCCGCAAGTACGTATCGCTCGCCGAGACCCGGTGTGTCGCCGACTTCGAGGAGCAACTCCGGGGCGTCTCCCTCGGGGACTACTTCAGCGCGCCGCTGAGCAGCCTGCCGAACTTCGCCGCGACCCTCGCCGACTACATGGCCATGCCCGAAAAGGGTTTCGACAGGCCATTTTTCATGGGCCACGGCGTCCTCGACACTGACGTGCCGTACCCCACCACCGCGGCGTACGCGGCGACCCTGACCGCCAACAGGCAACCGGTGAACTTCCGGACGTACCCGAGCGACCACAGCGGAACGCTGGTCCGGTCGCAAGCCGACACCATCCCCTTCCTCGAGCGGGTGTTCGGCAAGTAGGCGCTCGGCGCCCCGGCGAGCATCACACCCCGGCACCGGGGTGGCGTCGTGACATGGCACGATGGACAGCATCGGTTGAGCAGCTGCCGTCACACTTTCGCCGGGACGGGGCCGCTGGTCGGCCCGCGTCCCCCGTGGAGAGGGCCGGCACCGATGCAGCCAGAACATTCTGACGCCGTGATCGTCGACGACAGCGGCCCGAGTGCCGGACGCGCCCTGATGTCGGTGGTGTCCGCGGCACACGAGCAACTCGTGATCCTGACCGTGGAGGGCAGCATCGACGTGCTCACCGCTCCCCAACTGTCCGAGGCGGTCTCCGAGGCGCTGAGCGGGCAGCCGGACGGTCTGATCATCGACCTGACGACCACCGAGTTCTTGGCCTCGGCCGGGATGGCGACGCTCGTCGCCGCACACGAGGCCATCGCGCCCCGGGGCATGTTCGGGGTCGTGGCCGCCGGACCGGCGACGGCTCGACCCCTCACCGTGATGGGACTCGATCAGACGATGGTGCTCTACCCGACACTGAACGATGCGGTCACGGCCATGACCACCACCGGGGGGCTGGCCGACCGTCCGGCGGGATAGGCACAGATGGCTTCGATCTCATCGGCCCACCGACGCCCCACGGACGCGGACGGCAGGGACTTCGAGGGTGGCCTCGCACTCTCGGTCACGTCGACTCCCGAGTCCGCCCATCGCTTCCGGCAGTACTTCGGGGAGTGGCTGGACGCGACGCTCGACCTCGACGCCGAGCGCCGCAGTGACATCGTCCTCGCGGTCTACGAGGCCGTGGCCAACGCGGCCGAGCACGCCTACGCCGCCGACGCCCGGTCGCCCGGCACCGGACCGTCCGGCCCGCGGTCCGGAATCATCGAGGTCCGGGCGCGCACGACTCGCGAGGAATCGCTCGAGGTCACCGTCACCGATACCGGGCGCTGGGCACCCGACGCGTCGTCGTCTCCATATCGCGGTCGCGGACTGGCACTGATCTCGGCACTCACCGACGCATCGGAACTGACCAGCGGGCCCGAGGGGACCTCGGTGAGGCTGTGCTGGCATCAGCGCCTCCGCGTCTGAAGGTCACCTCCGGGGTTTGTCCCCAGGGCTGGGGACACAACCGCTGGTTGTCGGTTCACAACCCCTGCCTGACTGAGCCGGGTCGCGTTCCTAGGGGTACGGTTCGAGCAAGGGTTCGTCGTGGGTCTGTTCAACCGACCAAGTCTGTCGGCCAAGTCACCTAACCTGAACCCCGAAGGCGGGTTCGGGGCCGGCCGTCGAAACAGTCGGTGGAGCGTGCTCCCGATCCCTTTATCGCTGCACCATGCGCATGTACGTCAGCGCACGAGGAAGGGAGTCGAGATGACCGACTTCACCGTGGACTCGAACATCGACGACGCGTGGCGGACGTTCGCGTTGCATGTCGGCGATCGCCTGTCGCATCTCGAGCCGGGCGGAACCCTCACGATCCAGCAAGACCCGATGATCCCGGAGGGCCCGCACGGGACGCTGCGGTTCACGGTCACCGGTTCGCGCCGGCTTCGCTGCACGATCGATGACACCGACCTGCACCCCACCCCGGAGTATTTCGACGAGCACCTGGAACTGCTCGCCTCCCTCGGGTGGCGGCGCCTGCGCAACGGCACCCACATCTTCGAGGTCGGCCGACGCCGCGTGGATCAGCTCGCGCACGTGACGGTGCTGACGCTGCGCCAGGTCTGGGAGGTCGTGCATCCGGCGTTCCTCGACCACTCGCCCGCCGCGCGCTCCGAACCCCGGATCGAGGTCGCGGTCCAACCCCACGATGCCGACCATCTGCGTGCTCTGCTCGTCGGCTCGCTCGAAGACCTCACCGGCTGCCGCATCCAGACCGACGCCGACGGCGACATCGCCCTGCCCACCAAACCCGTCTCGTCGTGGCTGAGTCCGCGCAGCGACGCCCCGCGCTTCGAGTTCTTCGCCCGACTGGCCGGTGACATCACCGACCGCAGGCGCGCGGCCGACATCGTCGCGGCCCAGCCGACGATGGGTTCGGCAGTGCGCGTGCACCTGCTCGAGGACGAGGTGTTCGCGACCCTCACCGTCGAATGCGCCGTCTTCCACCCGCACAACCTGAGCTCGGCCCTGGCCGAATGGTTCTCCTTCCTGGCCGATTGCGCCCCGTCCGTCATCGCCAAGGTCGGCGAGGACGCCCCGCTGACCGCGAGGAACGACCGCCGGCTCCCCGACGCGCTGCAGACGCTGCTCGAACTCGACCCCGACGGCCGGTCGCTCAGCGCCCGCGAAGTGGCCAAGATCTGCCACTACAACCAGGCCGACATCCTCTCCTACATCAACACCAGCGAGGAGCAGCACCTCACGTGGCAGCGGTCGGCGGTCGACGCCGCCGCTGCGTCGGACTCGGAGGAGGCCGACGCCTGTCGCCACGAAGCCGCGGCCTGGCAGGCAACCACGCACAACCTGCGGGCCGCGCTGCGAGTCGTCGTGCTGTCCGACGACGACACCGCCGACAGCGGCTCGCCGGCGAAGTGATCCCGGCAAATCGGTAGCCCAGGCTCCGGGGACGTAGTCTGCGCGGACGATTTTCGTCGACGGGCATCGCCCTGACGCTGCACGAGGGGTTCAATCGGTTAGGCCACCCTCAGTGGTTCGCGTCATCGATCGGAGCGCTCGTATGGCCATCACCACGGATCGCGGCGCACTCACGTTCACCTTTCCCGAACTGGGTCGCGATGCGCGGTTACATGTCACGTTCCAGCGAGCGCTGCGCACCCCCGGACCGGTCGGACGAAGCGGGCCGGTCGGTGGCGACGCCGCACTCCGCCTCGCCCAGGGCTCACCCGACGGCGACGCGCACGCGACCATCCCGATGTGGCAATCCGAGGCCACCTGGCTGGATTTCTCGTCGCCGCACCTGCACCCGTTCCTGGTGATGGTCGGCGTCGACGGTGTCAACGCCATCAGCGGTCGAGCGTTCACCGGCACGCCCGACTTCGGCGCCGACGATTACCTCGAGGTACCCACGCAACCGTCTCTGGCCTCGTATCGGGGTGCGGCCGGCGACGGGCGCGACGACCGTCAGTTCGTCGCGCCCTCGACGCACGCCGTCGAGCACGGAGGCCTGACCGGGACACTCTTGCAGTTGACGGTGATCCCGATGCGCGCCGATGCATGGGCCCGACGCCGGCGCCACCTGCCGTCGGAACCCGGAACCTGCGTGCTCTGCGACTTCTCTCGCGCCGAGCAGTCCCGTGCGCGCCCCCGCCTCACCGCGCCGCGCGTGACGGGTCCCCTGGAGTCCGCCGACACCTGGCATCCGACGACATCCGCGGCCGCCGCGGTGCGGATCGTCAACTCGATCACGTGGAAGTCGCTGACCGGAGAACCGGTGCCACGCGCCGCGCTGACGAGCGTCGACTACGCCGATCACGGCCTCCCCTGGGCCCCCGTCTACGAGGAGACGGTCGAGCACTCGACACCGCGGTAGCTCTGTCGCGGGTGTCGCCCCGGGTGTCTGCTCCGCGTCGTACTATGCGGATCCGGTCCGCGTATGTCCCGCCCAGGAGGAGCCCGCATGTCCCCCGATTTCGACGCCGTCCTCGAGGCGGCCTGGCGGGACTTCGCCGACACTCTCGCGGTCCGCGTGCCACGCCTTCTGCCCGGACAGACCTTGGCGATCGTCGAGGCGGCCGCCGGGGGCTGGCGGCGGCGGATGACCTTCGCGGTGACCGGAACCCTCGGCTCGACCGACCGTCTTCGCTGCACCATCTCCGCGGGCGATCTCACCTGGACCGACAGGGACCGGTGGATGCGCCAGGCCACCTACATCGTCGACCGTGGCTGGTGTCGGCTGGAGGGCCGCAGCGCCTTCTGTTTCGAGGTCGAACCCGACCGGTTCACCGACCTCGCCGGCGCCGCCGTGCGAGCCCTGCGCGAGGTGTGGGGCGTCATCCACCCGTCGTTCGTCAGCATCGGCGACCCGTCGTTCGCCCGCCACCACTCTCCCCTGCCCGACGACGAGTCGGACACCGGTCGGGACCAGAGCCTGCCACCGGAGCCGGTCCGACCGGTCGGCGACGATCCGGACGACACCGTCCGTACCAACGACGCCGACACCCTCCGCTTCACCGCCCTCGCCCGCTTTGTCGATGCCCCCGTCGAGCGCGGGGTGGTACCGCAGTCGAAGGACCATCTCGTCGAGCTCGCCCGCGCCGCGATGACCGCGGCCGGTCGTCCGGCGGTGGTCAGCCCGCGTAAGGCCATCTTCCTGCGATCGACGGGAACCTCGCTGCTGCGGCCCACCCGCGATGCGCGTTCGCTGGAGATCGTGACCATCCTCAGTTCGTCGGTGCCCGCACCCTCGCTGCTCGGGATGGTCGTCGCGGAGTTCTCCCCTCGGTGGCCCGAAGTCGCGGTGGTCGTGCGCAACGGGCTCGTCTTTGCCCAGCGACGGATCGACGTCGCGGTCTTCAGTCCCGCCAATCTCGATGCCGCCCTCCGACGCTGGGACGACTTCGCCGGCTCGGCGCGTGGCGAGATGATCCGGCGACTCGACAGCAGCCCGAAACTGGACCGCAGACGACAAGGTGGCCGGCTGCCCGGAGCGCTCCTGGCCCTCTTGCGGGTCAGCCAGAAAGTCGACAACAAGCTGTCCCCGAAGACCGTCCTCTTGGCGTGCCACCAGGATCCGGAGCGCGTGCACGAGTTCTTCGACATCTGCGCCGCCGAGATGCGCGAGTGGATGGACAATCTCACGACCGCCCGCAAGGCCGAACTCGGCGATGAGGAGATCGCACTGTGCGAGGCCGAACATCAGGCCTACGCCCGCGTCGCTCGGTTGCTCCTCACCGCGATGGACCTGGCCGACGGGACGTCGCCCGGGACTGATCCGGGCAAGTAGGGTCCCTGCTCCCTAATCCGAAAGAACCGCATAACCCCTGCTCCCTGAGGTGCGAGG